>CALCCE010000255.1 GCA_937899835.1 uncultured Flavobacteriales bacterium | reverse complement strand
TTTAATTTTGTTTATTTTTTTTGTGATATTTTATTTGTTTTAGGTTGCTCTTTAAAATTTCATGCATCTTTTTGAGTTAATTCAAGTGGGAAACGTTGCACGGCATAATTTCATGCAACGCTTCAAGTCAAACCAAAGGGGAAACGTTGCACGGGAAAATTTCATGCAACACTTTGAGTCAATCCAAATGGGAGACGTTGCGCAGCAAAATCCGCGCAACACAAAAGTGGGACCAGGTAGAGGAGGCAGTCTATCAGCTGACGGTTAGCACTTTTACTTCCCCATTTCCCCCTACCTACAAATAGAGATTTTACACAAATGACAACTTTCGGTGATCATTTGCTAATAAAAACACCCTACCTTCGTTAGGTAATGTAAGACTTGACTACCCCCAAGGAGCCCTCTCTCTACCCCCCAATAAAAGGATTCCCTTTCGAATAGTACCAGTCTTTGTGATCGTTCTTCCCGGTTGGGAGGCAGCTTTTGCCGTTGCCCGCATTCCTCCGCGTACTATCTTATTTCTCATTTCAACTAACCACCATGTTCAACACTTGCCCCAATTATTTGACAAAAAGCGTTTTGGCCCTTGCCTTTTGCGGGTTGACGCTTCCCACCTTTGCCCAAAGTACCAACAACGTGCACGCCCTCAATTTGGCGCCCACCCACATTCCTCAATCGCCGGACGCGGCATCGTTGGGACAATACGGCAGCCACCCGGTGAGCAACTACACCGGCACCCCACAAATTCAAATCCCACTGCACACCTTGCAGGGCCGCACCTTGAGCTGGCCCATCGGCCTGAGCTACCACGCATCGGGCCTCAAAGTAGAACAGATCGCTTCCTCGGTAGGCGCAGGCTGGTCGTTGCAAGGCGTGGGCAGCATCAGCCGCCAAATTCGGCACCTGACCGACTTTGGCATTACCGGCATGACCAACGGATTGGTTTCGGGGAGTCATCAGCTGCCGGTTTCGGTAGACATTGGCAGTTTCCCTCCTACCAACACCTGCCAATTGGTGTACGAAGATGGCACTACTTCTGGCACCGGCTATGGTTCTGGCATTGGACCGTTGGAAATGATCTACCTCACCGATCAATACGACCTGGAACCGGACGCTTTCTTCTACAACTTTGGGCCCTACGGCGGTAAATTTCTTTTTGATCGCAACAAGCAAGCCTTGTTTGAAAAGCCCTTTTTCGTCACCATGACCCACCCCACGATGGATGCCGACGGTTGGACCTTTGTGACCCCGGACGGTTATACCTATACGTTTGGGAGCAGTGCCGACGGTTGCGTGGAGTGGACGGAATACCTTATGAGTGTCCCCAACTCACCCTATGCCACCGCCCGCAACCAAGCTACAGCCTGGTATCTAAAAAGCGTGGAATCGCCAGACGGAGAACGCATCTCTTTTGAATACCAACCTTATGTATTGAGCTATGACCCGGCTACACAATTTAGCTTCACGAAATCCTCGGTTTTCCCAAACGCCCAAGCCTACCACGGACTGCAACGGATGGGACGACAAGTGGACATCAGTGGACGACTGATCTCTAAAATCACTTTGGAGAATGCCTACATCGAGGAGCGGATTGAGTTTAGCTACATGGGAGGACGCAATGACCTAAGTGGTGCCATGCGGTTGAGCGAAGTGAAGGTATACCGCAAAAACCTGTCTCTCAATACCGATCAGTTGATTAAATCGTTCCAACTGACCCATCACAACGAATCGAACCGGCTTTGGTTGGCCTCGGTGCAAGAGTTGGGCAGCAACGGCATGAGCGGAGACCGCATCCCACCCCATACGTTTACCTATAACCAACGTGCGCAATTTCCGGGTCACCGAAGTAAGGCAAAAGATTACTGGGGCTATTTCAACGGCAAGGCACCTACTGCCCCATTGTACCCCAGCAGTTACTATGTTCAAATTCCTGCTAAATGTTATTTCCTGGGACAAGAATATGAATTCAGCGGAGGCAGCGACCGCAGTGCCGATGCCATCAAAATGCAATACGGCAGCTTAAGCCGAATCGACTACCCCACCGGTGGCTATACCTTATTTGATTACGAACCGCACCAATTCAGCAATGCCAGTTATGCCGGGCAACAAATCGGGGGAGGTTTGCGCATTCAGCGCATTACCACCTATGCTTCGGCCACGGACCCTGCTCCCATGGTAAAGAAATACGAGTATAGTATGGAACAAGAAGGGCAAGCGGTTTCTTCCGGAAAATTACTTTGGCGCCCTACCCATGTGATGCCCGCCCAACTGCCCGATCCGGGGAGCAACAACTATTGGAACAACAAGGTAGCTCCTTATATGATCTACAACACCCAATCGCTGGTACAAGGCACCATCAATGTGGGTTATGAAAAGGTAACCGTACTGCACGGAGAAAATGGTGAAAACGGAAAGGAGTCCTTTTCCTTCTTTACGGCCGAGCAAATCGATCAAAATCTATCTACCGGGCATACCTATGATGGCTCCCCCACTTTTATGACGGGGATTCCTTCACAGTCTTACGATTTTCGAAACGGAAGCTTGATCGAACAAATCGTTTACAGCAACGAGGCGGGGAGTTTCCTCCCCAAACACCGCAAGCTAAACTCCTACCAATTGGGCAACATTGGCAATCCATCCAGTGGGTTTTCGGGCGTAGCGCACGGATTAAAGCTCTCTTGTCCGCTCATCACCGGGCAAGGCATTGAAAACTCAAACGTGATACTCACCTTCGGCTCTCAATATACCTCTCCTTGCCTGCTGGTGAAGTTCAACTATTATGATATCAACGTCAAATGGCCGCGCCTTGCTCAATCGGAAGAAAAAGTATGGGGCGACAACGGGCAGGCACTGATCACCACCACCCAATACGCCTACAACAACCCCAACCACGAGCGGGTATCGGAAATCACCACCACCAATAGCAACGGTGAGGTGGTAAAGAAAATCGTCACCTATCCGCACGATCACAGTGGCACCTACTACGGCACCGACATGGCGGCCTTGCAAAACGACAACTTCCGCTATTTGCCCATTTCTGAATACTACGAGGTAGACGGCCAAACGGTGTACCACCGCATTTTTTCCTACGACAACCAGGGCCACCGCACCGCGGTGTACGATTGGAACCGCAGCACCAACAGCTTCGACCAACTGGCGCACTTTAGCTACGATGCATCTGGCAGGTTGGCAGGCTTGCAACCCGAAAGGGGCGTAGAAACCGCCTACCGTTGGCACAATGCCTACCCTTCGCCCGTGGCCGAGATCAAAAACGCCAACCTAAGTGAAACAATCTATGGCAGCTTCGAGGCGCTCGGCATTTCTGGAGTCATGTATAGCGAAAACAATGTAGAATCGGTTTACGGAAGTCCAAGCGGCAGCCGCGCCTTTCGCACCGATCAGGGTAATCTTTTAATCAGCGGCTTGGATGCTGCCCAAAGCTATACCCTCGGCTTTTTTGCGCGAGGCAATGGCAACGAGGTGTGGGTCGATTACCAACCCGGCACCGGCGGCCCCTACGAGCACCAGCAACCCCTAACCGGGGATTGGGTGTATTACCGCATCACCATCAGCGGAACCTCCGAACTGGAAATTGAATCGCCACCGGGTTCGGTGGTGCATTTGGATGAACTGCGCCTGGCTCCGGTAGATGCCATGTACACCACCTTCGTGTACAACGACCGGCAAGAGCTGGTCTCCATCCTGGACGACAACGGCCAGCACCTGGCCTTCGAATACGACGATTTGGGACGCCTCATCCTCAAGCGCGATGCGGAGGGCAACATCCTGGAACGCACCACCTACCACTATTTCAACAATTGATTCACTTCTTCAAACAGCTCAATGCTATGAAAACGCTGACCACAGTTTCCGCTTTTTTCGTGCTGTTCCTTTTGGGAGTGGCCAACGCAAGTGCACAAAGCACCAATCACAACTACATCCGGGTAGAAAGCGCTCGGCAAGCCGAAGCCTCCGAGGCCGCTTTTGCCACCTTGCCCGTGGAGCTTCGCCCCACCACCGTGCAGTATTTCGATGGTTTGGGACGCCCCTCGCAAACGGTGGCCCGGCAGCAATCGCCCACCAGCCGCGATGCCGTTTCCTTTCATCAATACGATGCCTACGGGCGCGAAACCCGCGCCTACCTGCCCTTCACCAAGGCCAACAACACCGGCCAGTTTGTCGCCACCGCCACCAGCGATCAAGCCAGCTTTTACCAGCAAACCGCAAGGGTGGCCCACTCGCCCCATCCGTATGCCGATCAGGTATTTGAAGCTTCACCCGCAAATCGGGTAATCGAAAACGGAGCCCCGGGCACCAACTGGCAATTGGGCAGCGGCCATACCCTACAACACGGCTTTCGGCCCAACACGGCCGCCGATGACGTATGGCATTGGAAATGGGACGAAGCCTTGGGCCAGCCAGTGCTGGCACTGTCTTACGACCCGGCCAACATCACCCCCATTG
>CALCCE010000254.1 GCA_937899835.1 uncultured Flavobacteriales bacterium | reverse complement strand
TTCAACTGCTTTATGATTTTGGCGCACAACCCAATGACACTTGGGTCCACTATCGCCAATACTACAATGAACCAATTCCAGATACATTGATTTTCACTGTGCTGGGGGCTGCCGACCGAACCATCAACGGAAATACCTTGAGAGCCATGATGCTTCGGATTGACATTCATTCAAGCTTTGGCAACGATCAAATTTTCAGTTATGTAACCGAGCGCTTGGGTGCGGACAAGTTCTTGTTCGACTGGTACATTGATCAGGTGGCCGTTTGTGACGGAACCTTTCCTAATAACTTAAGGTGTTTTTCGGATACCACGGGTTTTACCTACAACACCGGCGATGCCCCTTATTGCGATTACACCAATGTGAGTATCAACGAATGGAACCATCCTAAAGCCTTTACCATCTACCCCAACCCAGCGCAGGGCATGGTGCAAATACAATCGGAAACTTTGGGGCAACACCAGCTTCAGCTGCACGACCTTACCGGAAGGCAAGTTTACACCGAAACCTTTCGCCAATCCCTTCAAATCTCAACTGAAGATCTCTCGCCAGGGGTTTACCTGATGGCCATTGAGCAATCCGGTAAATCGGTAGAAACCCACCGGTTGGTGATTCAATGATCTTTTTCTTGAAGCAGTTCAACAGACTGCTTCAAACTGTGGTACTCCAATTTAAACCTGAATAACGAACCCGACCTTAATTTTGATAAAAAATTTAGCATTATGCTAATTTTTAAGCCAAAATGATTTACATTAGTGGGAGGTAGTTTTATCACCTTCCCCCCAATGAAAGAAGTGTTGCGTGTTACCGGTGCTTTTATCCTAATGTTACCCACTGTTGCAGGAGCAATTGGTGGGTTTCTCATGCTTTATGGCTCGATTGAAGCGCCTTGGGGAATGGTTTCTGGTGCGTTGGTAGGAGGTTTGCTGATCGTTGCTTCCTATTTTGTATTTATCACTGCCTACCGCAAAGGAAGCATTGAGGTAATGACTGCTGTTCACGCTACATCCGAGTTGGACCACCTACCTCCTACCGCATCAAGTGATATCCAAACATTTGAAGCAGCTAATTGGGCCACTCAATGGCAACAAAATGCCCTTAAACTAAAGGGTGGTGCACTTGAAATTTTCGGCGATGAGATGGGCCCTAATATTTCTTTTGACCGCCTGCGTTGGGTCGTATTTGACGCAGAAAAACATCAACTTCTTTTGCTGGATACATCCGGCTGGGCCCTCGCCATTTATCATCCCAAACAACTATGGTATACGGATACCTATTTGAAAGTAATGAAGGCCAATAAGGTAGAAATAATGCGCTACGATGGCCCGGTTACAGCGCCTGACTTGTTTGCTCCACGCTTGACCTATACCTATCAAAAAGGTAAAATTCGAACGGTAAATGCCTTTCCTGAAATTGGACACCATTTTAGTACTTCCAGGTCCGCTCCTTCCGTTTTGCTACTCGGTAGTTTTTAGGTTTGACTCGAAATTAGCGTTACGACTGGTTTAAGGAATTCCACTTTTAATACTATCAAGCCTTATCGAATGCTCAACACGTCGGCCTTGTCGCTGAGGTGCACCGGGTCTACATCAGTGGCGGTGATGCGCAATACTTTGCCTTGGTATTTACTTCCTTCAATTTCGGCGGCATCCACCCATTGGGCACGCCCCCAAACCACTACTCTTTCTCCCTTGGAAACGATTCCTTCTTTGCACCCCAAGGTTTTGGGCATCCCGTACCATTCATGCGTTTTGACCTTGCGTTTCATTAAAAACTTTTCGATTTGCTTGGTAGAAGCAATGCCAAAGCCCGTAACATCTCCTTCATCCATTTCGAGAAAGCCTTCCACCTCTTCTTCGTCTACCAATGCACGGTGCTTGCCTTCCACCACCCAAAAACGTTTGGCCCGATGCTCATCGTGTACCTTGGTCCAATGGTGGCTCTTGCTACTGCCACTGCCACTGGTTTTTCGTTCTTCAACTCTCAGGTAATAAAACACGCCTTTTCTTTTGGAGAAAGGAGCCGTCAAAGGTTGGTCTAAATAGTCTACAGTACCTATTACCCGCACCAGTTCTCCGTCTTTGGCGTTCGTAATGGGAGTTAAGGGTGCTTTGCGCAATGTACGCCGAAAAACCGCTCTACGGTTGTAAAAAAGCTTGTACAATAGGTAGCAGCCAAATAATACCAGCACACAAATTATGATGAAAATAGCACGATCATCCATGAAAATGGGAAATTGAAAGGGGTTAACTTAGAGAGTACAAATAGCATATTCCCTACGTCTTTAAAATTGCATAAAATCAATAAGATAGATCCTCCAGGCCATTGCTAATCTGTAGTTCCTGCCATCTCGGATACGGTAAATAGTCAGGGCCTTTTTGCCTCGAAGCATCGCTACAATTGGAAAACAAAGTATCAAGCCTTGTAATCGCAATTGTCTAAAAAGAATCAATTTTAAAAATATACCCTTTATTCGGTATTGGTCAAGGATTTATAGGTCGTACTTTTGCACCGCGAAACTCTTATTTAGAACCATTCTAAATAAAATTACTCCCATTTCACCGACCTTATATTGACCATGAAATACCCGAACTTATTCTTATGGATCTGCCTGTTACTGGCTACTGGAACACAAGCCCAGAGCTGGTTTTCGAACAACAACATTGCTCCCGACTCGCTGGTGTTGGGCGACATGATGTGGGGCGACTACGACCTGGATGGCGATCAGGACCTTTTAGTGATCGGCATCGATCAGAACAACAATCAAAATACCATCTTACTGGAACGACAGGGCTTTTCCTGGGTGGAAATTGCCACTCCTTTTATTAAGGCTCAGAACGGTACCGTAGACTGGATTGATTTTGACAACGACAACGACCTGGATGTACTGATTTCCGGCACCACAGCCAGTGGCCCTCAAACTGCTACTTACCGCAATGATGGCGGAACTTTTGTCTTGGTAGATTTGGGCCTGCCCGCCTTGAGCTTTACCACTTCCTCCTGGGCCGATTTTGACGGAGATGGTGACCAAGACCTGCTTATTTCCGGTCCTGATGCTAGTTTTAACGCTGCTACCATGATTTACCTCAATGAGCTGGACACCCTGGTTCCCTTGGATACGACTGGTCTCGGACTCCCCGGATTGTGGTACGGCGATGCAGATTGGTCGGACCTGGATAACGATGGTTTTTTGGAATTCATCCTTACCGGACTGGACGGTTCTTTTGGTGAGACTGCCGAAATGTATGAATACAACGGCACAAACTTTCAACCTTTTAGTCAACCCGCCCTTATTCCAATGAGCACCCCATGGTCCAAGTTCATGGATTACGACATGGATGGCGATGAAGACCTGATGCTGATGGGAGTAGATACCCCGGGCGACAACCGGTTCATCATCTACCGCAACGACTCGGGCACGTTGGTCCTGAACCAAAACCTGGATTCCATCAACTCCGGATTTTCAAAAAATCCGGTAGTTTGGGGCGATTTGGATAGCGATGGCGACCCTGATTTGATCATCGGCGGGGCCGATGACGATTTTAACTACGTGACCAAAGCATATCTCAACAATAGCGGCACTTTTGTAGAAATGGCCGGTTCAGGCATTCCCCTGTTTGGTGGTAACAGCACCCTTGCCCTTCACGATTTTGACAACGACAACGACCTTGACTTTGCCTACGCTGGATATGACGATGTTTCCATCGATCCGGTATCGCTCAAACTGTTTCGAAACGACAGCTCGGCTGCCAATACGCTCCCTGGATTTCCCAGCGTCACCAGTGCTACTGTGGCGGGCAGTTCGGTTACCCTTAGCTGGAACCAAGGCACTGACAATGAAACGCTGCCGGCAGGTTTGACCTATAACCTGCGGCTACAAAAAGCGGGTTCTACCACCTTCGTTGTGTCTCCTAATTCTTTGCCAACCGGAGAAAGAACCATTACGGCCAAAGGCAACCAAGGGCAACGCACTTCGGCTACCTACAGCGGTTTGTCGTCTGGTACTTATTACTGGCAAATTCAGAGTATTGACAACAACTATGCTGCCTCTGTCTTCAGTCCATTGGACAGTTTCACCGTTTCTTCACTGGGTAGCTTTCAGTTGGTTTCTCCTACGGACGGGCAAACGGTAAGCATCGCACAAAGCACGAGCAACGAAACCTTTATTTGGGAGACTTCCGACAACGCTCTTACTTATAGTTTCGCGCTCTACCCTGAAGGCAACTTCAACACACCACTGCTGAGCACAGTGAGCGACAACGGTGGTAGCGACACCACTTACACCCTTACCCAACAACAACTTTATACGCTATGTGTCAACAATGGACAGTTGGGAGGCACCACTGCCAACTACCAGTGGCTGGCCTATGCTTCTGATAACAGTGATTCGATTCCCAGTATCGACACTTTTACGCTGTCGATTGAATTGCTATCTACGGTAAGTACTTTCGATTTGCTGTTGCCACAAGACGAAGATGACATTGATGTTTCTACTACCAACAATGCCCCGGTAGATTTTACCTGGGAGGCAGCCGCAGGAGCCAACGGCTACATTTGGGCACTTACCAACATCAATGATGTAGCCTTTGCCAACCCCATTCGCATGGATAGCCTGGGCACCGACACTACCTACTCTATCGGTGAAGACTCGCTGAGTCACTGGTTGCAAGTGGCCGGACAAATGATCGGCACATCTGAAGATTACCTCTGGCAAGTGATTGCCTTTGACAACTTTAGCATGACGGTTTCGGACAACAATTTTGAATTGGAAATCACCATAGAATCTACTGTAGACGATTTTGACCTGCTGCTCCCACAGGATGAGGACGACATCACCATTTCCACGATCAGCAGTGCTACGGTTGATTTTAGTTGGGAAATGG
>CALCCE010000253.1 GCA_937899835.1 uncultured Flavobacteriales bacterium | reverse complement strand
AATAAAATTGTCGCTGTGGGCACCCGGGGCAATACCTCCAATTCAAGGCGCATTTTTGTAGCCTCACTACTCAGCAATGGTGACCTCGATTTTGCCAATTACTACCAATTTTCCGATGACTCCGACCAAGGTCGCGACCTGGTGGCACTGCCCAACAAACTGCTGATTTTGGGCAAGAATCATGTTTTTTTGATCGATCAGGCAGGGGATCCGGTAGAAGCCAGGGCTTTGGTGGGCATTCAGGCGCAAGATATGTTGCGCACGGCCAACGGTACTATTTTTATTGCTGGCGACAACACCACCACTTCTTATCCCATTCCCACCAATGTAGACATGGTGTTGGCTCGGGTGGATAACCAGGGCATGGTCACCAATTCCAGTCGGTATGGAGGTTCCGATGCGGAGCGCATCAATGTGCGGGTGACGCAATTGTCCAGTGGTAGTATCGTGTTGGGTGCCAGCAAATTCTTAGTAGCCGATCCCCTTGCCTTGAGGTCTTCAGTGATTACCCGTTTAGACGCCCAAGGTCAATCGTGTTGCGCTTCTCCCCACACGGTTTCGTTGGACGAGGTAGGAATTGCGGCAATTCCCGATGTTCCCAATACTCCGGGTACTCTCACGGTATCGCCCATCAATACGCTACGAAGCAATGCCTTTGCCGGAGGAGTGGACGTTTGTTCGCAACCTCGGTTAGCAGTGGCAACCTCGGAAGATGTATTGGAACCAGCTGCCCTGCGGTTTTATCCCAATCCTACCCAGCAACAACTGCATTTGCAAATTGACAATTGGGACAACAACTCAATGGTAACGCTCATCGATCCAATGGGCAAAACGGTATTGCGTGCCCCGCTCACAGGGCCACGGCAAACGCTCGATCTTAGCGGCATTGCTGCTGGCTATTACACCTTGCAACTTACTCACAAAGAAGGCGGCCAAACTTACAAGCTGATCATACAATGATCCCTTAGAACAGGTTGAGTGCACTGTTCACCGCGCCAGCCTGTCCCTCTTTTTCTCACCATCAAATACACTAACCATGAAGTTTAAGAACAACAGCTTCCTCTTTCTTTTTTTCCTCTTTTCTTTCACCCTCCAGGCACAGCCCTTTTGTGTAGGAGTTGACCTCAACGCCACCGAAACGCCAGTGGCTTATGCTCCGGCATCCGGCACCACTTCGCTGGTGCTGACCGACGAAGGCAATGTGCACCGCCTGGACGGAGTCGGCTCGTCCTGGTGGAGTCGGAATTACAATACGCCACAAGCCACCATTCAGACCGACATTATTGAGGTGTTCAATGGCAATTTTATGTTGATGAGTCAAAATGGAATTCTGACCGAAATAGAACCTTTTTCAGGAAATGTGATCAATACCTTGCCCTGGGAAGACGATCCCAACCTGGAAGATGAAAGGTTGAAAACCATTATTCAAACCAGCGATAGTGGGTTCGTGCTTTGCGGTTCTGCCCGCAAGCGGTTTAGTGCCACTACCGATATGTATATCGTGAAGTTGAAACCTTCCGGAGGCTTGGAGTGGGCGAAATTGCTGGGTGGAGAAGGCAACGAAGATGCTACCCACGTGATTGAAACCGCCAATGGCGTATTGGTAGTTGCTGGTTTTACCGAAAGCTTTGGTGCCGGTAGTCGTGACGTTTATGCTGGTATTTTTACCCTTGCCGGTGGTTTGATTACCACGCGTACGTTTGGTGATGCGAGTGCCAACATCACTACTGGTTTGATAGAAACCAACAGCGGTTTTCTCATTTCCACACGACAAGAGTTGCTGCGGATAAATGGAGCAGGTAACCTGACAAATGTGCTCACCTGGACCGGTTTTACGGCGGCTGGATTGGTGCCAAGAGCTCCGCGATTTGTCCTTTTCGGGGAGGTGCCCAACGGTACAGACGCCAACATTGGCGTGGTGTTGTTCAATGGTAGCGCACAGGTTATTGCTGCACAACAACTCGGCACTGCCGATCCGGAAATTCGGCCCATGCGGGGCACTCTCTTAACCAGTAATGAATTTGCTTTTACCGCTTTGCGCCCGGGTAGTGGAGCTTCGCCCCAACGCAGTGTAGCTGTCACCAAGTTGGATGGTGGCGGATTGTCCTGCTGCGGATCACCATTTAGCTTTACCCCCGTTCCGGGTATTTTTACCCAAGATACGGGTGGAGTGCTAACCGATATCATTACCCAACAGCGCAATCCGGTTTCAACGAATACCAACCTCACTCCGGTTATCAATGATCTGTGTTTTGTTCCCCGTTTAGCGGTGAATGATGCTACTGAAACTGGCCTTGAAAACATGATTCAAATGCATCCCAACCCAGCCAATGATTGGCTATTGATCACGTTGGAAATCGCTGATCAGCCGGCAACCATTGTCATAGTAGATGCCAAGGGAAGAACCGTTCTACGACAACGGGCGGAGCAAAAAAATACCCAGATTGATGTGAGTACTCTGGCAAACGGATACTACACCGTTCGGATTGAGCATGCAGCCGATGTCGTACACCAATCATTGGTTGTTCAACATTAAATTATAATCAAAGCACAGGTGATCGCATGCAGCTCGGTTTCTGAAGCCGCATGCGATCACCTGCTTTTTATGGGCTACATTCAATTTTACTTTCGCGAATGCAGGCCAACGGTATTGCCATCTATATCTTCGAATAAAGCAACAAATCCAAATTCACCAATGGGCATTTTAGGTCGAATGATTTTGCCTCCGGCGGCTGCAACTTTTGATTGCTCCGTAATGCAATCGTCTGAAGCAAAATAGATAACGGTATTGTTGCCCTTGGATTGACTGTTTTCCGTTTCTACCAATGCACCAGTCGCGTTTGGCCCCTGTTCTTGAAATGGAAAAGTAGCTTGCTTGCCCCATTCCGGTGGCAGGTAAATAAGTTGTAGGTCCAAGACCGTTTCGTAAAACGTTTTGGCATTTTCCAAATTCGAAACATGGATATCAAACCAGCAAACAGGATTTAGATGTGTCATTTTTAGTCGGTTTATTTTCGCTGCACAATTGCAAAACAAAGATGCAATGTGCCTCAAGCCAAAAATTGTAAAAATGGGACA
>CALCCE010000252.1 GCA_937899835.1 uncultured Flavobacteriales bacterium | reverse complement strand
ATACTGACAAAATGGAACTTTTACAAGTCGTGGGCCGGTAATTAAATCGTGTCTTTTGTCGTTTTTCCGACAATGTGGCAGACGATTTCGGGTGGCACAAACTTTGACATTTGGCGAGCCGATAAAGAATAAACCATCCACAATACATAAACTCAGACCATCATTATGGCAACTGGAAAGATCAATGTACAGGCGGACAATATATTTCCGATCATCAAAAAATTCCTGTACTCTGACCACGAAATTTTCCTGCGGGAAATCGTTTCCAACGCAGTAGACGCATCTCAGAAACTCAAAACACTTTCTGCCGTCGGTGATTTTAAAGGCGAAATCGGCGACCTCACGGTGCGTGTAGCTGTTGACAAAGACGCTGGAACCATTACCGTGAGCGATAGCGGTATCGGCATGACGGAAGCGGAAGTGGAAAAATACCTTAACGAAGTAGCCTTTTCAGGAGCAGAAGACTTTCTGAAGAAATACGAAGGCAAAGCAGAAGAAGCAGGTATTATTGGGCACTTTGGTTTGGGATTCTATTCCAGTTTTATGGTTTCAGACAAAGTGGATGTGATTTCTAAATCCCATAAAAAGGGACCAGGAAGCAAAGCCATCAAGTGGACGTGTACCGGTAGCCCGGAATACGACATGGAGCCCACCGATCGGAAAGTGCGGGGCACGGACATTGTGATGCACATTTCGGAAGACAGCAAAGAATTCTTAGAAGAGTCTCGTATTAAAGGCATCCTCGACAAATACTGCAAGTTTCTTCCCATTGAAATTCAGTTTGGTACCCGCCAGGAAACCCACACTGAGGGTGAAGGAGACGATGCCAAAGAGGTGACCGAGGAGGTACCCAACATCATCAACAATCCGAAACCGGCCTGGACCAAAAAGCCTTCGGATTTAACGGATGAAGATTACAAGGGATTCTATCGGGAGCTATACCCTATGACTTTTGAGGACCCGATGTTCAACATCCACCTCAATGTGGATTACCCATTCAACCTGACCGGGATTCTCTATTTCCCACGTCTCAAAGGCAAGTTTGAGTTACAGAAAAATAAGATTCAGTTGTATTCGAACCAAGTGTTTGTTACTGATTCTGTAGAGGGCATTGTGCCCGATTTTCTCACCCTGCTCCACGGGGTGATCGATAGTCCGGATATTCCCCTGAACGTTTCCCGTTCCTACCTGCAGTCGGATGGCAACGTGAAAAAAATCAGCAACCACATCAGCAAAAAAGTTGCCGATAAGTTGCAAGAGATGTTCAAAGGCGATCGCGAAGACTTTGAGCAAAAGTGGGACGATATCCGCATCTTCCTGGAGTATGGAATGCTAACCGACGACAAATTCTACGACCGGGTGAAAGGCTTCGCCCTGCTGAAGAATACCGATGGCAAATGTTTCACCAAAGAGGAATACCTGGAACAGATCAAAGAAGCGCAAACCGACAAAAATGACAAACTGGTGGTGCTCTACACCGCTGACGCTGAAGAGCAACACGGTTTTGTGCAAGCCGCCAAAGACCGAGGCTACGATGTGTTGGTAATGGACACTCAGCTTTCCAGCCACATTGTAGGCAAGTTGGAGCAAGACAACACCAACCTCACATTTGCCCGTGTAGATGCTGACACGATTGACAAACTCATCCAGAAGGATGACGTGCCAGAGTCGAACCTCAGTGACGAACAAAAAGAGGAGCTGAAACCGATTTTAGAAGGCTTGGTTACCAAAGAAAACTTCACGGTAGTGTTTGAGAGTCTTCACGAAAAAGCCCAACCGGTTACCATTACCCAGCCTGAGTTCATGCGGAGGATGAAGGAAATGAACCAGATAGGCGGAGGTGGAGGCTTCGGCGGAAACCTGCCCGACAGCTACAACCTGGTGGTAAATAGCAACCACCCTCTCATCAGTCGAATTTTGACTGAAGACGATGCCGGTAAGAAAAATGCCCTCGCCAAACAGGCTACTGACCTGGCACTACTTTCGCAAAACATGCTGAAAGGAGAGGAGCTAACGCAATTCATACAACGCAGTCTCGAACTGATTGACTAATGACAAAAAGCCTCCTTCGGGAGGCTTTTTTATTAACTGTACGCTGCTAAACTGATTGCAAATGCCATTTTCTCCACCGGTTAATCAATCTGAGCAAAGGAACTCTACTGCTTAATGATATGAACCCGGCACTAACGGTTATTGAGGAAGTACGGCCAATGTGGGTATGAATCGAGAAGCCGAAATGTTTAGCAGCGTTGCGCAGGCGCTCGCTCATTATTTAGCGCTAAGGCGTAAACAATACCATGAAGCGGTGCGTAACTACAAGGGGTAACCTGATTTTGAATTATGACCGACGACATTTTTAACTTGTTTGATAAGCAGGAGCAGGAAGCCCTACGAGCAGCGGTGGCCCGTGCCGAAAGTCAAACCTCCGGCGAAATTCGTCTGCACCTCGAAGACCGTTGCAAGGCCATGGTGTTGGACCGTGCTGCTTTTCTTTTCGAAAAGTTGCAAATGCACGAAACCGAACGCCGAAACGGGGTGCTTTTCTACCTGGCCTACAAGGACCACAAGTTTGCCATTTTGGGGGATGCCGGTATCAATGCGGTGGTGCCTAAGTATTTCTGGGACGACATTCGCGACACCATGAAAGTACATTTCAAAGCCGGAAGGTTTTTGGAGGCCTTGGTGTGGGGCATAGAAGAGGCGGGCAAACAATTGAGCCAACATTTTCCTCGCCAGGCAAACGATGCTAATGAATTGCCAGACGATATTTCTTTCGGGTGATTGCTCTACCTTTCTTACGACTCTTGTGGTTAGGGCCGCTTTTGGCACCTGCCTTGCTGTTGGTTCAAAGCGGGGCATCATCTAAACCTGGTTTGATTCGGTCTGGGAAGGCTTGCTTCCATCTGTTGGCCAAACAAGCACCGCCACTGCTAAATAATTGCGTGCAAGCCTTAGAAATTATCAGTGGAGCTCAGTTATTGGAGGTTCTTGCAGGCAAACCATGCGATTACTTCTTTGCCAAATTTGTCGGGACCTGGCTCAACAAGGTCTTTTTAACAAACACCGCTCAAATCGAGTGGGGGAGTTCGTGGTCGTGTAGTAGTTTTAGCCCCGGAAACAATTCTTCTCATAGTTCTTCCGCTTTTTGTGGCGGTGGCAGTTTCGGCAGGGGTGGGGCCGGTGGAAGCTGAAAATTTTCAACAGTTAAGCACCTTGATGTTTTCCCAATACGGTACACCTATCACAACCTTTAAAATTGCATTCATCCTTTTGATGGTGCTTGCTGTGCTGCCACGGGTGTTTGCTGGAGACCTACCCGAATCGCCCCAATTAGCAAGAGGAGTGGTCGATTATATGGGGCTCCTTTCCGAAGAAGATCGGGTCGAACTCGAACAGCAGTTGGTTGTATTTGAGCGCAATACCTCCACTGAAATTGTGATCGTGATTGTGGACGACCTTGCTGGATACAATGCCGGACAATTCGCCAAGGAATTGGGCAAAAAATGGGGAGTTGGCAAGAAAGGTGAGGACAACGGCATTGTGGTGCTGGTAAAGCCTAAGGGGAAGAGAGGGCAGCGTAAAACCTTTATTGCAGTAGGGGCTGGGCTGGAAACTCTGATTCCCAATGCGGTGGCTAAGCTCATTGTTCAAAAGGAAATGATTCCTGCATTCAAGAATAAAAAATTCTATGTTGGGCTACAGCGTGCGGTAGATGTGCTGCAATCGCTGGTAATGGAAGAATATGCTGTTCAAGATTACGAGGTTGCGAAAGGAGAACGTCAAAGTTTCTACAATTGGATCCCCCTTTTAATTTTCGCCGGAATTTTCCTTCTTCCATTTCTGGTGTTCTTATACCGGGCGAGAAGGTATGCTGTTGAAAATAACGTTACCTATTGGATGGCCTACAGCCTGCTGATAAATTCTTCTAATAGCAACTATTCCTGGGATGATTTCCGGTCAGGTAGCGGAGGTTTTGATGGAGGTGGTTTTGGCGGAGGTGGTGCCGGGGGTAGTTGGTAGCTAAAAACTTTTTCCGTTTTTAGATCACTGGTTTCCATGGGTGGATCTATCTTCACTTTCGCTTTTCTAGCTAACCTTAAGACCCCATTTTAGTGAAAGTATCCGATATCATTATAGATGACAACACCTTGTCGCGTCCCGTGGAAACCGTGACTGGTTGGACCCGCTTTGGCCACTTTGTTTTAGACTACGTGTTGATTGTACTCATCCAACGGGTTTTTGGCTTTTTCCTGCTAACCAAAATAGTTGACTATTTGGGTATGGATTACATATCCTGGTTTAGAGGCCTTGATATAGCTATATCTATTGCTATTTTTTTCCTCTACTATTTCTTACAAGAGGTTTTCTTTCAGCGCACAATAGGAAAAATGGTGACCCAAGCCGTGGTAATCAACGAATATGCCAAAGCGCCCAGTTGGGCACAAATTGCCGGCCGGTCGCTCATCCGAATAGTTCCCTTTGAATTCATCTCCTGTTTAGGTCCTCGCGGTTGGCACGACCTGTGGACCAATACCTACGTAGTGAAGTATTACGAAAGAGATGCCCTGCAGGATTTGTTGAGCAAAGCGCGGGATCATACCGAAGAATCTTTGATCGGGTCGGACGATTTGTGATATTCTTTTTGCAGTTATGCTAAAAATTGCTAATTTAGTTAGCATAATTCTAAAACATATCAACCCACTGCAACTATGATTATCACAACCACAGAAACTGTTCCCGGAAAAGAAATTGAGAGTATACTGGGTGTTGCCCGTGGCAGCACTGTACGCGCCCGCAACATTGGCCGTGATTTTTTCGCGGGATTAAAAAACATTGTAGGAGGTGAGATTGAAGAATACACCAAACTACAAGCCCACGCCCGGGAACAAGCCATGGAACGACTTCAACAAGACGCCCAATTGCTCGGTGCTGATGCAGTGGTAAACGTTCGCATCACCACTGCTATGATCATGCAAGGATGTGCGGAAATTCTCATGTATGGCACTGCTGTAAAGCTTAAATCCTAAGCCATGGAGTACGCAATAATTTTCATTTATGGTGCCGGCTTTTCGATCGCCTTCCTACTGTTGATAATTCTGGGGGTACGCCGTATCATGATCCGCGATCGCGAAAAATTCGAAAAACGCGACAACTAAAACCCATCTAACCAAGCTTTAGAAGCATTCTTAGGATAAGCTCACGCTAAAGCTACTCAGTCACCTCTTTGCTCAATCATGCCCACATGAGCAACTGAGGTGACTGATTTTTTTGTGACCGGCTAAGGGTTGGCTGAATACAGTCTGAAGGTTCAGAAGTCAGGCCTAATCTTCCTGCAACTGCTGAAATTCTTCAGGGGTCATCAGAATCAGTTCTAAAGTATCGAGACGAAACAAACACACAAAATTTTGTGAGACGACATAATGCTCCACCCAGGTTACTTGGTCTTTGTAGAGCAACAACTGACATATATCGGTGGGCGTAATAAAAGCACTGGAAGCTTGGGAATGCAAATGCATAGAGGCATAGTTGGTGTTGGGGTCCGATTCTGCTGCATTGCCAGCCTGAATGGTTATCAGGTTTTGGTGTAGCTTTTCATAAGAGAGCAACTTTCCTTTTTCCGAAAAGCGCAGGATAAAATCGCTTCCCAGTGGAACTTTGCCCTTTTCACCTTCAAAAGGAGTGAGGTAAGCCACCCAACCAGGGGCGCGTTCCAAAAAATTGAGATTGAAACCCGATAATTGAGGACTGCCAAAATAGTCTTCTTCTTTCTTTACTTTTTTTAGAATGGTTTTTCGAAGTTTCAGCAGCAAATTTTCGCGGGAATCCATTTTGCGAACGTCACCTCGGAGATAGGCAAAACTGGGTTTAACGGGCAAGCCAAAGGCAAATTCGTACCGAACTTTTCCGTTTTTTTCATAAAAAAGGGTACGAATGGTATCGGCATTTTTGTAAGAGAAAAATCCGGCAAGATCTTCCGTGCTGAGTTGGCCGTCCAAAAAGCTACTGGCGTAGGTGCTGGCCAATTCCAGTTGATAAAGTTCAATGCCATCGTTCAGCAGCGCGTTTAGCGCTTCCTGGGAAGGTGCTTCCTGAGCTTTGGCGTAAAACGGACTCAAGAGTAGGATAATCACCAAAAAAAATAAGCTCCTTGCTGTCATAAACACAATTGCTGATCCGGAATGAATCTTAAAGCATCAAACTCTCGATAGCTGAAATTAGTGTAAAAAGGCTTTGAGGAATTATTCCTTTGCAATAATCACTTTATTACCCATGGTTTCAATTCGCCATCCTTCCCGAAAGGTCTGTCGGGCAAACCGTTTGAATACACGTATCCGCTTGGTAGGTTGGTTCAGGGCTTCTCCGGCCCGAGGCTCTCCGGTAAATTCAAACGACCGCACATTGGGGTTTTTATCCCGGAAATCCATTACAATCGCCTGAAGCGTTGCCATCACTCGAAATACATCAAAACGCTGTGTCATCACGTATTCTTCACCGTCGTATTCCTCATTCAAAACGCCAAAAACAATGGTTGCTGCCAGGAGGTTTCCACGCTTTCTACCAAAGCGCACCTCATACAATACTTTATCCTGAGTTTCAAAATAATACACTCCGGCAGAAGGGATGGAAGGGACCTTGAATGGATAGGGAGATGGCATAAAAGAAGGGCGGAAGTAGTATTTTGGGGTGGAAATTAGCCAAATATTCCGAAATCATAGCGCAAAAACTATTCCATGAAAATGGAAAGAACCCCTTCGACGGCTGATGGGTTGGGTTTTGTAGTTTTGTGCAGTTGAAGCCTGAATATTGGGTTTACTTGATTTTATATTGATAACAACATGAAGTTTGGAAAATGGATTGGTGCTGGTTTAGGATGGACCATCGGAGGACCGATTGGAGCGATCATCGGTTTGAGCCTCGGAGCCTTGGTCGATCACAGTTCCGATGATTATGTCGCCGAAGAGGAATCGCGGCCCTATAGCAGTCCGCGTTCGGGTAGACCACGGCAGCAAACCGGAGCTGGCGATTTTGCCTTGAGTTTACTCACCCTCAGTGCCGCAGTAATGCAGGCCGACGGGAAGGTGATGAAGTCTGAATTGATCTACGTGCGCGATTTTTTCAACCAGCAATTTGGGGAACAAGCTACCACCGAAATGATGCCCCTGTTGCGCAGGTTGCTGAAAGGCAGCATTCCTCTTGCTGAGGTATGCAGGCAAATCCGGCAAAACATGAACCACGCCTTGCGCCTGCAGCTGTTGCACTACCTTTTTGGGATTGCCCAAGCAGACGGTAATGTAGACAGGCAAGAAGTTACCGTTATAGAAACCATTGCCAACTACCTGGGCATTTCCAGCCGCGACTTTGATTCTATCCGGGCCATGTTCTACGAGTCTACAGAAAGTGCCTACACGGTGCTGGAAGTCTCTCCCAATGCCACCGACGATGAGGTGAAAAAAGCCTATCGTAAAATGGCGGTGAAACACCATCCCGACAAGGTGGCCAACCTCGGCGAAGAGTTTCAAAAAGCAGCCAAAGAAAAATTTCAAAAAGTGCAAGAGGCCTATGAACGCATCAAAAAAGAACGGAACCTCAAATAAGCCCTAAAACACTCGGAAATAAACCGTATTTTCGGCCTCCTTTATACCTAATTATGAAACCAACACGCATCTTTTTCGGGCTGACCATTGCATCGGCCATCGCATTTCAGGCTTGTCAGCCACCCAAAGATAATTCCGCTAACAAGCCGGTTACGCTAAGTTCCGAAATCGACAGCATCAACTATGCTATCGGTATTTCGGTGGCTTCAGGTGTATCCAAAAGCGAAATTGAATCCCTTAACGTTGATCTGATTACTGCAGGTATGCGTGCGGTAATTGATGGGGATTCTAACGCAAAGCCCCTGATGAACGATCAGGAAGCTAATGAATTTGTACGCGCCTACATGATGGCCCGCCAACAAGCCAAATTCGAATCGGAAAATGGAGCGGCCAAAGCCGAAAACCAAGCGTATTTAGACGAAAATGCCTCCAAAGAAGGCGTTGTTTCCACCGAATCTGGTCTTCAATACAAAGTAGTTTCCGAAGGCAGCGGTGAGAAACCAGGGCCTACTACTAAAGTAAAAGTACACTACACAGGAAAAACCATTGATGGTGCTGTGTTCGATAGTTCCGTGGAGCGCGGTGAGCCCGCTGAATTCGCTCTGAATCAAGTAATTCCAGGTTGGACCGAAGGTTTGCAATTGATGTCAGTCGGTTCAAAATACCAATTCTACATTCCCTACAACATCGCCTACGGTGAGCGTGGAAATGGGCGGAACATTGGACCTTATGCAACCCTCATTTTTGATGTGGAGTTGTTGGCCATTGTCGAGTAAAAACCCAAATCATGAAAATACCTGCATTAGTGCTTACACTTGGTCTGGCCCTATTGGTGCTGAACCCTGCCGTAGCACAGAAAAAGAAAAAAAAGAAAAAAGGGAAAAAAGCCGAAACTGAAATGACGCTTGATCTAAACCAAGAACACCAGAAAGCTGGCTACAGCCTTGGAGTGAGTATCGCTACCAACTTAAAGCAACAAGGGCTGGATTCTATTGAGCTCAATGCTTTTTTTGCTGGTTTGAAAGATGCCATGCACGGTGATTCAACCCAGATTACTCCCGCTGATGCGCAGGCCAATATCAATGCTTACGTAAAAGCGAACCAAGAGAAGATGAAGCAACGCGCCATTGACAAGGAAAAATCGTTCTTGGAAGAAAATGGCCAGCGGGAAGGCGTGATCACTACTCCGTCAGGCTTGCAATACGAAATTCTCCAAAAAGGAGAGGGTGCTGTGCCTACCGCTTCTTCGAATGTAACTACCCATTACCATGGCATGTTGCTCGATGGAACTGTGTTCGACAGTTCGGTGAACCGCGGTCAACCGGCATCATTTGCCGTCAACCGGGTAATTCCGGGATGGACCGAAGCACTGCAACTCATGTCGGTAGGTTCGAAATACAAACTTTATATCCCATTTGCTTTAGCTTATGGCGAACGTGGAACCGGAGGGACTATTCCTCCCTATGCAACCTTGATTTTCGAAGTAGAATTGCTTTCCGTCGACTGATCGTCAGGCATTGCCAACTAACATTTAATCAAAAGCTGCCCTTACGGGGCGGCTTTTTTTATGAGCGGAATGGCCATGCGAGCAGTATCTGAAGTCACTTAATGAACTACTGGGGAAAGGTTGTATCTTGGCCGCTCAATTGCTTTTTTATGAGATTATTCCTTGTTGCGATCGTTTCCTTTCTATGCTTTGGAAATCTTGCCGCCCAGTCAGACAACAGCCGATTGTTGGTGGAAGGTCTGGTGATGAACACCTCGTACCGTACTCTGCCGGATGCCAAAGTGCTGGTACTTTCTAAAAACGATACACTGGCGTCTATAGAGCCAAATTCAAAAGGTGTTTTCCGCTACCTCTTTCGATCAGAAGGTCAGTATAAAATGGTTTTTCAACAAAAGGGTTATCAGGATTTTACCCTCATCATCAATACCAAAGGAATGAGTGGAGAATTCGATTACGACCTAACCGGAATGATGATCAAATTACCGAAACAAGGGCAGGAAAGCCGAGGGAGTGCCATCGTAACGGAGGCAGAAATTTTCTATGAAGCCTCTTTTGACTCCTTTGTTTTTAAATCAGAGGTAGGCGGCTAAGCCCATTTAAATTCGAATAGATACCGTGGCGGTGGTGCCCACATCAGGGCTGGGTTCCAGATTGAATTTCCCTTTTAAGCCCGATAAGCGGTTACGGATATTCAACAGGCCGATACCGTCAGATGGTTGGTTGGTTAATCCCCGTCCATTATCCTCTAACAAGAGAATCAGGTCGTTTTCATTTTGAAAGAGTTGTACACTGGTGAAGGTAGCTTCTGAATGGCGCAAAACATTGGTAATCAACTCCTGAAAAATGCGATACAGCGCAATCTCTATTCGCTCTTCGTAGCGCTCTTTTAAATTGAAGTGCTCAAATTCAAAACGAATTGCTGTAGGGCCAAGGCTGTTATTCAGGGTTTCTTCCATGGCGGCAATCAGGCCGAGTTCGGTCAGTGTGCGCGGCATCATTTGGTGCGAAATGGTGCGGGTATCCGCTGCAGTACTATCCATGAGACTTTCGAGGCGTTGGGCCTCAGTAGCTGCCGTTTGATCGATGCTTTTGATCCATTTTCGGAATCCCATTTTCAAGGCCGACAATTGTTGACCAATGCCGTCGTGCAAGTCTTTGGCAATGCGTTTGCGCTCCTCTTCTGTAGCTATGAAAACGGCTTCTAACCCCCGTTCTTTCTCTTCAATTACTGCAGCTTGCAACAGGTTCTTTTGCCGAGAGCGAGTTAATCGGTAATAGCTAATGCCTGCAATAGAAAGCAACACCAATATGAGGATCACTCCGATGGTCAACAGTTGTTGCCGGGCAATGGTCGCCTCCAACAATTCTCTTTCTTGTTGTTGGCGGTATTCCAGGTCTTGCTTCTCAAATTCATATTGAAAATCCGATTCCATTCGCGCCATTTTTTTGGTGGTTTGCGCATCGAAAATAGAATCGCGATACACCAGGTAAGCTTCCATGTAGCGCAGAGCCGAATCGGCATGTCCCAGGTTGTCGTAGTAATAATAGAGTGCTTGATTGGCTTCGCGCAAATCATTCACCATTTCATTTTCAAGTGCAATTTCGAGGCTTTTGCGGTAGTTCATTTCGGCCTCACGGCTGTGATCACTGCGTTCGTGGTTAATCCCCAGGTTGAGGTAAGCATCAGCCAGTATCTGTGCGTTGTTGCATTCTAATCCAAGTGCCTCCATCCGCTCTGAATAATAGATCGCCGAGTCGTAATCGGCCAATCGGTAGTGGTATCCGGCGAGGCCAGAGATAGGGTAGGAGGCACGGCAAGCCATGCCGGCTTCCCGGTAGGCAGCAAGGGCATTCTGGTAGTATTTTTTGCAATCTGGATTTTTCTGCCGTGCAAAAACGTGGCCGATGTTGGTATTGCAATTGGCAATGGAAAGGGCCTCTTTTATTTCATGAAAACTGGCCAAGGCTTTGTTGTAGTAAAAAAGTGCCAAACTGTCTTTGGTTTGAATGTCGTATACCACACCAATGTTGAGCAGCGCAGTGGCCTGAGTTTTGACCTCCCCAAGGATTTGACTGATCTCAAAGGCCTCTTTGTTGTACCGAAGAGATTCATCCCAAAAACCTTTAGAGCGGTATACCCGGCCCAGCTGGATACAACATTTGGCCAGGCCATTGCTATCAGTACTGTTTTCAAAAAGCCGATAGGCTTTTAGCGCTAAATCCAATGCCTGAGTGGTAGCCCCCCGGTGGTTGGCAAACAAACTTTGCAGCCGGATGGCCTCCGCCATTCCTAAAGTATAATCGAGTGTTTGGGCCAGTGAATCAGTTAAGAGGGCGCACCTTTCACCCGCTTCGTAATCTTTACCAAAACAATAAAAGGCGAAAGAATTGAGCTGGTCTACTTTTGCAATTGGCTCCAGATCATTAGCATTGAGCAGGAAGTCAGTTGAATCAAGCAAAGCATCCGCCTTAGTAAAGGATGTACTTGCCATCAGGAAAAAGCAAAAAAGTAAACGTAGATACTTCATGGTATGGTAAAGGTTTTGGTACCGTTAGACTACTGGTACAAGGCTCCACATTTTATTACCTACTGCTGTGCCCACCCTTGGGGATTTTGCTACGTATTTTTGGGTACTTCGTTCGATCGAAGCCGTCAAAGATGCTTGTTTTATCGCACCAGGCCACTTTTGATAGCGAAGCGAATCAGTCCAGCCAGGTTTTTTACTTCTAACTTGGCGTGAATGTTTTTTCGGTGGGTTTCTACGGTGCGTTCTGAAAGAAACAAGGCTTGTGCAATCTCTTTTGAAGTAAGTCCCTTGCCAATGGCTGCCAATACCTCCTTTTCCCGTTCGCTGAGTATTTCCAGGCGGTGTTTTTCGCTTCCTGCGGATAGGCCAATGTTTCGGTTTTCGAACAACTGAGCCACCACATTCAATTGAAAGTAGGGCTTTCCGGCAGCAATCATCTTCAAACCTTGGGCAAACTCCACCTCGTCAACGGTTTTTACAAAATACCCTTTGGCACCCAAAGCCATCGCTTTTTCAACCAATGGTTTTTCCTGGTGCATGCTAAGAAAAGCAAAAGCTACCTCCGGACATTCTCGTTTTAGTACTTCTGCCAATTCCATGCCATTGCCATCGGGTAAATCAATATCGAGCAAGGCAAGATTCGGTTGTAAAATGGGTATGTGACGGAGGGCTTCCTGGTAAGTGCTGGCGGTGCCGGCTACTTTAAAACCAGCATCTTCCCGAATAATTCGAGCGATTCCATTGCGAACCAGATCGTGGTCTTCTACCAGGTAAATATGAAAAGATGAAGCTTCCAAGCCAATGCGGTGAGGCACCACTAAATAAAACAATTTGTACCAGCTTTGGAAGTGCCGATTCTTTTTGTGGCTTAGCTTTGGCAATAAAAGACCTTGGACAGCTCAATTATCGGCCCAGAGCCTCTAATAAATGCGCTTTTTTTCTTGCTGAAACGTTGAGGTGGCTCCCGTCTTTTAGCAAAATGTAGCCACCGCGACCACGAATATATTCTTGGATATGATCGATGTTGACCACGTGAGAACGGTGAATTCTAATAAAGTTAGCTGCACTGAGTCGATTTTCACATTGGCCGATAGATTCACATATCAAGATGGTTTGGTTATCGTCAAAAAAGAAACGGGTATAAGAGCCCTCAGCTTCCAGGTAAAGGATACGAGAGGTTTCTAATAGAATGAACCCTTTGAAGGTAGGAACCAATACACGATTTCTTTTGGAGGAATCTTCCTCCTCTCCTTCCATAAGCGAAGGCTGGGTGCTTCGTCTGGTGAGCTTTTCCTTGGCTTTTGCCAAAGAGGTTCTCAATTCATCCAGGGCGATGGGCTTCATCAAATAATCCAGGCCAGAATACTTAATGGCCTGCAAGGCATATTCTTCGTATGCTGTAGTAAAAACGACTTCGAACGATCTTTGAGGCAGCGCATCGAGTAATTCGAAACCCATTTGGCCTTTCAGATGAATGTCCAAAAAAACCAATTGTGGGTTGTAGGTGCGTATCAAATCGAGTGCTTCCGATACGCTTGCGGCTTTTCCCATAACCAGTACGTCTTCGCAATAGTCGCACAGCATGGTATGTAATAGTTCTCTGCTTCTTTTTTCATCTTCGATGATCAATGTGGTTAGCATGGCGTTTGGGGGTGGATTTCAGATGGGTATTAATACTGGAGTTGGTAAGACGTGGGAGTAACAAGCGCACCAGAGTACCCGAACGGTTTTCTGCCGTGTCCTCAAGGTTGGTGATGAACAGCGAAGCCTTAGGCGTGTAGCCCTCTGAATTGAGCAATTGGATCCGGTCTCTTAGAATACTCAGCGCATGTTGCCGCTGATCTTTTTTGGGTAAAAGCTGTTCTGACATATCGATTCCCGAACCGTTGTCCCTCACTTCAAAACATATATGGTGGTCTTGCTGAAAAAGATGAACGCTTAAATGACCACCATAGTCAAGGCCGGTAATACCGTGTTTGATGGCATTTTCGAGCAACGGTTGAACCAACATGGGAGGCACCAACAGGCCGCTGGAAACTTTTTCCAAAGGAGCATCAATCGCAACGGTAAAGGAAAGTTGGTCTTCAAACCTCGATTTTTCAAGTTGTAAATAGTTGTCCAGGAATTGTAATTCTTCCGCCAGGGAGATGAACGAGGCTTTAGAAAAGTCGATGCTGTTGCGCATCAGGCGCGAAAGCTTGGCCAGGTAGAGGTTGGCCTCTTCAGGACGATTATTGAAAATGAATTGTTGCAGGCTATTCAGCAAGTTGAAAACAAAGTGAGGGCTCATCTGTGAACGCAGCAGGCGCAATTCCGAATCCCGCAAGCGCAACTTGAACTGAAACGCCTTGCGGGTAATGTACACGCGAACGTACATGATGGAGCCCACCAAAATTCCACCCGACAATACCATGAGCAGCAGGAAAGTGAGTGTTTCGGTGAATTTTGGTTCTACCGTAAAAGCATAATTAACCGGCACTTCCGACCATTGACGGTGGTTGTTTTGGGCCTGCAAAGTGAAGCAATAATCACCCTGGGTAAGGTTGGTAAATTGTACCTTCTTTTGGTTGGTATAGCTCCACTCCAGCACTTTTTCGTCTTTTTTGTGCAGGCGGTAGCGGTAAAAGTTGTCTACCAGGCTGCGGTGGTGCGAATAGCCTTGGTACTGAAATTCGATGCCACGCTGATCGGGAGATAATACCAGGTTTGGTGTCGGTAAGGTCCACGCATCGCTAGTTCTTAACCGAATGATCTTGACTTTAGGCGAAGCGGTATGTGTTTGTAAAAGCTCTTTTCGAATTGGGTAGGCACCGGCTTTGGTGGCCACCCAAAGTTGTCCTTGCCAAAAAGCCAAGGAGTTGATGCGGTTAGCAGGCAAACCGTCGTCTCGACCAAACGACTGGATCGTATGCACGCTTACCTCATTTGTATTGGAGTCATAGGTAAATCGAATACGGTTGAGGCCCTTTACTGTTCCTGCCCAGAGCGTAGAATCATTTTCGAGCAACAGGCATTGTACAAGGTTGTTACTCAATCCGTGTTGCACAGAAAAATGTTGCAAGGTGTCTCCGTTGAAAAAAAAGAGTCCTTCTCCTAAACTGGCTAACCAAACAGATGTACGTGTTGAGTCGATGGTTTGGCAAGCGCTAATTCGGGTATGGAGAGCAGGGAACGAATCTGCGTAATTGACGACCTCCGGAGTAGCACCAACCGTTAATTGATAGTACCCTCTAAAGCCCCCCAGGTAAATGCGACCATTGGCCAGCTTTTCAATATTAAGAATGCGGTCTTGTAATGCGGTACCATTGGTAAATTTAGGAGGGTGATATGTTTGATCCGTTTTTTTGCGGATCAAGAAGTTGCGATCTGGAAAATATATTTCAATGCTGTCCTCCAGAATAGCATGACCAAGCGTGACATGGTAATTGGGATGCAGGGCTTTTCTTAAATCATTAAAATTGTCCATGGTGGAATTGAATACCATTAAAAGGGTATTCGAGGCATACTGGGACATAGCGTCCATCTTGTGGGTAGCCAACGAGTGGGTCCAGGTGGCAAAATCCACTTCTTGGGAAGGAGTTTTGTGGAACCGCCCTGACGGGTAAATCAACAGGAAGCCCGACCGCAGGTTTTGCATTACCAAAATAGAATCCAACACGGTTAAGCTTTGCACGTTGAGAAAATCTTTGGTAGCCGGGTGGCGTTCTGAAATGAGGTGAAGTTGAGGAATTCTGCGTACCCCTTGGTCCTTTGTACTGATCCAGTAGTTGTGTTCCCGGTCCTGCACCATATCCATTACGTTGGTGCCTGGGAAATAATGCTGGTGCCGATTGGAGTGTAGATATTCATCGAAACAATAAAGGCCATCAGTGCCGAAAAACCACAAGCAATTGAACCGATCAAGATAGGCACGACTGATTTTATGCGCTACGGTTAGCAGGTGGTGATAGGCAGTGTCATCCACCCATGCTAATTGGGTCGAGTCGGACCCAGTGTCCCAATGAGAAAAGGCAAAACGCTTGGAGCCCAAATAGGTTTGTGTTGATTGCGGTAGCCGCTGGGCAGGATCGTTTCTAAAGACCAGCCATTGCATCTTTCCAAACAGGTCGTAACTTTTGAGTTTTCGGGGAAGGTCCCTCAGCTCTTTTACAGGCAAAGAACTTGTGTCTACTTGAGTGAAATTTTGGGATTCTGCATCCCAGAAATAGGCAATTCGACTGTGATAAAAAGAATTGATCAAGACGTTTCCAGAAGAATCGATAAAGGACCGGTTGCCCTTCACCTCGATGTTCTTTGTGTTTTCAGCTTCCTCAACCCACCGAGGAGTAGACAATTGGTTTTGCCCTTCGAGTATGGTATAACCAGTGTTATAATTAATGAACAACAATTTTTGATCGGCTAATTTTTCAATCCGGTAGAAATTTTGGCGGATTAAGGAATCCAGTAGAAAAGGTTCGGTGAACTCGTCAGAGTTGTAAATCATCGCTCCACGATCGGTAGCCACCCAAATTCTGCCTTGATCATCTTCTTCAAGATCATAAACCTCGGTGCTTGGAAAGTTGTCGCGTTCCTCGTCGAATTGATAATAAAAGGGAGTCTGACCGAAAAGACAGTCAGGGAGTAGGGCAATAAGAAAGCTATACAGAAGCACCAAAAAGGTACTTCTACAGATGGTGGGCATGTTGGGTATTAGGTAGGCCTAATTTACAATCCTAACCGGGGCAACCCGTTTGTTCCTCAACTAATTTTGTAAATAGAGGGGATTTCCAAATATTGGTATCAAGCCATAGAATTCCAAAAAAAGAATGCCAGTAAGCGGAAAGAAGCTCCCTTTTAGGTTAAGATCATTCCGTGTTAGACGGAGGTCAATTTCAAATTAGAAAGAATGGTTATAGGTTGGATACCTATCAAAGGAATGCCCCCATTTCGATCATAAAAAAGAGACGAAACAGGGGCTTCGAAAGCAGTTAATTCTAATGCATCTTTATTGGAAGAAGGTAGTAATTTGGCTGATGGACAACTCCCAGGCCTCCTCCTGTACAAAGTGTCCTGAGGGCACGCTATGTACCGGTGCATCTGGCAGCCGTTGGGTCCAGCGTTTTAAATGTGCTGCTCCCAAAAAAGGATCGTGCTCACCCCAAACAATCAGCCAGTCTTTTTGCTCCAACAAGGTTAGTTTTTTCCATTGTTGACCGTACCATTTGGAGGCACCCACCAGGTTTTTACCCATTTGGTAAACCAGGTGCCGCGAGTCGGAGTTGGGAAACACCTTGGTGTAATGCCGGTGGGTGGCTTTGTCCAGTTTTTTGCGATCCACAAATCCCTTTTTTAGTAAAACTTTGGGCGAAAAGTTGGCCTTAAGGTAAAGCCACCGGCCTAGTTTGGTGGAAATGATACGGTCGGCTTTCTGGGCTTCCGGATCATCGGCCGTTTCCCACAACCAGGTGTTGTGCAAAACAATCTTTTTCACCTTATCGGGCATTTGTAGGGCTGCTCCCAGCCCAATGGGACCTCCAAAATCGTGTACAATTAGGTGAAAAGAATCCAATTGAAGGTGGTTGATAAGTGCCACCAAATTATTGCTGTGTGCTTCAGGAGTACCCGCAAAGTTGGTCGGATGATCCGATAAACCGAAGCCCAAATGGTCGGGCACAATGCAGCGATAGGTTTTGGATAATTCTCGTACGTAATGACGGTAAAGAAACGACCAGGTAGGGGTACCGTGTACCATCAGGATCACTGGTCCGCTTCCTTCGTCGAGGTAGTGCATCCGACCGTGTGCCGTTTCAAAATAGTTGGAGGCGAAGGGGTATTGTACCGAGTCGGGTTGAAATTGAGCGAAAGTGCTCGAAAAAAGTGTCATAAGGCAAGCAAATATTAGAATGCGCATGGCTTTGAAATTGCGATTCAAAGTTCTGCAGGAGCCTTCGACAGATTCTTGGTGTAGACCAAGATTTAGATGGAGACGCTACCCAATAGTTTGCTGAAGTTGGTAGGAGCTATGCGCAAGTAGGAGGCGATGTCTTTGTGTGGAATTTGGTGCAGCAGGTGAGGGCTTCGCTCCATGAATTGCTTGAACCTCGACTCAATATCGAAGGCCATAAGGTCTACATAGCGGTGAACAAAACCAGAAAATACATATTCGGTCCCTTTTCGGAAGAGGGTTTCCAAGGGGCGGTAGCGCTCCATAAAATCCTGATGCTGCTCAAAAGACATGCGCAACATCCTACTCGGGGTAATGGTTTCGAGGTAGTACCGCGATGGCGTTTGCGACCAAAACGATTCTGGAATACCAGTAAACGAGGGCGGGTAGGTAAAGGCGATAACGTGCTCTTTTGCCTCATGCAAAAAATAAGACCTTTGAATTCCTTCAATCACAAAATAAATGTGCCGTTGAACTTGTCCCGCTTGGGTAATGATGGATTTGCGTGGATAGCTCACCTCCGTCCAGGAATTGACGTATTCGTCCAAAATTTCGCTGGGGCAGGGATGTATGGCGGAGAGGTAGGGGGTGAGTAGCTTTTCCATAACTTCCTCCAAAGTACCCATCTTTTGCGAATTCACTAGCCATTATGCTCCAATGGCCAGCTGAATTTCTGTGGATGGTTCCACTACGTTTAGCAGGTGCTCTTGGTGATTGGGCAATACAAATCGAAAGGTGCTGCCTTCTCCTACGGTAGAGCTTACGGTTATCTCTCCACCCAGTTTGCGAATGGTTTCGCGAACGATAAACAACCCCAACCCACTGCCGGTAGAAAGGGCTGAAGCGCGATAAAACATCTGAAAAATTTTACGTTGATCTCCATCGGGGATGCCAATGCCGTTGTCACTTATTTCGAAGCTAACCTCTTGCTCGTTGATTAGCACTTGCAAGTGAATGTGGGGATGTTGTTTGTTAGGGTCAAAATACCGGATGGAATTTGAAAGCAGGTTGTTCAATACAATCATGAGGCGCTTCTTATCTGAGAAAAAGCGCCTTTCTTTATCTAGTATATGGTAAGTTAAAGCAATGTTTTGGCTTTCAATCGAAAATCGGTTGGTAGCATAAATGGCCGCTACCATTTCTTTTAGGTCTACCGATTCGATCTCAGGTGCCATGCTTTTGTTGCTGGAATAATTGAGGATGTCTTGAATGAAAAAATCTACCTTTTTAATGCTTCCCTCCATCATTTCAAAATACTGGTCGAATTGTCCTGTATGGGATTCCATCCGCAACAGATTGATCAAACCGATCAAAGAGGTGATGGGAGCACGAAAATCGTGCGCAGCACTGTACACAAATTGATCAATTTCGAAGTTGAGCTTTTTTAATTCTGCATTTTGTGCTTCTAACACTTTTCCTTTCTCTTTTATCTCCTTGTACTGTTGGCGCAGTTGACGGGTCATTCGTAAGTAGCTTTTGGCAAGGCTTTGAATTTCGTGTGAAGAGCGCGACATGTTCACTTCAGCATCGGGGGTGGAAATTTCCAAAAGAAACTTATCCATTTGGTGAGACAACCTTTGCAGGGGACGAGCAAAACGATTGGATAAAAAATAACTCAACAGCAATCCCACCAACACACACATCAATCCGGTAAGGCCAAAATTTAATTTAAGTGTCAAAAGGTTTTCTTCTGCCCAAAGCTGGCTGGCTTCTGTAATGGTCTCAAAATCTTTGGTTAGACGGTTGCTGGTAGCCAATAGCTCGCCTCGCAAACCTGTACCCGATTCCTGGCCAATTTCCTGCTCCAAAAGCACAATCAGATTAAAGGCAGCGGTATATTCTTGCAACAAGCGAATTGGTGACCTGGCGGCTGATGCACCGTATTTATGGGCCAATTGCTCTTGGTAGCTTTCGCTCAGTAGGTTCAGTTGCTGTCGATAAGCATCGTCCTTGCGCAAAAAATAGTCTTTCTCGTGCCGCCTCAGCGACAACACTTCTGAAAGTGAAAGCCCTCCTTGCCTGGCACTTTCTAAGGCGTGAGCGTGGCTTCGCATTATGCCTTCTACACCATAGTCTTTGAAACCACGTAAAAGTTGTTTTTGCTTAATTTCCTGAAAAAGTTGGTCATAGCTTTTTAAGCCTAATTCAAGCCGTTTGAAGGAAGCATCGGTATACCAACCGGCTGAATTGGCTTGGAGACACAAAGCACTCACTTGTTGTGCTAAACGATGATAATACGAGTTGCGGGTGATCAGTGCCGGAAGTGAATCAGATGAGTACCAGGTTTCATTGCGGCTTTCCGTGGTGAGTAAGTCCACATCCATTTTCATAAGTTGAAGAGAGGCATTTTCCAACTGATTGACCCTGTTGAACAAAGAGGTGACCTGCTCTACCCGCATAAGGTAGTAATACGAGATAGCGGTGATGAATACGATAATAGCGGTGAGCACTGCAAAAGCGATCATCATCTTGTGGCGCATAGAGTTGAACTGTAAAGCGTGCATTCGATGAAGTTGAATAGTTAGGTTAGAAGCCTTGACCACGGCAAAACTAAAAGCCAGTAATTCGGAAATGTACCGACATGCGATTATCCTTCGATTAAAAAAATATGAATGTGCTGCTCATGAGCAGGTTTGCAAGGAACACCAGTCTTGAGCTTGGGTAGATCATAGCCCATCAACCAAAATTGGGTAATGGTTGCCTCTACGAAGCTTGACAATTTTTTAATATCCAAGAGAATTTTACGCGCCAAGTAAGGCTCCTCTTTCCTAAATCCAATGTCATTGCCTTGCAATCAGCCTCCCAAGTATATCAAAAGCTTGGATAGGTCTGCTTTGGCAGATAGTAGGTAACTTTGAATGAATTGAGTGGGGAGTTACGCTGTTTTATTCGAACGGGAATTCGCAATAATACAGGCGATGCTACCAGGAAGGACCACCGGGTTAGAAAACCGAACAGCAACAGTATGGCAAAGGTGATGCGCAGGTATATGGTAAAGGTGAAACTCCCTTCCGAGTTGAACGATGACTTTTTGAACCTTATTCCAGCACAACGGAAAAGGGTGAACCAAATGATGCGCGAAGGGGACATTTTGAATTATTCCCTTTCGATGGATCGGTCCCAGCTTTGGATCGTGATGCAAGGCGAAACTGAAAATAAAATCATGGATGGCTTGGCCACGTTTCCATTGATTCGCTACATGTCAGTAGAAGTAGTTGAGCTGATGTTTCACGAATCCCCACTTCTTACTTTACAGCCCATCTCTTTGAATTAGCTCCTTCGAAAGTTCGAAGTGTATTTCTTCCAAAGTGTTAAGGATTTTCGGTGCTTTCCGGCACCGGTAAATCGGAATGCAACAAGTTGAACATGGAAATGGGAGCCACCCTTCGGAATCCTGTACGGTCATACAGTGATAGCCCTTCTTTGGTCGCTTGCAATACCATGATTCCCGTATTTTTTTCCCAGGTCTGCCATTGTAAGTGATTTACCATAAGGCGGCCCACACCTTTTTTTCGGTGGTCGGGATGCGTAACCAGAAAATACATTCCTGTTACCGCATTCTCATGGAAAAGCATGGCAGCTCCCACCGGTCGTCCGTTTTCGTAACCTAAAAAGAACTGGGTTTCATCTTGGTGAAAGAGGTAGCGAAAAAGGTGGGTATCGGTGGCGTCTTTCCCGAGCAAGTGCGGTCCTACAATGTCCAGCCAATGGCTTAGATCAGATTCTGCAACGATTTCACGGCAAGCCAAATGAGGAATAGCTATCGGTTGAGTAGGCTGAGTAGACCAGGCCATTCCTGTCCAAAAACCCTCGTAGAAAGATCGTCTACGCAATTCGGAAACAAATGCTTTAGAAGTGTAGAGGTTGCTGGGCAAACACCAGGGAGGTAACTGGCCTTCTCGCGCCATGGCTACCAATTCGTCCAACAGCTGAATTGGCTCTACCGAGCTGGGTTCCGGGAAGTAGATCATTTCTGGCCATATACGATCTGGATTGCGAAAATAGCAGAAACCACGCCCGTGAAACAGGCGGGTAACCGGAGAAGAAGCGATGAGTCGATACAACCCATAGAGGTTGTGCTCAATGATGGCAATGTCACTCAATTGGAGGAGATGATGGTAGATAGGCGAATTGCAAAATCAATATAGGAAAGGAAATGCAGAGAGAAAAGCACCGTTAATAAATGAACGCGCATTCGTGGATAACTTACTTCAATGCCGATCAAAGCCCCTGGCTTTTTTGCGTTATTGGCCCAAATTGTAGGAAAAGAATGGATCATTGGAGAATACTTTTCGTTTCAACCCTCCTTGGTGTGGTGACCCAATTGGGATGGGCACAGCAAACCGAACCCATTTTACCCCAACTCAACCGGGTAGAATGGACCTATACTACCCAGCAGATGGTCATTTCAAATACAGAAATTACTGCCGAAGGGTGGGACACCTTAGCTTCCATTCGGTTCTGGAAATCCATTATGCAGCTGGAACCGGAGTTGAGCATTCTCAATGTGGCCAAAACCCGCCAAATTTTGGAAAAGGTAGATTCTAAGCCTTGGTTGAAACAAGACGATGCTACCAAAGAAGCTTATCGCGATAGCTTGAGGCAGTACTATTGTTTGGACAACGATGCGCGTATCTTCCTCACTACGGGCAAAAGCGATTTCTACAATTTTGAAAAAGCACTTCCTGCCATCGATCGGGGTGTTGCGGTGTTTATTCATGAACAAACCGATCCGTGGTACGCCCAATCCATATTGCTCATTGAAAGCCCTGGCAGGTTAGAAAAATCTCCGGTTGGGGCTTTGGGATCGTTTCAGCTGATGCGGGGGGTAGCGCGCCAAATGGGCCTCACGGTGAACAAATACCAAGACGATCGCAAAGATTTTGACAAGTCAGCCGTGGGTGCCGCACGCTTGTTGCGCACCATTTGTATTCCTGAAACCCGAAAGTTGTTAGACCGCCATCAGATCAGCTATTGCGAAGACGACTTGTGGTTTCGCTTGTTGGTCTTGCACGTGTATCATGCCGGGGCCGCCAACGTTTCCGGGGTGCTCAAGGTGATCGATCCCGATGAAGGGGGTATGCAACTGATTCAAACCCTGTGGGTAACCGAAAGTGGACGATTTCGCAATGCTTCGCAAAACTATTCGCAGGTGGCGTTGGCCTCTTTGCTTTGTTTGGAAGAGCTCATTGCCCGCCGATGCATCGATGTTTGTGATTATCCTACTATTCCAGTGGCGGTACCTCCGGTAAAACCGCCCGAAACGGACGAGAATACCTTAGCTACTGAGTAGAAAGTTTGTTGGAAAACCCACCTTTTCCGGCTTTGACGTTTGATCGTTTCAAACTCAATGCATGTCGATCTCGACTTCTTCTTCCACTATTTCGTATTGATCCAACATTTTTCCAGTGTTTGCGTGCACTTCATAAACCATGAAGTGATCTGGTTGGTTTGGCATCTGCGATTGCACTTGCCAAACGTAATAGCCTTGTAATAAGGCAGGGCCGGTTGTGGTAGAAGAGGGGTAATTCCTGATCCAGACCGGGGTGATGGCGTAGACCTCAAGGTCGGGAAATTGAGCTTTCACGATTAATTCAGCTTCGGCTTTGGTAAGGAACTGGCACGTTTCGGGGGAAGCTTGGCAATCAGGTACTCCGGTGTTGAATTCAAAGGTCTCTTCCTTGACCAATTGATTGCCTGCGGCATCAAACAGCAACACCACCGGACGTTTTAAAATGGGTTCGATAGGCAATTGAAGCCCATACCAAACCTGTATCAGGCGATCTTCTACCACGCGGACTCCACGATAGGTCATCCAAGCCTGGAAATTTTCAGAGCCGACCCTTGCTTCCAGCAGTTGCTGGGCTACTTGTTTCGCTTTCAAAGTATCCTGCCCACAGCAACACCAACTAATGGTGAACAAAAGGCAAGTAAACAGTAATTGACGCATTTCGTAATTTATTCTTGTTGGGAGATTGCTATTTCTGTTCCAGGCCATTGGTAGTCCATTTTTGTGTCGGCAGCCATGGCTCTTCTTTCCATTTTGCCATCCAATCCGGTGCAACAACCCATCCAATCTCAAAATTTCCCGATACCTCCGTTTCAATTTGTGCCGTAACCGAAAGCCACATCAATTGGCGTATTAGGGCTTCAAACTTTTCAATCCACTCCGGAATTCGACCCAGCTTCAAGTTTTTGTAGTTGGCAGCAAAGGGCAGCAAGCGCTCATCATATCCCATTTGAAACTGCCGATGAAACATGGTGCTGGACAACTGAGGATAAACCGGATCTACCGCTGGCAAACCAGCGATAATTTCTAGATTCCTTCTCCAAACCCTATCGGTTTGGGCAGTGTGTGCGGGAATGGAAATAATACCATAAATGTTGGTGGCGTGTCCCATTTGTGCGTAATCGTTCTTCGCGGTATGGCTACGGTCGCAGGTTAAGCGAATATGCATTCAAGCAGGCAACCAATGGAGGCCTACCCGGGTTTCTTTTGGCAAAGAAAGGCACACTGGAGCAAGTTGGGTAAATCATTTGAAAATTAAGCGTGGAAACCCTGAGCAGCTGGTGGGCGAGAAATCAGGCAAAGAACCTCAGTAGAGTAGGGTCCCTTCTCATTCTACCTTTACAAGAGGAATCGTCTCACGGTTGAGAAATTTACTGCCACCTGGGCGCACCACCATAGAAGAGTCAGTTAGGCTTTCGATAAGGAAGGTGCCATTTCGGTCAAAAATCTGTTCTTGTAAAAATATACGATTACCTGCACCGCTGAGTTCCCAAGTGGAGTTGAACACACCGAATCCATCGCAAACCACGAGCTTATCTATGCGGATGTCCAAAGTGAAGGGTGACCATTCAACGTCGGTTATAATCGGTGGACCAACCATTGTCTCGTAGCCCTTTTCTTTCCATAAACCCAGAAAGTCGGTTTTTTCCCTTACACCCTGTATGGGCTTCAAGGCAGCAGATTGCTTCGTTTTTCCGAAGTAAATCAGGTTGATGGTGTCATGCTCCATTGGAGTGATGAGCAGGGGAGTATGGAAGGGAGAATGAATGTTGAGAAATGAATATTCCTCTACCTGTAAGATGCTCCAGTGGAATGCAGGTCGGTTGGAAAAAGAACTTCCGGTAAACAACATCATCGAATCGTTGATGAAATGCAATGAATCAAAAACGGTGGGGCTGTAGTTGATCTTGTAAGCGCCTCTAAACACTTTCGAATCAATCTTCACTTGTTGGTATTTTTCGGGCACTTTTCTAAAAACGATTTCCCGCGTTGGGTTTTCATAGTGCAATACCAGAGAATCTGAATTGAATTGGATAGGAACAGCATTCGTATCCCATCGCAAACTGGAATACTCGAGGGCATAGGCGTGGGTGTCTATTTGAATTGCTTCGTAAGCACGAATGTCTTTATCACCAAGGCGAATGATTTTTAGTTGATTGCCATGAAAAGACAGCAGTTGGCTATTTAGCAATAGCTCTTTTTTGAACGGCAAGACTGTTGTGTCGGCATCGGGGATATAGGTGTAAGCGGAAATCCACAAGCCGTCAATTGGTTTTTGGGTTTGGCAGGCAACAAGGGCAAATGCCACCATCAATAGGAGAAAAAGTGTACGCATGGTTGTTTTTTATTGGGGTAGGGTTATTCAAATTCACGCTTAAAACTTGGCAACGCAAAAAGCAATGAACTATCAGATTAAAAACGCATTTAAGCTCCATTTCGTTTCCTTTAGAGCCCCTTTTTGCACCGGGTTTATGACCGCTGCCATGCGTTTCGCCAAATAAAAATTTACTTTTCGTGTAAGAAAGTTATGCGTACTGCAACTTACTTTGAAACCAAAATCAAGCTGCAGCAACGATGAAGGAACAATCCATTCAAAAGGTGCACTACTTATCAAGATACCTTACAGGCGAATGGGCTGGCTAAAAAAAGAAAAAGCCTTGCCCCTTGGGTTGGAACAGGTATTGGAAGAGCACCAGGGTATCTTGCAGAAGGTGGCCTTTCTTTACCGCGATACGGCAGAGGACCGCAAAGACCTGGTGCAGGAAATGACCTACCAGGTGTGCCGCTCATTTCCGCGTTTTCGGCAAGAATCACAGGTGAGTACCTGGATGTACCGTATTGCTTTGAACACGGCCATGAGTTCTTTGCGCAAAAAGCGCCCCGGAACGGTACCCTTACAGGCGGAGCAGTTGACCATCAGCGACCAGGAAGATACCGAGAAGAAGGAGCGCATGCTTCAACTGCAACAGGCCATTTCTCAACTCAACGATGCCGACAAATCTGTGATTATGCTCTTCCTGGAAGATATGCCCTACCGAGAAATCGGTGAAATATTGGGGTTGTCCGAAAATGGAGTAGGGGTACGCATCCACCGAATTAAGAACCGACTAAAACAATTGATGCATGGAGCTGAATGACCTAAAATCGCAATGGGGGGATATGACCAAGGGGCTCAATGAACAAGCCCCCAACGTATCACAGAACAAGGCGCTAAACCGCCCAAAGGCCTTGCAAAAGTTGGCAGATATGAACTTAATCGAGTTGCTGTTCAACTTTGCATCGGTACCCTGCTACTTTTTTTTAATTGTGTTTACGGATGTTTTAGATGGATTCCCCATTGCGATTCAAATTTTTTCCCTGCTTTGGAGCATTGGGTTTATAGTCCCTTCCTTTTTAATCTTCTTGCAGCTCCAACGTCCCGGGCATCACTTGCCCACGGTGGTATTCCTGCAACGGTTGGTGCGGCTCATCAATTGGTTCAAACGCCTGCAAATTTTAGGCAATGGCCTCCTTACGTTTGCCTTAATCATCATTGGAGGACTGTTTTACCGTCCGGGGAACTTCAAGTTTACCTTCAACGAGGTGCCCTACGATCGACTAATTGATGTTCCAGACGATTATTTTTGGATGTTTTTTGGAATTTATTCGGGAGTTGCCTTTGTGTTCTCTTTGCTGGGTGCCTTGTGGGGCTTTCTCCTCTACCTCATTTTTTACCACTATCGCAGAAAGGAAATTAAAGGCATTTTGAAGCAGTTTCAAACCGATGAGAATTAACAGGCTAAAGATGTCAAGAGGCCTGTTTTCAGGATGTTTTGGGCGTTATGCTTAACACTCCTTAACAAATATTAAGAAGGCAGGCTGTGAGGTGCTTGGTATTTTCGAAAGGCAATTTCAATCCAACCCTCAACTTTTAAGCTATGATTTTTAAAACTCTACCCAAACAGCTGCTTTTAGGCGGTCTGGGTGTTGCTCTGGCCACGCTTCCGGTGGTCGGTCAAACCTCAGAAACTGAAACCGACACCAAAAGCCAGTCTTCCTTACGCATTTCGGTGACCGAAGCGGAGGGCAACGTCTCTAAAACCACCGAATCAATTGTTCCCCTGGAAGGGCAAACCCTCGAAGCGATCATTCAGGAGTTGGGTGTGCTCAACAACTGGAACCTTAGCGAAGGAGGCGATGAGATCGAAATCGAAATTCGCAAACGCACTACGCAACAGCCAGAAGGAGAACGCATTGTGATTCAAATGCAATTTCCTGACAACGTGCAGCAAAAAATGGACGAAATGGTGGAGAACCAACTGGCGCGCATTGAAGCTGAAATGGAACAGCAGTTCAACCGGCCTTTGTTGGGCGTGTATACTCACTCCGCCGATGGTGGTGCCCGGATTTCGCGTATTGTGCCCAACTCGGGCGCTCAAGCGGCAGGCTTACAGGCTGGAGATGTGATCCTTGCTATGGATGACCAACCTGTTACTCACCACCGCAAGTTGACGGACATTATTCGATCACATCAACCCGGAGATGAAGTAGCCATTCAGATCCAGCGCGATGGGAAAACCGAAATGGTCAATGCGACTTTGGGCAAACAACCGGTAGAAGACCTGGATTTTGACTTCGACTTCGATTTTGATTTTCAGGATGACAACATTAACTACGAATACCGTTACGAAAACAACAACAACCAAACCAGCCAGGAGGATGCCATGGAACAGGGCTTCTTAGGAGTAATGCTGCAAGATGGTCATGGTACAGGGGTAGCGGTGCTCAGTGTGTATGCACAAAGTGCTGCCCTGGAAATGGGGCTACAGTCAGGAGATCAGATATTGTCCATTAATGGTCAGGAAACAAGCACTTTAAATGAACTCATTCAACGGATTCGGGAAGTAGAGCCCGGAGACGACTTCAATTTGATGGTTGTACGGGACGACAAAGAAATGGAGATGAGCGGGACCATGAAAAGCAAAGCTGCTACACTGACACGCAATGGAAACGGCCAGATAGCACCCAAGGGCAGTAGTGAGGCGGTTGAGGAGCGCAAAGTAGTGGTGAAAATGTGGGTAGAAGACATGCCAGAAGAAGAGGAGGAAGAATGGTTGGAGCAAACGCAATTGCCCGCAGCTCCCAAGTTGGACATCAACGATGTAAGCTTTGCACCTAATCCCAATTTCGGCCAGTTCCGATTGACCTTTGATTTAGCTTCTGAAGGGGAAACCGTTTTGCAAATCATCGATGCCAATGGCAGCCCCATCCGCCGTCAGAACCTGGGCTACTTCACCGGCCCTTACAGAGAATCTTTCGATATCATGGAGCAGCCGGCGGGCTTGTATTTTCTCACCATCACACAAAATGGTCAGCGCTTTGTGAAGAAAATAGTAAAGAAATAAAGCAAAAATGAATTTGTATAGGAGGAATAAATACCTTCTAGTAGGTCGTCTCCCCCGGGGGGCGGCCTTTTTTATTGGGTATTGGCAGTAATGAACAGCAGTGCAAAAAAAAGACTACCGCCAGGGGCAGTAGTCTCTTTGAATGTGGTTGATGGAGCCTCCCACGGGACTCGAACCCGCGACCTATTCATTACGAATGAATTGCTCTACCAGCTGAGCTAAGGAGGCAAAGGGCGACAAAAATAGTGTTTTTCCTGATTGAAGCCAGCTTATTTTCCAAGGTAGGCACTCAGCATCCAAATGGTTTTTTCCTGAGCATTGATGTAGTCGCTCATCAGGCTGTTGGTGCCTTCATCGTTGGCTTCAGCACTCAAATCGAGTAACTCCCGTTCCAGGCCCACCAAAGTGGAGAGGTTTTCTACGGTGGTGGTCACCGTTTCAGTACCGTTGTGCATGTCTTTTGCCGGACTAATGGTGGCATTTTCCAAATAATCGGCAAAAGTGTGTAGCGGAGTATGCCCCAAGGTGAGAATACGCTCTGCAATCTCATCCACCGCGTTGTTGGCATCAGTGTAAAGCTCCTCAAACTTTTGGTGCAATTCGAAAAAAGCATTTCCGGAAATGTTCCAGTGAAAGCCGCGTAAGTTTTGATAATAAAGTTGGTAGTTGGCCAACAAAGCATTTAATCGGGTAGCCAATTCAGCTGCCTTTTCTTCTTCTATTCCAATTCGGTTTTTCATCGTTTCGTAGTTGTGGATGATGTTTGTATACCCCAAAATTACTGCCTTTGTACAGCCTTTGCCAATCAATAAATCCTATTGCACATAGCTTTTGCCTATGCGATGGCCATGCAGTGAAGCCATCTCAATCTGATCCTTCAAATGGGTTTAATTGCTACATTTGAACGCGTGCAAGTGATTCTAAGCCCCCTTCGTTTGTTTTCCGTGTCTTTGTGGACTGCCCTTTGCGGATTATCAGGGCTCATCGGACAAACCTTTTTCCGAAAGTCGGATGTCACCCGCTGGGTAGCCAAATACATCTGGAGTTCCGGTATGTTGTTTTTACACGGAATTCGATTAAAGACCACTGGAGTAGAAAAGTTATCCAAAAATCAGCCTACTATCATTGCGGCCAATCACGAATCGTTTGCAGACATTCCACTGCTGATCAACATCGTACCCTTCTTCCTCAACTTCATCGCCAAGAAAGAATTGAAGAAGCTGCCAATTGTTGGGCCTTACATCAATGCGACTGGCACCATTTGGATCGACCGTTCGAATCGAGAAAAAGCTTATCAAAGCATGCGCGAAGCCGGACGGCTCATCCGCGAAGGCAAACCAGTAATCACTTTCCCCGAAGGCCAACGCACCAAAGATGGCACCTTGGGTATTTTCAAGCGGGGAACATTTCTCATTGCCATTGAAGCCGGAGTACCCGTTACACCTATTGCTTTAACCGGCACTCGAAGAATCTGGACTGCTGGCACTTTTCGCTTGCGGCCCGGTAAGGTCACAGTTTCGGTAGGCGATCCGGTATCTCCCTCAGGGTATACCTTAGAAACGGTGGAGGATTTTGCCAACGAAGTCCGCGAACGGGTAAAGAGCATGCAGGAAGCTGCATTGGCCCGGTTTTCCTAAAATTTGGGCCTCGATACTTTTCTAAATTGCAAATTTCTGCGAGAGGAGTAGGTGTAATAGGCGTCCATGTCCAAGGTAAAAATCAATTCTTTGGTAACGGCTTGACCGGGTTCTAAGGTCACCTTCCAGGCAACGTCACCCGTTTCCTTGTTGTGTTGCGCTCCATTGAGTTTATTCAACTCTACATCTACATCCCGGTGTTGAGAAACCGGTACTTGGTCTGCCAATACGTAGGTTACCGAATAAGCATTATTGTTCTTCAATTGGTAACGATAGGCGTAGGTAATGGTCTTTTTGCGACCGCTGCGCGTTTCCTGGAAATACTTTTTGTCGGCAATTTCTTTGCGTTTCATAAACAAGCTGTTGTCTCGTCCAATGGGGAGCAGCAAAGTATCCCTCGATTCGCTAAACTTTAGAATCGATTTGCCCAACTCATTGTTGTTGTAGCGAATGTTGGCAATGCCGTCTACAAACCCAATGGTATCCCAACCGGTGAGTTCAGCCACTAAATACGATTCGGTGTCCAGGCCCGGAAAACCGTAGTAATAAAATCGGGCGGGCAGTTTAGTCGTAAGGATGGGGAAGGTGAACACCGTAGAATTGGATTGAATGGAGTATTTACCTTCCAGGGTGCGCACTTTTAAAAAAGACGGAATGAGGATTTCTTCGTATTCGATGCCTTCCAGACGGGCAATCTGCTGGTTTTGGTTCATGGCTTCCTCACTTTGCTGTTGGTTGGGTTCGTAGTAGCCGCTGCGGTCCAATACCCAGGGAGCCTCAGGTTGGGGCAGTGCGGTAGGCGAAGCCAATGGAAAGGAAGAAGAAAGCTTAATGGTAATGTCTTTCCAGTCTTCCCCGGTTTGGCTCATGGTTTTGGCCAGGTATTTTAGCTCCAATTGGGTGTCAGAAGCGCTTTGGGCATTGATTTCATAGGCCGAACTCCAACCAATTCCTCCGCAAACGTATTGCATTTCAAAAGGTCGGCTCAAGGACTTTTCTACCGAGATAGAAAGTTTGAGAATGGCCGCATCTTCGTTGCTCAATTCAATGTTTTCCAGGGCTTTGGCGGCCTCTAATTGACGTTGCACCTCACGCAATTCACGCTTGATCGCCAAAATTTTCACCTGGTAATATTCCATCAGCTTTTCCAGTTCCTCCACCTTTGTCACGAACCCCTGTTCCTGATACTTTGACTCGATCAGACGCAACTGATTTTGCAACATCGATTGACGGTCGTTCAATTGCTTCTTTTCCTCATCAGTCAGTTTTCGCAACAAGATTTTGTTGAGCACGGTTACTTCCCGGTTGGCCACCTTCAGCGAGTTCAATACAATTTTGGAAGACAACCCACGAAAAATCAGATCGTGCCGGCCGGGTGGGAGGCTTCGCTGTGCCGTGCGGACCACCAAAGCTCCTGAATGATAAATAGTAACGGTTTGCGCCTTGGTAGAAAGGTTAAGTTCATTTGCCCACGAGGAAAAAACAAGGCATACGGTGAGCAGGGAGAGCAACAGTGATTTCATGACAAAAACATGATGATTGGGGTGATACAAACACCTTTCAGCAAGCAGATACCAAAAAGTGGATTGCTGGGAAAATTACCACTTTTTAGCCAAGTCTGCCCGGAAAACGGAATCTGACTGTTGCGCGATGTGGTTAGCGGTGGATCACCTTTAGGGTATGCTGCTGGTTGTTGGTGTGCACGGTTAACAAATACACTCCGGGTGAGAGCTCCGGGAATTCCAATACCGTAGCTGCGGTGGCGATTTGTTGGTTGCCATGCTGTAGCATTCTTCCGTGGAGGTCGGAAAGCTCGAAATGGAATGCTTGTCCCGCAGGCAAGCCCTTCAGCTGCACAGTACCCGTAAATGGATTGGGGAAGACGCTAAGGGCTGATGGGTTGGCGATTTCACCTGCTCCTGTAACATCCTGAATTTTGTAGATGCGGGTTTCCCAGGGTGCCAACTCCAGGTCATCGATGCGCTGATCCATACCCACTTGTAAGGTAGTGAAAGTGCCATCCATCAGGTTTTGTACCACATGGTCGGCAATGGCCAGATCGGTAGAGGCCACGTCAATGGAAAAGGCCGGGGCGGCTACCCCTTGCAGGTTGACGAGAACCAAAACGGCCTCTTTGTCAAGTTGGCGCACAAAAGACATCACTTGCAACCGTGGGGTGTAGCAATCGTGGTAGGTGCCGCGCCTTAAGGTCACCTCTTGGTTGCGGATGTGGATCAACTCGCGGTAGTGGTGCAAGAGGGAGGTAGGGTCGTTGGATTGGGAAGCAACGGTTACGCTGGTGTAATTGCTGTTGAGTGCCGTCCAGTTACCGCCCGTAGAAAACCCACCGAAGTTGGCATCGCTCCATTGCATCGGCCGGCGAATGTTCTGGTCGGGTTTTTCGCCCCGCATGCCAATTTCCTCTCCATAGTATACATAAGGCACTCCGGGTAAGGTGAGGTACAGCGAAGCCGCTATTCGGGCCTTGTTTCGGTCCTGGCCGAGCACCTCGATCACCCGATTCATGTCGTGGTTGGTGAGAAAAGTACCAAACTGTAAAAAAGGATAATCGTTGTAGGTGTTGTAGGTCGTTACCCGTAGGCTGTTGGCATTGCCCGAATTGGCGGTCGCCAGCATAGAGCCAGCAAGGTCGAACTCAAAACAGAAATCGAATTTATTACCGGTGTAGTTGACCACTACATTGCGGCTGTCCCAGGCTTCGCCCACTGCCATGGCGTTGGGGTTGATGCTTTTGTAATGTTGGTTCCAGTTTTCCCAAAAAGTGTAGGTCTGAGGGGTATTTTCCAGTTGAGTGCCATTTTCGTAAATAAATTTCACCGCATCGCAGCGAAAACCGTCCACCCCCATGTCATCCAGCCAAAACTCGGTAACCTCATACAGGCTGTCGATCACCGGTTGAAAACCGTAGTTGAGATCGGGCATACCGCTCCAAAATACCCCGTAATAGTGATTGGTATTGGTGCTGTTGCTGTGCCACACTGGTTGGCCCCAGGGGCCGCTGTAGCTGGGTAAGTTGTTGGTAAATCGGTAGAAGTTTTCGTAGAACCCATGGCCCTGTCGCGCTTGCTGAAACCAGGGATGCTGGCTCGAACTGTGGTTCAGCACCAAATCCACAATCACCTTGATGCCACGAGCATGTGCCGCAGCCATAAAATCCTTGAAATCTTGTACGGTGCCATAATCAGACTCAATGCCATAGTAGTCGGTAACATCATAACCGTGGTAACTCGGAGAAGGGGAGATGGGCATGAGCCAAATACCGGTGATGCCCAGATCATCGGTGGTGGTGGGGTCGCCGTCGTTCAGGTAATCCAATTGGCTGGTAAGGCCCTTGAAATCGCCAATGCCATCCCCATCACTGTCGTAAAAACTGCGTACGAAAATTTCGTAAAATACCGCATCGTTCCACCAATAGGTAGGATCATTTTGGGCGTTGGCCGAAAAAGTGAGTAAGAAAAGCAGCGGGAGGAAGTACAAGAATTTCATTAAGTTTAAAACTAACACTTTTTGATGTTCGCTTCCAAAAATGGGCACTAAGGGCGTATAACAATTGCCTATTTCTTGCCGGCCAACCGACAATAAATGGTGCTTGTTCCACCGTAGGTTTCTCTTGTTCACTTGTAGCTTAAAAAGTAGCCGAACGTTGAGCTCCAGAAAAGAAGCTCAACGTTCGGCCAACTGTTGATTGGCTTCAAAAGGGTGAAATCGGTTGTTTTCAAAATAATACAAGGTGTTTTTGATAGAGGCAAACCACATCCTGCCGTGGTTGTCTTCGGCCATCGCCAAAATGGTCAGGTTTTCCAAACCGTCTTTTTGGCTGTAAGTAATGAATGCCGTGCCATCGAAACGGCTTACCCCACGATCGGTCACCACCCAAACATAGCCTTTGGAATCGGTGCGTACCTGGTAGGCCTCCAGGCTGGGCAGTCCGGTTTCTACACCGTATTGAACCGCATGTGGCACTTGCGCTGAGGCCAGAAGGGTAGCGACAAAAAAACCGAAACAAAGGAGGTATTGGTACATAAGAATGATGGGGAAGCAGTTTAAAATTAAGGCTTTTTGGGGTTAGCTTCTTGGTAAGCTTAAGTTAACGTTATCTACCAGATGTTTTCAACAAGAGCTACAGAAGTGCTTTGTTTAGAATGAAATGGTCGGAGCAAGAATTGACATCAACAATGATAATGGAGGGGTACAGCTCACTTAAAAGTATTATTGGGTAGTGCCTTGAAACCTCTATTTGGGGAGGGAATCTCAATTGAAAAGCCCACCCCTTCATTTTTCTTGTTCCTTTGGTTAATTGCTAAGAAGCGTTCCCTTATCTTGGGAAGCTTTTATCTAAAGCAAGCACCTGGCACTTGATGAGGTTGCATAAAAGACGCTTGAAATAATTCTGTTTTCATGATAAAAAGGCTGTACAGATTTCTTTCCCCGAGATTTCAAAGCGTTTTTTTAGACTACAAAGTGGTGTTTAAACCGAGGTTTGAGCCCCAGAAAAAAAATCCTCACCCACAGCTGTTCGAAATCATTAATGCCAATCGAGAAGATTATAAACTCCACTTAAAGGCCTTTCTTGAATACACGAACGTTTTTCATGCCATTAAATCCAGTGATGCAGCAACCCAGGAAAACCTTCCGGCCTGGAACAACGGTTTTTTGCCTGGGCTGGATATAATTGCTCTTTACAGTTTTATCCGACATTTTAAGCCAACTACTTACCTCGAAGTAGGTTCTGGCAACTCCACCAAGGTGGTTCGAAAAGCCATAGTGGACGGACAATTGAATACCCAAATCACGTCCATCGATCCCTTTCCAAGAGCCACGATTGATCACCTCGCCGATAAGGTCGTTCGGCAGCCCGTGGAGAATTTGTCCGATTATTCCGACTTTGATCAACTGAAAAAAGGAGACCTTCTTTTTATTGATAATTCCCACCGCTGTTTACCCAATTCAGACGTTACGGTATGCTTTCTTGAAATTTTACCTCAACTAAAACCGGGTGTAATCGTTCAGGTGCATGACATCTATATTCCCTACGATTACCCTCAATTCATGTGCGATCGGGCCTACTCGGAGCAATATGTATTGGCGGCCCTCTTATTGGCCAACCCAACCAAATACCAACCGATCTTGCCCAACTTCTTCATCAGTGAAGACCGTGAGCTAAGCCAGGTGCTTCAGCCGGTTTGGGAACACCCCAACCTGGCCAATGTAGAGCGACATGGTGGATCCTTTTGGTTTGAAATTATGGCTGGATAGTCGTAAACCAGGTGGATTTGTTTCCAATAGGCAGGTGCTATGTGTAGCGGGCAAGACTCCCGGGTGAAGGAATAAATAAACCTCAACGGACGACAGCGCTTATCAAATCAAAGCTTTGTGAGGTGAGAATCAATAGCCAGGCAATAAAACAAGTCCAAAAGTAAAAGGCGACTTCCTTCTCAGGAAATCGCCTTTTTTTATTCTTTTGGGGCACTTTTGTCCTCGGGCGTTCAGCCTGTGCCAGTACGAATGAATTGCAAGTACTTCACCAATTCTCCACGGTAAGTTTTCCCGATCGGGATTTCACTGTCTCCAATAAACACCCGGCCTTCCTCATACACCGTGAGGTGACGAAGGTTGATCACGTAGCTCCGGTGAATCCGCACTAAATCAGGGTGGTTGAGTTGACGGCTGAAACTGTTGAGGTTCACCGTTTGCAAGTAATTGCGATTGGTGGTAAAAATCTTCACGTAGCTGCCTTCGGCTTTGATGTAGCGAATGTCAGCCACCTCCAGTTTTTCATAGCAATGGTCACTTTTCACAAACACACTTTCGCGCACGGGTTCTGGTTGACTGATTTTTAAGGCATCGGCGGCCTCTGGCTCAGCGCCCGAGCGGTTTTGCGTGTACTGATAAATGGCGAGATCAATGGCCGGGCCAAAATCTTCTTTTTTATAAGGTTTTACCAGGTAGGCTGAGGGAAGGGTCTTTTTAGCCCTTTCCAAGGTTGCCCGGTCGTTTTGTGCCGTCAGGTAAATGATCGGAATAGGGTGGACCCTGGCAATGCGTTCGGCCAATTCAATGCCGTCCATGTCACCTTTCAGGTTGATGTCGAGCATGGCCAAATCTGGTGGATTGCTCACCAGTTTTTCCAAAGCTTCTTTGCCCGATCGGGCAAGGCCGGTCACTTGATAATTCAGGTCTTCTAAATGGTGGGCAATGTCTCTTGCTACGATCATTTTGTCCTCTACAACGAGGATGCGGATGGGTTTTTTCATCACGAAGCTTGTTTTAATGGGGTTATGGTATGAGGAGGTACATTGGAAAAATCTGGGTTGGCGTCTTGTGACTTGTAGAACAAAATGCGGAAGAAGGCTCCGTTATTCGAATCCCATTCCAGGTGGCCGTCGATTTCGGCTACCAGGTCTTGCACCAGTTGAAAGCCAAAGGATCCAGCTTTGAGTTCAAAATCCTTGGGTAGTCCGGCACCGTTGTCGCCCACAGTGAGTTCTACCAGGTCACCGTTCAACTCCTGAAGAGAAACGTGTAAACTGCCAGTGCGCTCCGGCGAAAAGGCGTGTTTGTAAGCATTGGTCAACAATTCGTTCACGATAAGTCCAACTGATACTGCCAGGTCTACTTCCAGTGGCATTTCTTGCAAGGAAAGACCGATGCTCACCGATTGTCCGGGAGCACGATAACTACGGTCCAGCTCATGGGTCAGGTCGCTGATGTAGTTGGCCATCTCAATCACCTGAAATTCCTGGCCTTCGTAGAGTTTTTTGTGCAATTGTGCAATGGCATCTACCCGTTTCAGGCCGTCTCTAATGGCTTGTCGGGCTTGCAAGTCCGAAAGTTGTCGGGCTTGTTGGTTGAGCAAACTGGAGATGAACTGCAGGTTGTTTTTTACGCGGTGATTCAGTTCCTGTAGCAGCTTACTGATCCGGTCGTTTTTAGCATCAATTTGTTGTTTTTGGTGAGAAAGGCGGATGAATTCCCTGCGTTTGTAGAAATAGCGCATCAGGAGTACTACCGATAACAAGGTGGCCACTAAACCATAAATCACCATCAGGTACATGTCTTGCGAAAGCAAATCGAGGTCACTTTCCAGGCTGCTCTTTTCGGCTACCAGCGCTTCGTTGTCTGCATTTAGATTTTCGGTTTTGCTGCGCAGGTGTTCTACTTCGTTGTGGGCGATCAATAACTTACGTTGAATGCCTTGTAGCTCGGTTTTAATGCGTTTCACCCGGTTTTGATGGTGAATGTTTTCGTGGTGAGCATTCAGCTGCTCCATTTGTGTGGTGAGCAGTTGTTCTTGCAATTGCAGCAATCGTTCGTGAATTAGCAAGGCATCCTCAGCACGATTTAAATGCTTGTAGCTATCGTACAGGCCCCTACAGGCTTTCAATTCTGCTTCATTAAAATGACCTGCCACGGCAGCTTTCTTGCTGCGTTTGTAGTATTCTAAGGCATCTTTCCATTTTTTCTGCTCCTGATAATATTGAGCCAGTCCCAGGTAATTGGCGGCTGTAAGCTCATTGTCATCAATGCTTTCCATCAGTGACTTGAGCCGAAAACGGTAGCGGGTGGCCTCCTCTTTGCGTTGCAGTTGATCATAAACTGCGGCCAGGTTGTGGCAGGTGCGGGCCGCCAACTGGTGTTGCCGGTGGCGTTCGGCATTTTCCAGTGCCCTTTGATAAGAGCGGACTGCGGCTTCTAACTCACCCCGTTGGTGCAATTGTAACCCTGAATTGTGTGCCAGGTAGGTAGCTTCAGCCGGTGGAGTATTACTGGGTAAACCACTGAGTAGATTGGCTGCTATTTGGTGATAGCGGGCAGCATCGATGGGCTGCATCGCATTTTGATGTGCCAAAGCCAGGTGAGAAGTGGCCAAAGCCTCCCAGTTGCGGTCGCCCGATTGCTGAAAGTGCTGGATGGCCAACTGAAAATAATGAATTGCCCCTTGGTTGTCTGCTTGTCTTAGTGCAATCAGGCCCAGCAAGTTTTCAGTGCCCCCGGTTTTTTGATCCAGTCCAAAATGGGCATAGTGCTGGTGTGCCAAAAACGCTTGCTTTTGAGCCTTTTCCCATTGGCTAGATTTATAAAAGGTAGTACCAAGCAACAAGCGACAGGCCGCTACGGCAGGTGCATCGTCCAGTGCCTGATAGGTATAAATTGCCCTTTGGAAATAGTTTTTTGCGGCTTCATACTTCTCAAATTCCAGGTGGAGCTTGCCCAGGTTGTGCAGGCTGTTGCCCGATTCTTTGTTGAGCCCCAACGTTTTCCGCACTTGCAAGCTTTGCTCCAGGTAGGTCTTAGAAATCTCGAAATTGCGTTCGGTAAGGAAAATGCACCCCAGGGTGTTGCACAGAGAGGCTTCCCGTTCCCGGTCATTCAATTCACGCGCAAGGCCCAAAGCCTTTTCGGCAATTTGCTGTGCCTTTTGGGGATTGATGGTGCGAAGTGCCCAAGCTTCATTATCTAAGGCGCGAAGGTTGGCCACGGGTTCTTGTGACTTTTGGGCCGCCACCGGGTTGATACCTGTCCAGAGCCAACAACAGGCGAGGAGCAGGCTACCAAGCAGAAGGGAGGAGAGCGAAAGTTTCATGCTGGTAGTAAATTAGGGTTGCTGGGTTTTGCGAATGAACAAAAAGTGCCCTCCTTCGTCTCCGGTGTTGGTGAGGGAGTGGAATTGAGGCGTTTGATTGCTGTTGTTGGCCACCGGCAATTGCAGGGTTTGAAACAATTGACCGGCCAGCAAGTAAGGGGATTCGTTTTGCGTAAGCGATTGGAGCAGGTAGAAGGCAAACACCGAATGTTTGCCGCCACCGCCATCCTTCACTGGTTCAATGCCGCCTGAAGTAATGGCCTGTCGCGATTTCTTTTCTTTCAGCGCTTCAAAATATTCATTGAGGTTGGCATTTTCTGGGCCCGCTTGCGATTGGCCCCTAAAAAGCTCGCCCATGTAGCAAGCATCGGCAATCAACAAAGTGTGCTTGGCCTGAATGCCTTTGATGTAGGCCTGAATATCAGCGTTGGAGATGAAAGCCGAAGTGGAGCGGCTCATGGCATCGGCTGGCACCCAGTAACCAGAGCCCAGGTTGGCGCGGTATTCACCGTGCCCGGAGTAGTAGATAAACAAATTGTCCTCCGGGCGCAGGTTGGCGCCCAACCATTCGAATTGACGAATGATGTTGTGTCGGCTGGCACTGGTATCGTACAATTCAATGAACTCGTCAAATTGGTAATTGGAACGCAGTTCTTGTGCAATGGCCTGGGCATCGGTCACGGCATTTTTCAAAGGCGACCATTCGCCTCCATAATCATCGATACCAATGATGAGGGCATAGTACTTTCCTTGCTGGGCATTCGCTTGTTGAATGTTGTCCAACACCAAATTTTGCTGGTAACTCGCGATTTGATTGTCGACCGATCGGGCGCGAATATCGAGTTTCACTGCCATCTGCGGTTGGTCAGAAGTAATCGGGAAGTTGAGGTTAAAACTGCGCCTGCTCCCGGGGGCCATCTTCTCTACTAAAAAGATGGTATCGATGTTCATTTGTGGAATTCTGGTAGAAACCAAAATCTTTCGAGCCGTTTGTTGGCCCGTGTTGCTCAAAGAGAAGTTCATGTTCCAGCGATCGCTGTACAAGGGAAGAATTTCTACTCCCTCGGCTCCTTCCAGACTGAGCTCTAAACCACCGGTGCCCAGGTCGTCGGCTTGTAGGTTCCAAACCGAAACTTCCCCCCAACGGGTAGCAGTACTCAGAGAACTGCCGTTGGGATGAAAAGCCAAAGCATGCGAACGCACCGGCAATTGGTGTACCATTTTGTAAGCGTTGAGGTTCCACACCGTTACGCTACCTTGTTTGTCTGCTATAGCCAGCCACTCTCCACTCGGATCGAAACACAATGCCTCAGGACCCGCCTGCTCGTTTTTAAAGGTCTTTTCCTTTTTCCAACTTTCGGTATTCCACAATTCGATTTTACCGGAAGGGTAGGCCAAGGCCAACTTTTTGCCGGAGGAACTCAAGGTCATCGAAGCCGCCACCTCCTTGTTGTTATCGATTTCAAAAACCGTTTTTTGATTGAAGGGATCCCAAACTTTCACTTGTCCCAAAACATTGAGGCTCGCTACCCAGCGGCACTGGGGTGCTACCACCAGATCGTGTACCGGATTGTTGCCACTTAGCCACTTCCGCACGGGCAATACACTGGTGGTGTCCCACAACACTACTTGACCATCGGGATAGCCTCCTACCAGCAGGTTGGAACTGGGGTCAAAAGCCAATTTTCTGATGGGCATTCGTGCGCCTTGCAGCAAACGGGTTTGGTTGGTTTGCCAGTCCCAAAACAGTACCCGAAAATCTTCGCGGGCCGCTATGAACAAAGGTTGATTGGGGTGAAAAGCGATGGCCGTAAGCGAACCTTGTCCCGGTTTCAGCTGAGCATCCCAAGAGTCGGCTGCCAAATTGCGAATACCGATAAAGTTGCCTGAACGGCCAGTGAGCAAACGCTCCCCACTTTGATCGAAGGAAAGTGCCATCAGATTGCCACTCCCCGGGCCACTAAAAGCGTGCTGGGGCAGTTGCCCCAACAACGGAGCGGCACTCAGCAGAAGCAGGCCAAAAAATAATAAGAAAGAGTTAGGGCGTATCATGGCGTGTGGGAGTATCAGAGTAAGGCAATTTTCACATATTGGTATTTCTCAAAAACACCGGCCCGCAGGTTACTGCCAGGTTGGTATTCGGGACCCTTTACCCACGAATTCTGGTAGGCGAGGAGCAACTTACTGGTGTCGACACCACGCCTTTGCAGGCAAAGTTTTACCGTTTCAAAAGCCTTTAAGGCCCGTAAATGAGCAATTTCATCGTTGGACGAATAACGTTGGGTAGGTACTGTCGAAGCACTCGATTCAATGGCAATGCTCACCGAACCGGTAGCATCCAAGGCCGTGATTTCCAGTTGAAGATCATCAATGAACTTACGAAAAGCCTGGTCTGTTGTGTCGATCACCTGTTGGTTGAAGCCAAAATGCTGGTGAAAAAATATCATTTCGAAAGGCGACCGTTGGGAGAGGATCGGTTCCACTTCTGTCACCACCTTGTTGACGTAGGGTACATCTTCTCGACTGATCATACCCACCAGAATCTCGGTTTCCAGTTCAATGAGTTTGATCTTCTCAATGATTTTTTCCACCTCCACTTCTACAATTTCTTTGACTACTACTTCTTTTTCCACTTCTACCTCAACAATCTCCCGATGGGGGACTTCGCGTTCCACCGGTCGATCGATTTCGCGCACCCCTTCGATGCGGTCGATCCAATCCATTTGATCCTCGTGCACCAAACCCACCAATTCTTCTTTGATAATTTCCAGTGTTTCGGTCACTTTGGTGACTTTATCGGGCAGGGTTTGAAAATCGGCTTCATCATTTAACTCCTGCCGCAAGCTTTGTAAGGTTTGGGGCACTTCTTGCAGCTGGTTTTGCATTTCGGGACTCAACTGCATTTCTGGCTTCACCTCTGCCAGCGCTTGTCGAAATCCCTCCATTTGTTGCTGTGCTTGTTGCAGGGCCTGGTACTGTTCGTAGTAGTTGATGGCCTCTTCCTGAAAAAGCGTTTGGGTCAATTGAGCTAATAAATTGCTTTTAGGGCGTGCCACAGGTTTCGACCAGGAGAGGGAGACGAGTTCCTTCCGGCGGTGTTTGTGGCCATGAGGTTTGGTGGTGGAGTACCAGGCGTGCACCTGATCGGGTGAAATGGTGTAGGAAACATCATCGTCGGTGGTATTAACCGGATAGCCGAGACTTTCGGCGGGTTTCCAGGCGCCAACCGTTTCGCGTTCGCTGTAGAACACATCGAATCCACCAATGGTGTTGTGCCCTTTGCTACTAAAATAGAGCCGGTCGGTGATGGGATCGAGAAAAGGGCTTTCCTCATCGAATGGGGTGTTGACACTCGGACCTAAGTTTTGAGGAGTGGTCCACGTACCGTCAGGTTTGCGGTGGCTTTGGTAAATGTCTTTCCCACCAAGACCGCCCCAACGATCGCTTACAAAATACGCGGTTTGTCCATCGGCCGAGAGGCTTAGGTGGGTCTCGTTGGACCAACGGGAATTCAACCCTTGTTCCATTTCTACCGGAGCCGACCATTTTCCCCGGCGTTTCACACATTTGTAAAGGTTGGCTACCCGACCACCATAGCGGCTAATAAACATGGTTTTTCCGTCTGGTGAAAGAGCCGACACACTTTCGTGTTCGTAGGTGTTGCAAAAATTCAACAATTCAGCATCCGACCATTTACCGTTGCTTTTGCGCACCACCTGATAGATGTTCTCGAAGTACATCCCATCGTTAGGGTCTTTGTTAAGAATGTTGGCGCGGTTTTTTCGAGGCCGACGGGAGGTAAAATACAGGGTGTCGCCAGTAGCGGAGAATACAGGACAATACTCTGGATAATCCGTGTTTAACTGTCCATCTAAAGACGCAAAGTACACTTCTTCAGGATCTTGAATTTTTTGCATGGCCTCGTTACAAGCCTCAATACCGTGTTTGGCTTCTTTACGTAATTGGTGCAGGTTAAATGAACGGTCCAGAAAAAGTTGATAGTATTCGATCGCTTCAGTTAAGCGTTCTTCTGAGTGATAATAGAGGCCCAATTGATAGAGGGCATCCACTGGAGCATTGTTCTCCTTATGGTGGTAATAATAGCTGCCATCAGTACTTTGAATGGCTTTTATTAAAAACTGTTCGGCTTTTGATCGGTGCTCCGGAAGGTGCAGGTAGCAAACCCCAATTTGATAGTTGAGGTTAGCATTGTCGGGGGATTGCTTCAGCAAATGCTTCCATATGGGCAGTGCTTCTTCGTAAAACCCATCTTCATTGTAGCAAACCGCGGTTAGGAATTGATGCCGGTAAGTCTTGGCGTCCATGTGGTTATTAACATTGCCTTTTCCATTACCAGCGGTACCGGTGAGGGTACCTGAGGCCGTCAAAATCAACAACAACAACAACCGTAAGATAAGCGCTTTCGAGGAAGTGCTACTACAGATAATTGAGCGAGGCGTGAAGTAAATCATATCCGAATTCCAGCTAAACTTGATTAACAAATTCAGCTTTTTATTGGTCTCTTTAAAGAAAAGATGTACCAACGCAGGGTAAATTTTTACGAACGAATCCGATTACGTGTTTGGGCTTGAAAACAAACCGATACAGGCATCGAATTTTATCGATGAAACAAGTATATGTTGTGGATTTTCATTTCCACAAATGGAGGCCTTGATTGGTGAGACCCATCTGGAAAATGCTTCCAGCACTGTGCACAAATTCTTTGCGGATACTGGGGCCGGGTAGAATTTGCTTCTCAACTAAGTTCACTTCTTTTCCCTTTAATTGCAAGTCTAAAATAGGTTCATTGAGTGAACAGCGGCTTTTCTTAAACCAATGGTTGTTTTCTAAGAACCTATGACATGCTATTAGCGATGACCAGTAGAAAAAACTGCGACTGACTCCACTCCATATCACCCCCCACTAGGCAACACCAAGCATCAACAACCGCAGTTTCTATAGCGTCTATGATCAACGGATCAATACAAAATCAACAATCAATAACACCATGCGTCAATGGCCATTACCAAAATAAGTATCCAGGGAAAGAGGATACAAACGAAATGAGGGAACGACAGATTCCTTGAGGGAACCGCAAAAAGTGATAGGAATTAGGAAGCGAAAAACATGCCTCGGTTGAAGACACCGATCACCTTGCCCGTAAAAACAGCGCCATAAAAAGGACTATTCGTAGCAAGTGATGCTTGATCAGATTGAGCATACACCCAATCTAAGCTTGGGTCGAAGAGGGTGAGGTTGGCTACACTGCCTTCTTCAATAACCTCTACGGGTTGTTTTACCAGTTGCCTGGGGTTGAGGGACAGCATCTCTACCAAGCGTTCTGCAGGGATACGATCTCTCAGATGGGTATTGAGTAGGGCATAGGTACTTTCCAAGCCAATCATGCCAAAAGCAGCATGATCAAATTCGCATTGTTTGGTCTCGATCTCGCGCGGCCGATGATCCGTGCAAATCACCTGAATGGTTCCGTCTACTACTCCAGCCAGTAAGGCTTCCCGGTCGTCTTCTCTGCGCAATGGGGGAAGCACCTTGTAATTGGTGTCGAAATCTTTCAAGACCTCGTCGGTCAACACCAGGTGATATGGCGTGACCCCTGCACTGATCCTGGCTCCTTTTTGTTGGGCTTCGCGAATGCGCTGAACGCTGCCCTGGGTAGAAATCGTTCCGAAGTGGAGTTGGGCTCCTGCGTAGTTGACCAACGAAAGATCCCGTTCCACCATTAACTCTTCAGCAAGTGCCGGAATGCCCTTCATACCCAATTGAGTACTCATGGGGCTTTCGTTCATTTTGCCGTCACCTGCAATGCTAACATCGTGTGGAAAGTGAACGACCAATCCGTCGAAGGGTTTAACGTACTGCAAAGCTAGCAGCAATAGGCCGGCATTACTCACTGGTTTTTGGTCATCAGAAAAGGCAACTGCACCTGCCATATGCATGTCATACATGCCAGCAATATCAAGACCTTTGCGACCTTCAGACAAAGCGCCAATCGGCAGCAACTCTACCGGACCCGTAGCGCTACGGTTTAAGATATACTCTACCGAAGATTTTGAATCAATTACCGGATCGGTAGACGGCATGACTGCCACAGCAGTATATCCACCTCGGGCAGCAGCAAGGCGCCCACTTTCAAGCGTTTCGCGGTGCTCGAATCCAGGGTCGTTAAAATTTGCCTGTAAGTCCAGCCATCCGGGAGAAACACACAGGTGATTGGAATGTACTTCCTGCACTCCATCAGCACTTAAGTTTTGGCCTATTTCCAAAATTTTGCCACCGCGAATCAAAACATCGGTGGTGGTGCCATTATGGGCCGACCTTGGATCAATAATTTGTGCTGAACGAAGGAGCAATGATTCCATTGTGAATGAACTTAAAGTCAATTTTTCCAGAGCCTTAGAAGGGCTACTTCAACCAAAAGGAAAAACAATGCCGCCACCAAACACCACTCCCAAAAACTGCGTCCCTGGCTGATGGTGTTCAGGGTGTTGGACAAAGTGCTGTAATCGCTTTCAATGACAGCGTATTGATCTAAACCACGATCGGCTAAAGCAGTCTTTAATTCGGTGGCGGTGTAGGTGCTCAATTCCGACTCTTTGCGGGCATAATTGAAAGCAACACCAGCCAACTCTCGGTTGTCATATGTGAGCCGGTAATTGCCAGCTGAATTAATGCCTGGGCCAGTGCTGGAATTTCCTAAAAAAATGGTGGGCTTGCCGTTGATGCTGCGGTGAGCTGGAATCAAGTCGAGTTCAGCGCCTGCTGATTCCAAATGAAATGGTTGATCGCCAACTCCCGAAAAACGGTTGAGCTCCAGCGTGGCTTCTTCTCCAATGGTGTAATAAGGTGTAGGAGTGGATTGAGCGAAGAAGGCCATTTGATAAAGCGTTGGCAGGAAAAAGGCGTGGCGCCAAAAGTTTCCATAGGCATCATCCGGAGCTACAGTACATAGATACAGCTGGCCTTTCCCGAAGGAATACCGACTCAGGAAAGCTGAGCCATTCTGAAGACCCAGCAACGTTTCACGATTAGTTTTGATTTCACTGGTGAGGCCATACTGTTTGAGAACCACTGGCATATCCAGGTTACGGTCGTCGAGCGACTCAAAAACACCTTCGTACAAAGGATGTTGCTGATCGATGGTAGCTACTCGGGTCTTGGCCGTGTCCATTGGGCGGTAAGTATCGGCCCGAAGCGATGTCAAAAAACGATTCCAGCTGTCCAGTTCAATGCGATCGCACGGAAAGGCGAGTACGCTACCTCCGTTGTCGATGAACTTATTGAGCTCCTGACTCAAACCCGAGGAAATGGACCTCAGACCTGAAATAAGAATGAGGTCGTTTTGATCAAGACTGGCGTAGTTGAGCCCAGATTCGCCAACCAGCTGGTATTGGAAATAGTCGTTGGGCCGAAAAACCGGACCAATCCGGTCAGCTGCTGTATCACCACTGATGTGCAGTACCGCACTTTTCGATGCAATAGGATACGACAAGTAAAAATGGTCGTCAAACGTGACCGGATAATCAGTAATCACCACTTCCACATCTTGAATACCACTTTGGTTGGCGGTGTAAACCAGAGCGGTATCTATGGTAGATTGTGGCGCTAAGGTTACGCTGGCCAGGGACTTCTGAGTGCCGTTGAGCAGTAGCTTAATGGGTACATTTTCCAGGGTCCGATCGGAGGTGTTCACCAAGCGCACTTTCAATTCATCGGCCTTGTTGAGTTGGCGAATGGGGTTTTCGAACCAACAAGAGTCGATGTATACATTTCCGGTGGCGGTTGGTGTTAACGGAATAAGCCTTACCGCGTAGTTGGTATCGTTGCTCCAGGTGTCAAGGTCGGTGATGGAACGTTGAAAGTCAGATATTAAAAAGAGGGTTTGTTTGCCTTCTCCGCTCTCGTTAAGTAAGTTTTGTTGCCGTGAAAGCACTTCGGAAAGGTTGCGTACTTCCGGCCCGGAGGTCACTTCGTCTGAGAGTTCGATAAAATCTTCCTGATTGACCAGTCGTTGGTGCCGACCTTCAAAAGCGTTGGTCAGCAATTGAAATTCATCGGTAGCTGCGTAGGCATTGCCAATCTCGTAAGCATATTGCCGGCCTACTTCGAGCAAGGTGCGGTCTTCAGCATTCACACCGTTCATACTGAAAGAGTTGTCCAGGTATACACTCACCGAACGCTTATTGCCAGTAGTGGGTTGGTCTTCTGCCGGAATAAACGGTTGGGCAAAAGCAAGAACCAAAAAGGTAAGAACCAAAATTCGGCTCAGGAGCACCAGCAGGTGTTTCAGCCGGGAACGCGAACGGGTTTCCTGTTTTACTTCTTTCAGGAAACGAACATTGGTAAAGTAGACGCGCTTAAAGCGTCTGAAATTAAACAAATGAATGAGGATGGGGACCGAAATCGCAGCAAGTGCAAATAAGAACTCCGGATAGATAAAGCTCATTGAGGCGCAAAGATAATTTGATTTCGCAAACTGGGGTTAGGTTCACCTAAACGAGTGATTTTAGGATGCCGTATACCTTAGGCAAAGAACTTTTAAAAAGCCCACGGTTGTTAGATTGCTTCAGCAGTTGATCGTTTGTCGGGTTGTTAAAAACGAATGGAATGGTGCTAATATCTGGTCCTTTGCAAAGTTTTTGCTGCTGTGTGAACCAAATTTTTTTTCTCATCGATTCGGTTAGAATAAGCAATTGGTTTTCAGGAAAGGGGAGAAGGTGAGTCAAAGTAGCACCTTGGATATTTCATTTCCGGACAGGGTGAAAAAAGGAAGATAGCCCCTTGTGATATCCATTTTAATACAGAGATTTAAGCTTCCTCGTTCCCCGGAGGCGGATCAAATGGCAGCAAACCCATTGCATTAGGGCACTGTCTGAAAAAGACAATCTACATGTATTCAAAAAAACAAAACTGCAGTATAAATTGGTGGGCATTTTCGTTTCAACTACTGATGGGCTTGGGCCTGTTGGGAATGCTTTATCCGGCGAGCTCCTGGATATGGAGCGATCGCTACCTATCGGTTGGTTGGCAAAATATAGCGGGTAATAGCGCTGATCATTCAGGGAACCCAGTTGGGCTCTTCGCCATTATGGTCTTACTCATTTCGGGCCTCACTTTCCTGCGCTATGCCTTTTTGCACTGGAAACCTGGCTCAACAGCCGTCGGACCTAAAACGTTGGACGATGTCTTTTTGTCTTAAGGCTAATTGGTGCTCACTGTGAAAGAGAGCTTGAAAGCAAGATTTTCTCCTGGATCATCGGTAGCATACGCTCCATACCGATAAAACAAACCCACACCGAAACCACCGTAAAGCAGGTCGAGGTATTTGTAGCGAAACAGTTCGTTCAACACCAATCCAGTTTCAAAGTAGCCGTGTTTCATAGTTTCGAAATCCACTTCATCGTGAAACTGAGCGGTTTGCAAATCGCCAATCCCCATGTGTTGCTTCAAAATCAATTGAGGGGCAAATGCTTCCTCACGAAACAGCAGGTGCTGAAAATTATGACTGATGAAGATACGGGCATAGCGATCGGAAAGGAATGCATAGGGTTCCATGGTTTGAAAATGATTATTGACCACATAGGCCAATCGATCGTCGTCGGCCCCTTCTCCTGTAAATAGCTGGCCATAAGGCAAATCTCCCTCCGTATACCCACTTTCAACTCTTATGGAGGTGATGCCCAATTGTTTGCTTGCAAAATCATAATCCAATGCGGCTTCCACCCGCTGCAGGTCAATCTCACCATCCATCAAACCGGACCAGCCACGGGTATAACCAACCGAAATTACCGGATAGTCCGAGCCTTGCGAAATGCGCTGGTTGAAGCTTTGAATCAACTTTTCACGGTAAGCATAACGTACCTTAATGCTAGCTTGGGCTATGGTGTAGTCGTTGGTGAAATCCGGTTCGGGACCTGCAAATCGATAGTTGTACAAAGGTCGATAATCCGACTGTTCCAGTTCCAAATCCACTTTGGCATAGCGAAAGGCCCGAAAGCCAAGATGCCCTCCAAAGCGTTCTACGCGGTCCATTTGTGCGGCCATGTAGTCGCGTAGGTTAAAGGCTGCTCCTGCATTGGAACTTAGGCCACGATGCCCGGTTTCGAGTACATCGTAGTGGTAATACCCTCCAATTTTTAGTTCCCGGTATTCCCAAAGCATGAAATCGAGGTCTCCGCCCCATTTCCAGCGTTTGTCACGGCTGCCGTATCCGAAGAAGCCACCCAGCTCCATAGGCTTCCATAATTTTTTATTGGTGACCACTCCAAGCCCCCATCGGGTACCCTCATACCGGTTGAACTTCAAGGTCTGGGTGAGGTCCAGGTCTACCACCGAAATCGGAAACCGTCCTCGGGTTAAACTTTCAAGCCAAAACATTTTTCGATCGAGGTGAATGCTATTTCCTACGCTGTCCATTACCGTGTAGGTAGCTTCTTCAAATTCATTCAAAGAAGCGGGGCGCTGATTTTCCCAGTAAGCGTTAGACCGCAAATTCGCCGAATCGGCGAAAGAAACTGCTTCAATTCTAAAGTCGCGGTTGCGCAGCTTGGGCTCCAGTTGCACCTCATAGAGGTAACTTTTACCGTCGATGCGCAGATCAGCACCCTTAGTGGGATAGTTTTCAACTACAATTTCAAATTCCAATTCTTCAGGAAACCATTGCCTGGAAGCTACCCACTGATACTGTTGTCGGATACGAATGTCGATGAGGCCCTTGCGCGCTGGCTGAGCCAATACATTCTGCAGAGCATACTGCCGGGTATTGATATATAGGACTCCTTTTAAACCATCGAAATTTTTACCCTTTTGCGGTACAAAGGAAACCAGATAGGTAGTATCAATACCACCAGAGGATGAATCTTGCACATACAAAGTATCCTGCAACTCGTAACTATACTTGTTGAGGCAACCGTTGCAAATGGGGTTGAGGTAGTGATTATCTGCAATCACAATCAATTCATCGTAAAAGGAGAAAGGTTGAAAATCAGTCGCTAAAGTGGCAAAGGTGGGATGTTGGAGTCCCGACACCTTGGTGCCCAAAACTATTTCCTCGCTTTGATCAGGTGCTCGGAATTTACGTTTTGTGGTTGATTCCATCATAAACAAGGAGAGCCGCCCGTTGGGCTGAACCAGTGATTGAAAAGCTTTCGCAATGCTATCTTGTCGGTTCAGGCTGTAAGAAATCTTGTTGTAAGATTGGTACTGAAACTCGGGGAGCTTCTCCGGGTGGTTACGTTTTTTGTTGGCAATCACTCGGGCCATGAGGGCGATGGCTGGATTTTCTTGTGGGGTAATGGATACCTCTTTCAACTGAAAGCTGGTGGGCGTCAAGTTGATTATTAACTCCTGATCTGTGGGCGATTGCCCGGTCAATTCGAGGTGGAAAGGTGCGTAGCCCAAATAACTAAAATCAAGCGAGGTAATCGGGCGGGAGAGCGCAATTTTGAAATAACCATCGATGTTGGTGGTCGTTCCGTTTACCGACTCTCCATTGGCCGTAACATGCACAAAAGCCAGTGCATGGCTGTTGTTGGCATCAAGCACCCGGCCAGAGACGGTATGCTGTCCTACTGTAGTTGCAGTGTGAAGGAGTAGGAGTGCGGAAAAGAAAAATTGAAGTAGAAATAGAAAATAGTTGGGCGAAAACAGGCGAAACGATTTTAACATGCGAAACTTACTGATGGGTAGATTAGTTGGTTTATTTTCCGTAAGACGTTCGAAGGTTGAAATCGTTACAGCAAGCAGGGAGTTTTCAGGCAATTAGTTTAATATTGCCGCTCTCTGGGCACGACGATTTTTTTACCATCGATGATTGCATTTAGCAGGTATAAATCCGATGTTATTTCTGTCAATGGGTTAGGCAAAATACTCTACTGGATAGTATTAATTGCTATTTCTTTGGAAAGTTCGGCCCAGGTTCCGGAGAGTTACCCTTCCACTTTTAGCCGACTCAAGGCCAGCCATCAACCAGAAGCCTTGCTGATTTCTTGGCGTGAGAATCAAAGCTACCGATCCTTGTTATTGCATTTTGATGGGACCACCATGCAGAAGCCCGTGGAAATGGGATACCTGGCCACGCCACAACCTGATCGGTGGTACTTCATACAACGCATTGGTGAAACCCATTATCGGCTCGATACGGTGGGGCAAAATCAGCGAGTGCGGGTAGAAAGCTTTATCGAAGATTTGATTGTAGAACCGCGACCGGAAGGGTTGGTAGAAAGGGTATTGGATGGCAATCACCGCGATGCAGTACCTTATTGTGGACCTTGTCGGGAATGGTACGAGGAAGAATATTTTGGCATTACCTGGCTGAGTCCAGGGCTGGTTACCATTCGCGCCCATGGCAATGGCTATATGGGTGGGTCTCGTGGGTATAACTTCGATGGCATGTATACCCGTCCTTTTGGGGTGATCCCCATGCGTGCCGATACGGTAGAAGCGGGCGCCAATGCCAAATCGGCCATGCGTGCCATGAACTTCGAAAATTATTTTGGGCCGTCTCAATGGGACAGCATCCGCAGGGAGTTGTATTTCCGTGGAGTGGAAGGTAGGTTCATCGATTCACATCGCCCACCGACTTACGTAGGTGCATTCAACCTTGCTTCTTATAAAGGTAAGGCCATTGGCAGCTCCTCCTCGGTATATCAGGTAGACCCCAACTTGCCTGATTTGGTCTTGTACCATCATGAAGGCAGAGTACATCTCAAGGTAAGGGCGCATACACCGGCAGAGTACAAAGAATCACTTGACCACGAATTGACGGTTGAGGTGGATTGCGGCCCCTTAAAACCAAGTCATTTGGCCTATAACGAATGTCCTGTAAACTTCAACCTGATAGAACGGACCACTGGCGCAAAGGATGTTTACATCGGCCCTGGTCGTAATTTTGCTTTGCTGGTATTTAACGATATGGTACAAGTGGTGCGCATCCCAACCGGCGAGTTGCTCTACCGCAAGTTCATCGATTCAGAACTCATCATGGCCGAATGGAAAGCCGGAGAAGGGGTGCTGGAGTGGCTTAAAATACTGCCACAATACTAATACCTTGAAAACAGAGCGGTGCGAAACCGCACTTCTTGAAAACCATCGCTCAAATAGAGCACATAGACTCCATTGGCGGTTGGTGGCAGGGTCAACTGAGTAGTGGTGTTCCCCGCTGGTAAGCGTAAGGCTTGGCTACTCAATAGTTTACCGTCTACCGAATACCAACTGGCTTCCAGACTTCTATCGCTGGTAATTGCAGCTTGCAAGGCCACCGTTTGCAAGATGGGATCGGTTTGGAGGTGGTAAGCATCACTCGAAACGGGTACAGATATGCCGTCCCAAACTTCCTCCGCGTTGGCATTCACCACGGAGCGTTGCAGCCGGTCCGGGCCATTGTGATAGCTTACAAAAGCTACTACTTCCATGTTGGAAGGATTGAACTTGGGATCTACCTCATATTCAAAGGTCCTGCTCCATTGATCTCCCGGTTGAGGAGCATCGGCAAATGCTCCTTGAATACCCCAAAAGTCAGTTAAAGCAACCCGCATCACATGGTTGTGAACGTAGTTTGGAATGGGATGTGGCAAGGCATAAAGCGGATGATTGGGGCCACCAGTGCCAGTGTGGGTGCTACTGTAATAGTTTTGCTGGTCGTAGCCAATACCGCTTCCGGTTACTCCATTTTCGGTAAGGTAAACATGCAAGCGAAAATCACCTGGTGGGGGAGCGGTTGCTACTTGTGTGGCTACCTTAACTTTCAGCAAGCGATTACTGGGGTCGTATTCCGGCTGTATGTCCAGCTGGATGTAAGACAAGGTATCCAATTGACGTTCCACACGCGACTCCCAACTACCAGCCAGCGATACCACCCGGTTGCCGCCGAAAGGGTACCGGTCTACCATTCCGGTTGGAGTGCCGATGGTAAATTCCTGTGCCAACAGGGTGCTTTCTTTGATCGTCATAGAGTCGGACCAAAAACCGGAATGATGCACCACTACAATTAGGTTTTCGGGGTGCTTCAGCAATAAGGTGTCGATTTCGAGGTTGGCTGCAGGGCACGTGCCGCACCAGGAAGAACTGAATTTCTCGAGCAGCACCTTTTTTTGAGCCTGCCCGGGAAAAAAGAACATCCCATTGAAAAAGAAAAAGACCAACAACAATCGGAACATACGAAACGCTGAAATCTTATCGTAAACTGTGCTGAAGGCCATTATAGTATTTTCAGGTCGCTCAGGAATGGATACCATCCGGGATTCCTAAGCATTGCATCAATTGTTGGCCAGAATGTATTCCAGCACTTTGCGCATCAAGTGCGCGCGGTCTTTTCCAACCACATTGTGGGGATGACCCGGATATACAAAGTAGTCAATTTGTACTCCGTTGTCAACACAACATTTGACAAAATCAAGGCTATGTTGCCAAACTACAACATCATCTACGGTGCCGTGGATCAGAAACAACGAACCATCGAGTTGAGCTACTTTGTCCAATAAATTAGCCTTAGCGTAGCCTTCTGGATTGGATTCTGGTGAATCCATGTAGCGCTCGGTGTACATTACTTCATAGTATTTCCAATCGATTACCGGACCACCAGCCACTCCAGTGGTAAAGGTGCCAGGATGGTGTAGCATTAGGCTGGTGGTCATAAAACCGCCAAAGCTCCAGCCGTGCACTGCCAGTCGATCACCATCCACATAGGGTAATCTACGCAGGTATTCCACTCCGGTGAGTTGGTCTTGCATTTCTACCTGACCCAGGTTGCGAAAAACCGCTTGTTCGAAGGCAACACCTCGATGGTCACTTCCACGGTTGTCCACCGTAAACACCAGGTAACCTTGGTTGGCCATCCAATGCATCCACAAGGGGGCACCTCCCATCCAGGAGTTGGTGACCAGTTGTGCATGCGGCCCACCATAGACATACACTAACACTGGATACTTTTTGCCAGCATCAAAATTCGCAGGCTTGATCATTCGGGCATGCAAGCTCGTACCATCTTTAGCTTCAAGGGTCATGAGTTCTGTGGTTCCTACCTGATAGCCATCCATGGGATTGGCGGCTTTTACCAATTCCCGCACCACCTTGCCTTTGGTATCCAGCACGCGGAGCACCCTGGGGGTCGTTAGGTTGCTAAAATTGTCCAGTAGGTAGTTGCCGTCGGGCGAAAGGCTAATGCGGTGCACACCCGCTTCTGTAGTAAGTTGCTTTATTTTTTTGCTCCCCAGCGCAATGCTAAAAAGGTGTTGTTCGGTTGGGTTTTCACCGGTTCCGGTCCAATAAGCGGTATTGCCATCGGCACTGAAGCCTACAAAATCAATTATGTCCCATTCTCCGGGGGTGAGTTTGCCCAGCAGTTTGCCAGCGGTATTGTAGTGAAATACTTGCATGAAACCATCGCGCTGGCTCATCCACAAAAATTCGTTGGGCTTGTTCTTCAGAAAAATAGCAGGGTGTAGGGGTTCTACATAATTATCGTCACTTTCGGTGAAGAGTGTTTTATCCAATTCGCCGGTAGCGGCCAGGTAGCGGTTGAACGACAGGCGGTTTTGGTCACGGTTGAGCATGGCCATGTAAACGTACTTCTCATCGGGGCTCCAGCTTATGTTGGTGTGGTATTGCTCTTTATCTCCAGTAGTTTTAATGTAGACTACTTTCTTATTGGTTACATCATAGATGCCCACCTTTACATGATGGCTGGGCATGCCTGCCATGGGATATTTGATGATGTTGGCCGAAGCCGGTCGATCACCAATGTTGACCAAGGGATAATCGGTCACCATGGTTTCGTCTTTGCGGTAGAAGGCGAGGTACTGCCCTTTGGGCGACCAAAATGTGCCTTTGCTTATGCCGAATTCAAAACGGTGCACTGCCTGTCCGTACACAATACCTTCGAGGCCGTCACCAGCCACTTGCTCAATGGCTTGTGGTGTACTACGGCTGAGAAATAAGCCATTGTCGATAGTGAAAGCGAGGTTATTGCTCTTGGCTTCCCAATCAAAGTTGCCCGCTCCTTGCTCGGTAGCTACTATTTTCTTTGCCTTACGGTCGGAGAGGTTGCAACGATAAATACCATTGCCAAGTTGAAACCGAAAAGTATTGGCATCTTCCCAAGTGATGCGACCATTAGAACTCTGTTGGGTATTATCCTTTTCAAAGTTGAGGGCGTTGAACTCCTGTAGCGTGAAAAGCCGGGTGGATGCCCCTGTTTTGAGGTCCACTTTGGTCAACCAATTTTTCTCGCCCTCTTTTTCGGGCATGCTGTAGGCATTGGCCCCGGGAATCCATTGAAATCCACGTACTGTTTCAGGGTAAAAAGTGGAGAAGCGTTTGAGTACCGACTCTTCAAGTGTAAACTCCTTGTTTTGGGCTTGTGCTCCAAACAGCAGGAAGAAAGCTAATGCAAACGAAACAACAGTAGATAGGCGCATGGTTGGAATAGTTTGATCCGAAGGCGCAAATCTAAGCAATTGGCTTCTCAGACACATGCCCTCAAAGAGCAGATGGTTTGAGGCCTATATTTTAAAGGAATTATTGGGAGAAACGGTGTCTCACGGTGCGATTAAAGTCCAATTAGTGCTGATCGCTGCACTTGGCGGCACAGGCTTCTTTGCGCAGTTCTCTTGCTTGTTGCCGGATGGCTCTGGTTTGCTCCAAAATGACACTTCGCTTTTCTTGCATTTGGTTCCGCTGTTCAGTGGCTTTACTGCGCATTTCTTCACGGGTATTTCGTCGAAGCTCGATCTGACGTTCAACGGCCTCAATTTGAACTTGAATTTTTTCTGCTGTTGCTGAGTCTTTCGCCTCATCTTTTTCTGCTCTCAAGGTTTTTACCTCTTTTCGGAGCAATTCAATTTCTTCTTCCAGCAGGCGAATCCGCTCTTCTTCCATCACTTTTTTCGCCTCCATCATTTCAATACTTTCTTCCAAAAGGTCAGCTTTGGCTTCCAAGGCATCCGCTTGCGCTTCTATGCGCAAAACATGCGCTTCCTTAGCTGCTGTTGCAGAGGCATCTTCCATGGTAGCGCGCAGCTCTGCTGCAATGGCCCGAGCCTCTTCTGCCAGTACCTGCGCCTCATTTTCCATGGCTTCCCGATGTTGTCGAAGTTCCTCTTCGGTTGATGGTGAAAAGCCTACCGGAGGCGGAGGAATAGCCGACGGAGGAGGAGCAGGAGCTTGATTTTGACTGTAACTCTGGTTTTCAATTTTTCTTAAGTAACCGATATCGTCGTCAGAGGCAATGTCTACTCCCAATAGTTCTCCTTTCTTATTCATCTTCACGGTGATCTCCACCCGTTCGAAATCGGTAACTACAAAACTGGTGTTCGATTTGTTTTTCTTCACCTGGCCTTTTAAGGCGGTCAAGGTACCATTTCGGAAAGTCCCCTTAATGTTGGCTTTGAAGCCCTCGTTCTCCAAGGCTTTTTGAATTTCATCCAACTTTTCTTTTGTGTCGGTTGCTTTGATTAGAAATACCTTCGCATTTTCTGTTTCCGGGTCAGGATCATCCATATTACTCGCTTCCCTTAGGCTGAATTGGGGGGACTGGGGTTCAGGTAGCAGTTGACTTGAAGAATAGGGAGTATTGGTTTGAGCCATAATTGGCCGGGGTGGATCATCGGTTTTTGTGCCCCAAGTCACTCTCGTATCACCCGTAGGCTGAGTGTCTTTTTGGGTGGCATATTTTTTTAAAGGAGAAGATATTTCCTGTTTTTGAGGAGTGGGAACAGCAACCGGTACAGGCAAAGAGTCCAATGCTATCACGTCTTCAATAGTGACTTTTGTTTCTTGATGTAGTGTGCTGTTTTTGAGATTTTTAAATTTGGTTTCCGAAGGCTGTTCAGAAGCTTCCAAGGTCGGGGTTTCCGCCGTATGGTGCGTTTCCACTTTTACTTTTGATGGCGCTGAAATAGAACTATTTTGCGCTTCTGGTTGAGTGCTACTACCGGTTGCTAACCATAGCAGGGTAGCGCCAGTAATTACAGAAAGCGAGGTGATGGTCATCGTTGTGCCGTTTAAAAAGGTTTTGCCCTTGGGAATAGGTGCTTTGCCGATCGGATGGTTTTGAACCAAGCCTTTCACTTCTTCGAAAGGCATATCCGCTTCCAGCGAGGAGCGTAACTCCTTAAAATAGCTGTTCAGGTCCTGATTCATGATTATCCAGTTGTGGCAGGCTCCAATAGCCCGAGAAGTTTTTTCAATTTTTCGCGTCCGCGTTTCAGCCGCAGTTTCACCCCAGAGAGCGAACCGCCTTGAATTTTGCGGATTTCTTCCAACGAAAAGCCGGATACTTCGAAGAGTAAGAGGGCTTCTTGTTGTTTTTCAGGTAATTTGGCAAGGGCTTCATACAGCAAAGCCACCTCGGCAGACCGCTCCGGACCAGGATTCTGATCCGCTCGGTGCAACACCTGATCCGGTAAATCGGTTTCTCTCGCTTTTCTGCGAAACTTTCTTCGATGACAATTGCGCGCGATGCCAAAAAGAAATCCCAGAAAGGCTGCTTCGTCTCGAAGTTTGTGCAAGTTCTCCAAGGCTTCCAATACTACTTCACTCACCAGTTCTTTCGCCAGTTCCGGATGCCGGGTCATTGCTTCACAAAAGCGCAACAACGATTCATGAACCGGTTGGTAGAGTTGAAGAAAACGCTCTTGCGATTGTTTGGGTGTAGATTCAGGCATTAGGAAACCGTTCCTTTTCAGTAGGTGTCGCCAAGGTCTGATTAAGTTACATCCGATTCTTGATTTTTTTCGTGTAGCAGGGTCAGGAGAGATGATAAAATGGTTTTAACCAATTGAAAGTAAGGTGATTATGATATTATTTTAACCGCAATAATTATTTCTGGTACTTCTTCCAAGTCGGCTGCCTTCTTCTTCCATCTCCCCCCAATTGTGCTTTCGATTCTCCCTCAATGATTAAAAGAAAACCATGTTGACCGCTCTATTACCACCCACTATGCGAAGACGAAACATACTCTTTTACTACATGAGCGGGTTTTCGGCTCCAATTGCTTTTGGGCTCTTCGACAGGATAAGGCCGGTTTTCATGTGGTTGTTCCGCTTTGCATAAAGTATCTTTGGGTAGTGTATGTGAAAAGACTTAGCAAAATAGGGCTGGTCGTCCTGCTTGCTTCCTGCTGGCTAACCCCAATTACTGCCCAGGTTTGGAATACCCACAAAACTTTGTTGTGGAAAGTATCAGGTAAAGGCCTCAAAAAACCTTCTTATCTGTATGGTACGATGCACTTGCGTGACGAGCGAGTGTATGACTTCAACGATTCCGTTTATGCTAAGTTAGAAGAATGCGAAGAGGTAGCCTTAGAGTTGCATCCAGATTCAGCTTATCGGTCCCATTTCGCTCTGGCCATCAATGCTTCAGGTAACAACAGTTTACCAGGTGATTTAACATTTAATGTAGAAGCATTTATCCGGCAAGCTCCATGGAGTTTGCTGCTGTTCAACCACCGTTTTGATGATGAGCAAAATCCCCGGCCTACCTTTCTCGATGGCTACTTTTACCATGTCGGTCGACGTACAGGTAGAAAAGTGATAGGCGTAGAGCATTTCAAAGAGCAGTGGGACATTGACGATTTCAATGGGGCAACGGTTCAACTTCAAAACCTCTTTGGAAGCTTGCCCAAATTATTGGGTATGATTCGCTATCGCGATTTGTTGGGGCTTTACCAGGAGGCAGATATTGGTACTATCGAGGAGCGTTCTTCAGATGTTTATACCGAAGGCTTCTACCGGGTTTTGCTCACCGACCGAAATGTGCGCATGGCCGATCGCCTTGACAGCATCATGCACGATCAATCTACTTTTGTAGCGGTGGGTTGTGGCCACCTGCCAGGAGACTCCGGGCTCATTGAGTTGTTGGCCGATAAAGGTTACCTGGTGACCCCAATTGTTGCCCCAAAAAGCGGTTTGAAGGAACCCGCTTCCCTTGCTAGAAAAGACCACAACTGGACCCGTGTGGAACTTCCTGGTTTTGCTGCGAGTTTCGAAGTGCCTTATCCGCCAGTGGCTTACCATCATATGGGCATTCCAGGTCAGGTTTTTTTATACCCGGATATTGGGACTGGGATTTACTACTATGCTTTTGGAGTGCCAGTAGAAGAAAATAACGACAGTGGACTTGATTCCAGCAGGTTAGACAGCCTTGCTTCTCTGCTTATTGAATACGCCCCCGGTGAGAAATTGCGAAGCCGAGATTTGGAATGGGAGGGCAGAAGGGTACGCGAAAATTTACTGGAGACCGAAAAAGGATCGATAATTCAACGCATCATCGTCCAAGACCATCGGTGGGTGGTATTAGTAGTGAAAGCCCAGCAGCGTAATTTTCACCGGAAGGATGTGGCCCAATTCTTCAATTCTCTTCAATACAAAGATCCTGAAAGCCAATGGCAACGTTTTTCGGTGCCTGAGGAGTTGATTTCCGTTGAAATGCCAGGCATTCCTCAACGCTATGCACCAACGCAACCCATGGAGTATGCCTGGGAAGAAAGGCCTTACCAAGCCTTTCGCAGCATCGATCCGGTCACGGGTTTGCCCTTTATGGTAGCAGCTTTGGATGTAGATCAAAGACAAAAACACGACCACTATTCCACCGAACTAAGGCTATTGGACGACGACCTGAATAGTGCCTTTGGCGATAAATTAAAATACTCTTACGCGGTGCGAACTCAGGGAACACCCAGTATGTCGGCCTGGGTAGAAGATCATTTTGGTGCGCAGATGATCCGAGAGGTGATTCATGGAAATCGCACTTATTACTTAGCAGCGGGTGTCCATGAAAAGGACTCAACGGATGCCATGCGTTTTTTTAACTCACTAAAATTTCATTCAGCATCCAACATTACTTGGAGGCCCTTTCAGCCCAAACGTGGACATTACAAAACTGTTTTTCCTTGCGATTCAGTCACTATTAAAAACAACAAAAGAAACTATAACTATACCTGGTACAGCAGTTCTAAAGAATCGGAAATCGCTGATACCAGCCTATTAGAGGAATACGATTGTACCTGCCGGGATAGTCTCACCTTTCGCAAATTTTGGGTAGAGGTAGAGGCCATCGATTCGGCCAACTATTATTCAAGCGATAGCTTGCTTTACCAAACTTTTCTCAACCAAGAGCTAAGCTACCAGGATTCGGTGATGGAGGAAAGCCCTTGGATCGTACAAGGAAGGGAGGGCAAACAATACTGGCTCAAAACCAGAAACGAAGAATACTATCAACGTTTGGGATTTATCCAGCAAGGCGACCGGGTGTTTATTCTAACTACTGAAGGGCGAAAAGCTGAATTGGATGGCCCCGGCAACGATCCTTTTTTCGATGAATTTGAAATTTTAGTGCCCGATTCAGGGAATCCTTATGACGATCCTTACGAGTTGTTGATGGCAACCCTAAAGGTAGATGACGCAGATTCTGTAAAAAAAGCGCTGAGATATTTAGATGATTACCCCTTCGATTCCACGCATTTTGAACGGTTAACCGAAGCAATTATAGACACTTTTCCAACCGATTCTTCCGAGGATTGGCAAATTCTGCAGATGTTGCTTAAAAAGAGTAGTGTTCTCAATGATAGCGACTTAGCTGGTTTTCTGATGCCGCTCTATCCTTCTTTTCCTGATGCGGCCGTTCGCAGGAAGGTGTTGAGCCTGATGGGAGATGTAGATGAACCAGTGTTTACCAAATTTGTATTTGAGCAGTTGTTGACCGACACTGCCTTGCGTACTGTTTCCAACCGTCATTCTACCTCTTACTATTGGTTGGTGAACCAATATTGGAACAATACTGAGGTTTATGAGCGGCATTTTACAGATTTGGTGAATTTATTGCCAAATCCTGATCTGTCAGAACCTGTTCTTAGGCGTATCCAAATGCTGATAGACAGCAATCTTATAGGGAAAGATTCTATTTTGGCCCATGAAAATGATTGGTTACAACATTTGGATTGGGAGCTCTATTATCGTGATACTTGCGAGTCGTACGATCGAAATTCCAGTCTCGCCCATACTTTGAATTTTGTTGCATTCCTGGCACCAGAAAAATCACTTGTGCAGAAGGTGGAAGCTCTGGTAGCAGACAGCAACAGCTGGTTAGCAACCTCCGCTATTCTTTGCTTGATAGAAATGGGTAAATCCTATGATAAGAAGCGCTTGAAAAACATCGCTGCCAATGATATTTCTCGTCAATGGTTGGTAAGACGCATGCATAGAGCCGGAAGGTTGGAGGAACTACCCAAAAGTATGTTGACCATGGAGATGTTGGCTAAAAGTTACCTCACAGCACAACTGGATGAAGACTACAACATTAAAAAGTCGGAGTTAACAGAGGTAGTTGCCTATCAGGATGGAGATACTGCAGGCACTTTTTATGTTTTTGAAGTGCACTACTCTTGGTGGAGAGACGAGGATACGGCATCCTGGGCCATTTCTTTCAACACCAGTGACATAACAGCACTGGACTGGAATGAAGTAAATGTATTTCGTCTTGAAGACGAGTGGGATGCGTATTCAGGTGAGGAGCACATTCGCAGGTATTTGTACAAGCCAGACAACCCTTATTTGTTGGAAGCAGCCGAAAATGCAGCAGAACCTTCCAGGGGCTATTAATTCTGCTTATCTTAGAGATGTCCGAAAGAACGCTCATGTTCTAAGGATTGAATCGACATAACCCTTTTATTCAAATGACATTTGAAGGAACCGAAGGCACCGAGGTAGATCCTCGTTTGGCTGCCGAGTGGACCGAGAATTTCCGAATAGTTAATCCAGAGCATATTAGAGCCAGTTTTTTTGGAACTGAAAAACTGTTGAAAATACTGAGGCAACCTGCTGTAGTAGGTATCAGGATTTACTATGCACAAGATCAAGAAGGTCATCGGCAATTGATATTGGTAGGTACGGACAAAAATCAGAATGACGTACTTGGAACAACCATTACCATGGGGGCAGATGGTCCTCCAATGAACGGAAAGCCCAACCTGCTCAACGGGAGCCGTGACGCTATCCCTTTAGTATAGAAAGATTGCCGAGACCTATGGTGGCGGTGCAACCCTTTTTACTCCGCATTCATCCTTCATTGTTAACAACAACAACGAAATAGAATGCGACTGATCTTCTCAACAACCCTCTTTTTAACGCTCATTGCATTTCAGGGATTAGGGCAAAACCTTCTTAATCCAAGCTTTGAAAATTGGAGCCCTTCGGGCCAGGCACCTCCCTTTGATTGGATGTTTCCAACCGATTGGACCACGAGCAATGCAACTACAGAATTTATTGCTGCGGGTGTTCGTCAGGAAGGCAATGCCCCTGACGGTATGTTTGTGGCTGAAATGCGAACCATTGGCATATTTGGTGATGTAGCACCTGCGGTGTTGGTCAACGGAACCACAGGTTTAAATTTTAGTCAGTATTCACCAACCTTACACGATGCTGGAACTCCCTATACCGGAGCCGCTACGGGCCTAACCGGAATGTATCAATACACTGCCGGTCAAGCCGGCGATGTTGCCCTTGTAGAGGTTTGGACGAAGAAGTGGAACACAGCAACGCAAGTGTCCGATACGGTAGCCTATGGTAAAGTTACCTTGGGCCCAACCGCCAATTTCACCACTTTTTCTCTGGTCCTGCAAACCTTGCTTCCCGGCACTACACCAGACTCTCTGGTGGTTCACATTTTATCCAGCGACTCGGCCAATGCCGCCAACAACAGTGTCTTGCAAATTGATGGACTGGCCCTGGATTCATCGGTTACCTCAGTGGCCGAAACCATTGTCGAAAGCGAATTGCAAGTATTTCCTAATCCGGCAAACGATGAGGTTACGATAACTGTTCCTCAAGAGGCAGCTGGAACACTTCAATTACACAATGTGTTGGGGAAGGAGGTTTGGGCGACCCCAATTTCCGAATCTACCATTCCTTTGTCCTTAGCAGATTTACCGTCAGGTATCTACTTCCTTCGTTGGAAAGAGACGGGATATTTACCGGTGGTTGAAAAGTTAATTGTTCGCCACTGATTGTTGCATTTCAAACAAACGGAAAGCTATTTTGGTAGGGTGGAGGTTGGCCGCTACCTTTGTTAAGTGGAAATTTTCCGCTTTCATATGCGCCTGCTTCTACCCATTATTATTCTGTTTACCTCTTTGACGGGGTATACACAATCCTCCGATTCTACTTTTGTAGAGTTCTCAACCAGTGGTTACCAGACCTGGGTAGTAGCTACTATGGGCACCAAAGGGGTGTTACTTTCAGCCCACAATTCGCGCAAAAGCTCTCGACGACAGGTTTGGGAAATTACTGGCTTTAATGCGAATCTGGAAGAATCCTGGAAAACAGAAACCAATGTTCCCAATCGGCAAAAATTTTCCAAGTGGGAACAAGATCATCAGGGTGTAGCCTTGTTGTTTCGGGATGAACGCAAAGGAAGCTATACCTTAATTTATGCCAATCACCTGTCTCAGGAAGTGCAAAAGCATCAAGGAAACTTGATTCCTGGGGCAGCCATTGAAAGCATGCAGGTGATGAATGGTATGGTGTATTTGGGTGGCGCCTTTAAGAAAACTCCCTTTCTGGCAGTGATTGATCCTGAAAATAAGCGCCAGCAAGTACAACTACCAGGAGTAGGAAAAAATCAAAGCCTGGAAGGGCTGAGAGCCGATACCAGCCAACAACGGGTAAGAGGCTTTGTACGGCAGTGCCATCAAAATGCCTGTCATTTAAAAGTGTTGCAGTTTGGACCCAACGGAAAAAGTTTAGGTGAAATCACCTTTGCCAACGATGATGATGAGCACAGTTTGCACACCGGGTCGGTACACCGGGTAGAAGACGGCCGTGAGTTGCTTTTCGGAACCTGGAGCGAACCCCGTTCCAAGGCTGTGAAAGGGTTGTTTTTGGCTGGTATTCAACAAGAGTCAGTGGATTTTATGGAGTATTATCCTCTGAAAGAATTGGGCCGTACGCCAATGAACAATCGCCAGGAAGCACTAAAAGCACGTCAAGATCCCAATGAGCCTCCCAATTTGCGAGAACCCCTTTCTGACCGGCATCAATTCTTGCTCCATCCCATCAAGGATTACCAAGGACAATGGGTGATTATTGCCGAAGCTTATCACCGAACCTATCGCACCGAAACCTACATGGCTACCGGAGCCAATGGTCAACCAGTGGTGGCTACTCGTGAGATATTTGATGGCTATCGTTTTACACATACGTTGGTCGCAAGTATCGATCAGAAGGGCCAACTTTTGTGGCACTACATTTTGCCTATGGAAAGCTCAAAAAGCATCAGCCTGCGCCATCGGGTGCATGTTCGCGAATTGCAGGAAAAATTGCAATTGGAGTTTCCTTCCGGCAACCGGATTGTGGTGCTCAACATCGATTCGGTAAGAACAAGAGCATTTCGGTCCGACCCCTTGCAATTTTCACCCTATCCGCTTAATCAAAACGAAGTGGGCGCCATTTTCGATTCGGCTCATTGGTTTGGAACTTATTGGTTGAGTTGGGGAATCCAAACCAAACCTGGGCGCCAAAAGGGGCAACGATCAGAGATTTTCTTTTTGAAACGCCTGCAAAAGGTATGATGCCATCCCGGTTGATTTTGCTGATGCTGCTTTTTTCAAATGGGATGTTGAATGCCCAGGAAAAAAAGGAACATGCTACCTATTATGATGGCGGACAGCTTAAGTCGAAGACAACATTTGTAGACGGCCTTATGGACGGCCAGGCTTATCAATGGTACCCTAATGGAAACCTCCGGCTACTTCAGGTTTTTAAAAAAGGAAGAAAAACTTACGAAACCGCTTATTACATGTTTGCACCAGGATTGAAAATGTGGGAACGGTCTTTTCTGCCTACCGATTCTACCACGTTTCGTTCCAGGGAGTGGTACCCTAATCAGCAACTTAAAGGAGAATTTGTCACCATGCAGGGGCACTTGCACGGCCATTTTAAATACTTTACTGAGGCCGGAAGACCCTTAGAGAAAACCTATCATAAAGGCACTTTGGTAAACGGCACCGATTGGTTTAGAATCGATCGACCAGGCAATCATCAATCTTTCGAACGACTTTATGCGGACAGTTCCTGTTATTATTTGAAGTGGACCGAATACAGTGAACAGGGAACTACTGTAAAAACCGAAAATTACACTGGGGCCGATTGCAGTAGACAAGGCATAAAAGACGGTACCTGGAAAGAATGGTACCCCAATGGTCAATTGATTTATCAAATGCACTATGAATCGGATGTGCCCGTTGGAGAGTGGCAGTGGTGGCACGAGAATGGGCAGCTAAAAACTACTTTTCGGTACGAAAACGGTAAAGTAGTCTCTGGATCGGTACAAGAGTGGAACGCTGACGGAACTCCGGTAGGCCAATAAGTCACCATCGAGAAGTCTAAAATTTTAGTGGTGGAAGCGTTTCTAAAGTGCGCTTTTGATCCTTTTACTCCCATTTAATTAGGTCGGTCACCCTATTCCAATGGCCTATTTACAAGTTAATTTTCTTTTGTTTTGATTTTTTAGCCAAACGCAAAATTTTATTTGGCGTTTTTGAGCGGTTATGGGTTGTTGCCAAATAAAACGGCTTTTTACGCATTGCAATCTTATCTGATTTTACCTAAATTGGCAATAGCCTAATTAGAATCAAATTCATTCATGAAGTATCTACGCTGTCCCATTAAAGCTCGAAAAGGTGAGCGATTACTCCTTCATTTTAGCCTGCCTACACGAGTTATGCTTTTGGATACCAAGCAATTGAACAGGTACCGAGAAGGGCAATCCTATCAGTATCGTGGTGGTCATCGAGAAGAATCACCACAACAGTTTGAAATTTACCGTGACGGGGAATATCATGCTATTGTAGAACTTGGAGGACATTACCAAAAGCTGGAAATCCAGGCAAATGTCGAGGTGTTGCCACCGGCTCCTCCCGACTTTACAACCAACCATACAGAGCATTCCAATGCGGAATCGGTAGTATATGACGCCGAAGAGTCGGAAGGACTGGTTTCGGTAGAGGCCGAAACCGACGAAGAGATAGTGGATTCTGTTTCTGAGGATTTACCCAAGCAGGAATAGTTACCTCTTTTGTGTTTGCATCTATGGATTAGGCCATTTCTAAGCCTTCCGTCATTCTGGGTAAGTGAAAGCTCTTGACCCAAGAAAGCTACATTTCTTTCTCACTTACCTCCCGTTTCCAAAGAAGTTCGCCATTAGAGTCGAATACTTCCATCAACATTTTTCGGTCGCGAAAAGGACCTGAAAAAGATAGCAATCCAAAATTGCGCTGCGTTACCAGTGTTCCCTCCACTCGGTTGGCATTGGGTTCATTGGCCAATCTTTCTGCAGTATTAGAACCTGCGGTCAGTGGAGATACAGTAAGGTCATACACTGGCAATCCCTCCTCCAAACTCAACTTGCTCAACTCACTATGGTGCCGGTCGCCGGTGAGGAAAATTACCCCATGAATCTGCTCTTCTTTGATCCGATCCAAGATCATTTGACGCTCCTCCTTGAGGTTGGCATAGTTTTCTGCCACCGCTTCACTGTTCAAGAATTGGCCACCAATAACTACCATTTTAAAGGGTGATCGGGAAGTTTTAAGCGCATCGATCAACCATTCGATTTGATGCTGCCCCAAAATGGTTTTCTCCACCGTAGTTCTCCGGTTGGGGGTTCTGAAGTAGCGGTTGTCCAACAAGAAAAATTCAATGTCGTAATATAAAAATTGGCTGGTGACTCCTCCCTGATGGTCCACTCCGAAAGTAGGATTGCCCCAAAACAATTTGAAAATTTCGTAGCTGAGGTCTTTCCGAATAAAGCTTCGGTTCGAATTGTTAGGACCAAAATCGTGGTCGTCCCAAACTGCGAAATGGTGCGTACTGGCCAGTAATGGTTGCATTTCCTTGGTCGAGCGGGTATGCGTGTATCGTTTTACCATTCCGGTTCTTGAATACCAGTCGGCCTCTCGGAAGTAAATGTTGTCGCCCATCCACAGCATAAGATTGGGCGATTTCTTATGAATCGACTCAAAGATTTGGTAATCACCACCATACCCTTTCCCAGGACGGTCGTAGGGCTCCTCGTTAATATAAGAACAGCTTCCCAAGGCACAGGTAAAGGCAGGCGGGTCGGTACGGTGTTGCCACAAGGGTTGCGATTCAAATGAGCAGGAGTAGGGCAGTTTCACCCGTTCACCATCAATCTCTAGGGCGTAATTGTAGCGATTACCAGGTTCTACCTGATCTGCAATAAGTTTTGCCGTAAATGCGGTTGGCGATAGCGTATTCACGGTTGCTGATTTAAATGTGCTTTCGGGGGTTGCGGGTAGCCAATAAACCAACTGAACCGCAGCCGGTTGTTTGGTTTGTACCCAAACCAATACCTCACGCATTTCGGAGTATCCATTCATTGGGCCAGATTGCAACAAGGGATGTTGGGCCGCTACGAACAGTGAAATCGAAAACATAAACCAGGAAAGAAGAATGACGCGCATTGTGGACCAATTTTTGGCGAAAATAACCATTCTTACTAGGAAAGAGCTGCCCACTGAGTTACCAAAAGTTTATTGTTGGTGAGCCAATCAAGGGGTTTTTACCCCTGTTCACAGGTCGGTTTTTATCCTTTAAAATTGAAAAGCTTCTATAATAAAGAGTTTTGTAGTTTTACTGCCCGTTTAAAGCGGGTAAACGATGGAGCAGAAAGCCCCCGAAGCAAAGAAACCTACCCGCTGGAAAAAAGGTCTCCGGTGGTTACTCGGCATCCTACTTGGGGTGCTTCTCTTGCTGGTTTCACTCCAACTCGTCTTCCTTTTCTTTTCTGATGCCATCATCGGTTCGGTGCTTAAAACTGCGGTGGAAGAAAACAGCAACCGGGTGTATCATTTAGAATATGATAGCATTCAGCTCGACCTGGCCAATAAAAAACTCTACCTATCTGAGGTAAAAATCAGCCCCGATTCTTTGCGGTTGGAAGAGCTTCGGGCCCTTGGTGAGGCTCCTGATGCCGTTGCTGAAGTATACTTTCCTTCTTTGGAATTGGTTGATGAAGGAGTGAGTCGCTTTTATTTCACTCAAAAACTTCGGCTCAAACACATTCATCTGCAACGTCCGGAACTTACGGTCTTCTTACAACCCGTGGCTCAGGATACGCTCAATCGGTACGACCTTTTCCAAATTCCAGGACTCTTCCCAGTCATTTCCAATTACCTGAAGGAAGTATCGGTAGGGGAGTTTGCTTTGCGGAAAGGTAAGATTTGGGTCAAACAAGCAGGAAAAGATTCGTTACCAGGTATAGCGCTCAATAACTTCAACCTGGTTATGGAAGAAGTGCGCATCGATTCTAACCATGTGGCTGACCAACCGGTACCTTTCGATTTTGAAAGTTTTGAAGTTGACGTTCGAAACAACCGTTTACTCCTCGATTCGTGCAGGCAAACATTGGAGGTAGAACAGTTCTGGTTGGGATATCCAGAAAATAAAATCGAATTCTGGGGTGTGAAGTGGGCTCCTGAAAGCTTGACGGACAGCAGCTTTGTTCAACTGAAAGACATTACGTTGATGGGCGTAGATTTGGCGGAGCTCTACCTCAATCGGCACCTTAAGGTAGAAAACCTGGAGGTGAGTTCAGGAAGCGGCCGCTGGAATGGATCAGAACCAGCGGTGAATGCTCAGGCCGTGCCAGTTGATCCCAATAAGGCCATTGAGCGCTACCTGCGATCGGTTGAAATCGAACGAATGATGTTCAACAATATGGGTTTTAGTTGGCAGCCAGCTGGAACACCGCCATCCAAACACATTCGATTGGAAGATTTTGTCGTGTTGGCACAGGGTTTTCGAATAGACAGCAATGCAAATGCTGCCAGAGCAAGGCAGCTTTTTTCGGATAATGTGGATTTAGTCATCAATGATTTTGAGCGTGATCTTCCAGATGGTCTTCACCGATTTGCGGCAGAAGAATTGATCTTTTCCACGACTAAAAGAGAAATTACAGGGACGAATTTATCGGTCGTTCCGCGGGTGAGCAGCCGGCAGTTTGCGGCCATGCGCACTTCCTCCAACAACCTCTTCCGCATTTCTGTACCCGATTGTCGAACTACCGAGGTCAACCTCTGGGAATGGTACAACGACGGTTTGATTTTGGCCAAAGAATTAGAGCTCAACAGCCCAAAACTTGTGGTGGTGCACCGATCTGATTCAATACCCAGGCTCAATGAGTTGGACATCCGCAACCTGTATCCTCTTATTGAAGGCACCTTTAGCTCGGTGAAGTTTCAAAAAGTCGACCTCAATGATGGTCAGATTCGCTTTGAAGCCACCGGTCCTTCTAAAGTTCGCAACATGGCGATGAATCGAATCCACATTGACTTGGATCGATTTCAGTTGGACGATAGGAGTTATTTTGACAAGGAAGCGCTCTTTTATTCCGATGCCTTTAAAGTGCGTGCAGGGCAGGGGCGGTTATTGTTGGCAGACAGCATTCACCAGCTTAACCTTGACAATCTGATGGCAGATTCCAGAGGTGGGCGTTTTCAGGCAGATGCATTCCAATTGGCACCATTGCCAGAATTGCTCAACGATTCGCTCCCTCCTGATCCCGACCATGGCACCTTAGACCTGCAATTGAGAAAGCTCCGCATCGATGAATTCGATTACCGGGAAGCCTATTACGAGCAAGCCTTCAACATGGACCTGGTACGTTTTGAATATCCATCAGTAGTGGTTCGTGGAGGACTACAGCCGCTGGAAAGTCCAAAGCTCTCTGAGATGCTCCAAAAGCGGTTGCGGGTGCCTTTGGTGGCCAACTACATTTCCAACCTGGCCATTGCAGATTTAGAGGTAGATAGTGCCAACATTGATTTGTTTAGCCATTGGCAGGATACCATTCCAGGAATAAACGGAGAGAAAATCTATTTGTGCGTTCGGGATTTAAGTCTCGATACCTTGAGTTTGAAAGAAAATGAGTTGTTGTTTGCTGCATCTGATGTGGACCTTCGGGCCGGAGGTTATGGAGTGTTGCTGGATCGGGGACGTCACCGCTTACTTTTTAAAAAACTGTTGATTTCGCAGGATGGTAAAACCATTCAAGCGGGTAGAGTAGACCTTAGGCCGATTGCCAAATACCGCAATTTGGGGGAACGCAACGTAGCTGAAATGGAGTTGCCCGGTTTCAGGTTGGAGGGTATTGACATTATGAGGGCTTACCGCGACCGGGAAGTGGAAGTTTCTAAGGTAATGATCGAAAGGCCCGAAATCAACCTCATGTTGAGCAATCAAGAGCAGAAACTCAGCGAAAATCGACCACAATTAGAAGTAGATAGCTTGTATCGACAGTTTCTTGAAGGCTCTTTTGAAAATATCGCCATCGACACCATTGAGTTGGCGGAGGGCAGCATTGATTTGTTACGCATCAATAAAGACAACATCACGACCACTTCATTGGGAGATATTTCGGTGTTAGCACGTCAGATTTATATTGATTCCAGCACGGCATTGGACACCAGCCGCTTCTTCTTTGCTAAAAACATAGATTTGAGGATACGGGATTATCAAAACCAATTGGCAGATAGCATTCACTTGTTAGAGGCCGATGAAATCCGGCTCTCTACTGAATTTGGAGGTCTGGGAGCTACCAACCTGCACATTCATCCCAAACCTGAAATCGAAGATTGGAGTCGCCTTTACCCAGATTCCATTCAAAAAAACCTGGTTAATGTATTTGTTCCTGAACTCAACGTGGAGGGAATTCAACTCCGGGAAGCAATTTTAGATAAAAGGCTGATTGTCGACTCTATAGAAGTAGAAAGCCCTCAAGTCGAAGTTAGGAGGCCATCCGCTCCGGTAGCTGTGCAGTCTTCTGATGGTCTTTCAATAGATTCCATTAGAAACGGGTTGATGAATTTCTTTGAAGAATACAACTTAGGCAAGATTCGTTTTTCGAATGGTTTTGCCGATTTGGGCACCCAGTGTTTGCCAGAGTTGGAAGGAGAAGTCATCAACTTTATGCTCGATTCAAACGCCAACAGGGAAGTGGAAAGGCCCTTGTTTGCAGATGATTGGAACATAGGCATGCAAAATTACCGATTGCCTGTTGCTGATGGTAACTACGAGATTCAGCTTGGCGACTTACACTGGTCCACCAATGCAAGGCGATTAAAGGCCAGTCAGGTGGCTTTGGTTCCAGCAACTGCCAAATACGATTTTGCACCACAATTTTTCCAACAAACGGATTGGATAAACCTAACTACAGAACAAGCTGAGCTAGTCGACCTTGACTTCGATGGTCTCTTCTACGATAAACGCTTACGTGCTTCTGAATTGGTGTTGGATAGCATGCGAATCGAAGTATTTCGCGATAAGCGCTTTCCAATGCCCAAAAATCAACGACCCAAACTTCCTCAGCAACTGCTCAAGGAATTGGAATACGAGGTATGGTTAGACTCGGTTAGCCTTAAACGATCGTATGCACAGTACGAAGAACATGCAGTTGGAGCTCCTCAAGCCGGAATTATTTACTTCAGTGGCATGAATGCCAAGTTCTATTCCCTTACCAATGACACAGCCTATCTCAACGCTGGTGGTTTGAGCCGACTAAATGCCAAGGCTTACGTAATGGGTCAGGGGTTGTTGATGGCTACCTTCGATTTCGACCTTGGGAGTGCCAACAATGCCTACACCTATAAGGCACAATTGGGCCCTATGGACCTCGTACACTTCAACCCGATGATGGAGAACCTTGCTTTCGTGAAGATTAAAAAGGGCAGGATCAAATCAATGGATTTTAATGTTACGGCGAATGATGACTTTGCCATCGGTAGGATGCGTTTGTATTACCGCAATCTCAAAGTAAACCTGATTGACCCCAACAAAGACAAACCGGGCTTTAAGCGCAGTGTAGGATCTGCCTTTGCCAATTCTTTTGTAGTCAACACCGCCAACCCTAATTATATCTTTCCGCGCACCGGTAATATATATTTCGAACGCCGTGCCAGTCGTTCGATCTTCAATTATTGGGCATATACCGCCTTTAGCGGATTAAAATCTAGTGTAGGGCACAAAACCTTGCTTAAAAAACCAGGTAAGCGATCACAGTTCATCGATCGGGTAAAATTCAAGTCTTACTCCTGGGAGTAGCGTAAATCCAAGGTTTGCCTTTTGCTAAGCTATTTCTGCTTCTTGTTGTCTTGAGGTTATTGTTTTGCAATTCGTCAGGATTTATTCCGATCACGTCAGGTTGAGTTAACTTTTTTTCTGAATTTTGATACAAGTAGTTGGAACAAAATTCGTTTTTGTTTTGGCTCAAGCCTACCAGGATAGCTTACTATCCGCCACGGTGATACCCCAAGTCTAAAAGACGCCGTTTGATTAAAGTTAAAAATGTTCTCATGCTGGTGGGACATCCAAACACGCCCAAAAAACTGGTAGAAAATGTGCATATCTAACACTGCTCACCAACCTTTTCGTTTTGCTTTTTAACCCCAAGCCCCATATAAAAAATGCCAAATTCCAAACGCATTCTGGCAGTAGCAGCAATTTGTGTTGCTACCAGCCTGTTCGTCTCTTGTACGAAAGAGGACACCGCTTCTCAATTTACCAAGAGTCAGATCGTTACAGCAAGTCCCGCCAATGTACCAAGCATTCATGCGAAAGACCAGGATAAAACAATAGCCATCCAATTCGAAAGCGGTTTTCGCCCCTATGGAGTTAGGGAATACAGGGTGGTGCTGGTTAAATCGGTGTTGTCACTCAGCTTCAACTCCACCAAGGCGAAAGAATTGGGTGACGGTTGCTTTCTAAAAGTACGGTCTGGACAAGGCTCTTATCAAGTACCGATCAATACCATTGTTTTCGACAACGAAGGAGACCCTGTGCGGCCCGGAATTGAGTACAAAGCATTTGTATTTAGCGTTCCTGACGATAACCTCACGAATACGGGAGCACTTTCTGCTCCATCCTATGAGTTTTCTATTCCCAGAACCTGAGCAAGGTCTAACCCGCTACTTTCTTTAGCAGTTTAGGTGAAAGGTAGGGGAGCAGTAGGCTTCAATTCTTCGAAAGTGCCGTCGGTGTAGATTAAAATTATCCGACTCAATGCTCTGGAAGTATTTATTTCCTCTGAGTGAGCTTTCTCTGATGTTCCGCTTGAATTATGATGTTCAGGTGTCTTTTTCTCAGATGTTACAATTGTGCCTGATTTGAGATGGTCTTCCTCCTCAGCAGTTGCTTTTGATGGTGCTGAATGCTTAACCGAAGAGGGTAGTGCTGAAGGTGGTGCTTGCGGATATGTCCCTTTATTGTGGATAAGCCAATGCAAATCAATTTCTGGGAAAGCAGTGGATACTTTATGAATAAAATCAAGGCTGGGCTTATTTCTACCGGATAATATGTGAGAAACATTGGAGCGTTGTACTCCAATTGCTTCAGCAAATTGAGTGGCGTTGAGCTGTTTGAAATGCATGACCATCTGAATGCGGTCATTTAGCTTAGTAGGCATGGTACAAATGTAACTAATTCAACGATTAACTGAGCGACATTTAGAGCCTTCGAATCATTGTTGATGTTACAATTGTATACAATTGAAGTGAATGTTGCTTCAGAAGTAACAAAAAATCATCTGAAAAGATTTCAATTTTAGTTCAGATGAATGTCGTAAATAGCTGAAAAGGTGATATTTGATAGATTTTAAGATGGTGGTTTGTGTTGGTCTTAAACCGCCTACATTTCACCAAAATCCGGATGATCTGGAAATGGATAGACCATGACCGATTTTTCATTGCTGATTTGGAGCTTCTGGCTAAACATCGGATGGAGCACATAGTAGCTATCACTGTTCAATACCAAACGATCTCTCCGATGGTATTCAAAATCTGCCGAAAGGATGTGTGTCCTTTCATCCCAATGCCTTAATTCTCCTACAATGCCCAGCTCCGATAATATCTGCTTAAAGCGGTAAGTAGAATAGTTTCCTTTGATCCAAGCGGACTTGGTACGTGGCGCATACCGATCCAATTGATTGCCTTTAAAAACCGTAGGAAAACCTCGAATTGCATCCAGGATACGAGGAAGTCCTGGATATATACGCGAGTAAGAGTTGATGACCTCGGTAGCCAATTCCATTTCGGCCTCCAGAATTCCTTGTCGGATCATTTCCTGATCGAAAAACGGGAAACCACCTTGACGTTTGCTCAGTCGGGCGATCTTATTCAAGATGATAACCAATTGCCTTGGCCGCATTTGAGTATGGCGCAACACGTAAGGAAACGTCTTTTCGAACCGTCCCAAATGGTTTTTTTGCTCTTCTCCAAAATGAGGGATCCAAATTTTCTGATGAACATCTTTGAAGCTGTTCCAATTGATCTGTTGATTCTTTTGAGGGAGTAAATTCCGATTGTTTAAATACAGGAAATAGCGCCAGGAAACCAGTTTGACCAAATCTTTGGGGCGCCAATTCAAGAAAACGGGCTCCCGAATAAACTTAGCCGTGTTGGCCACACCAGATTCTGCGATAAATGGAAATACCTCTGCCGGGATAAATGCTTTGATGTGAATGCCACGAAAAGCATACTTTACATTCAATTGACTTGCACATTGAATCAATGCAGAAATGGCCTGTAGCATTGGCAAATCATCCAAATCGTGGCGCTCAAGGGTATCTATGGCAATGATAACGGGCTTATTTCTAGCAATAGTAAGTACCTCCTCCCGAGCTTTTATCATCAAATCCGATGAAACGAATTGTTCCAACTCATCGCTAAGCTCTCCTTCATCCTGAAGAAATTTATTCAACAAGGATTTGAGCAGGATGCTGATCATCTTTGATGGCCCTTTGGGTAGGGCCAATAGACTAGCCGCTTTGGCTGCCTCACTCTCTGACTTATATCGATGAAAAATCAGAGACCAAAGCACAAACTCCCATACCTTAACTAACTTCAGGCGTGCCAGTTCCGGCGATGCGCCTGCCATTTTACTCACTTCAGTGAGAATTTTTTGATAAACACTTGGTTCATCAACGTCAATGCAATAGGCGTTTTTGAGTTCGCGCTGAAACTTGAAATATTCAGCAAGGGATGATTTTCCGGTACCTCTGCGACCAACAATCAAGTAGGTGCTGGTTTCCAGAGCATCTCGGTTGAAAGGTGCTTCATTAAAGTAGTACGAGGAGTAGTTCTGTTGCAATACTTCAATTTCGTATTCACAACATTCCTCACCAAATGGGTGATTGAGGCCAGGAAGGTTCATTTTAGATAAAGGGGTTAAAATGCCCAATGGTGGCAGGCAGAGGTGAAAAATACGAATTTCCCTAATGGTCGCAAACTTCTTTGTTGAGTTGTCGGGGAGGGCTATTCTTGGAAAATTTTACGTCCGACAAAGAGGAGCACTGAGATTAAAATATAGAGCAATATGCTTCCTGGAAGCATCAGGAAGCCACCAAAAATGCTCAAAACGATTACCATAAGCAAGTAGGCGAGCTGTAGCCAGTTGGCTTTCCATCCCTCTTTTAAGTGTTTGAAGGAGAACATCTCTATTGGGAGTACCATCAATAAGCTCATAACCACAGGTAGGCCCATTTTTACCCAAAAATTCTCTTCCAGCAGCTGTTCCAGCCAGGCATAATTTGCTTGATGCGCCAAAAATGGAATAGAAATGATCATCAATGCGGCTGCAGAGGAGGGTAATCCGCTAAAGCCTTTGAATTTGGATTGTCCCACATTGAATTTTGCCAACCTCAAACCCGCACACACCGGCATAAGAGAACAGACCAGTAATTCAGGAATGGCAGGAAACTCGGGGCCTTGATGAAAGAATACGTGATGTGAATACAGGTAACCCGGAACAACACCAAAAGAAACCATATCGGCCAAACTATCGAGTTCCTTGCCAAACAGGCTTGGCACTTTGAGTAAGCGTGCCGATAAGCCATCGACGAAATCGAAGCCTATACCTATGCAAACCAGCCAGAAGCTCGTCGAAGGATCGTCGGCCAACAAGGCCCAAAAGCCAGCTAATAAGTTCATAGAAGTGAGAAAGCTGGGTACTACTTTTCGCATGATTTAGAGGCTTTGCGGCCAATTTAAGTTTTTGTCTCAAGCCCTCATCATCTCACTGGAATGAAAAGACAACTCAAGTAACGCATCCTGCAATTCACCAAAAAAAGCGAACAACACGGCATTGCCCTACCATAAATTCGTTTTGCACTTCAAAAAAACGATGCCATGAAAAAAACATTGACTTTGCTTCTCGGAATTGGAATTTCCCTGGCAGGGTTGGCCCGAACTTCAGAACTCATTGGTATGCCTGCCGCCAACCCCGCAGCACAAGGAGATGGCTTACGCGCTTTTTACTATCCAGGAGACGCTTTTACGCGAAAGCCTCAATCAACCATTGACCCCACCATTGATTTTGAAACCAATGGGGAGGAGGGACCAATTCGAGGAATAAAAGGAACCAACTTTCAGGCACGTTGGTATGGTTATTTGTTGGCTCCAGATAATGGCACGTACTCAATAACCTTTACCGCTGATGATGGAGTTCGGTTTTGGGTCAATGATCAATTGTTAATCGATGCGTGGTATGAACAACCTGCTACTGATTATACGGTTCAATTGAATCTCAAGTCAGGTAATTTCTATGAAATAAAAGCTGAATACTTTCAAGGAGAATGGGATGGTGTAGCACGCCTAAGTTGGAAACGTCCAGGGGCTAAGCGTTTAGAGGTTATTCAGCAGCAGTTTTTGTTTTCAACCATCGAAGAAACAGGAATGGATTACCTGTTGGATATTGAAAATTACGGTACTTATGGAACCAAGGAAAAAGTAGTTAAGGGCCTTGCGTACAATGAAGTTGAAGGAGAAGTAGAGGGTGGTAAAGGGCTGTATGCCAGTTATTACAAAGAACAAGGGTTTCAAAGTCCGGTAGTTAGAATTGTTGAGCCAGTTGTAGATCACTATTGGGATTACGAATCACCAATCGCCGGTGTGCAGTCAGAAAACTTCTCTGTGCGGTGGAAAGGTTTTTTGCGTGCGCCTGAAAGCGGAAAATACCGCATCACTTTTGCAGCAGATGATGGGGTACGGTTGCAATTGGGCAACAAAAAATTATTGAACGAGTGGAGAGGACAGCTGCCCAACGCCTTTTCAAGTTGGGTCTACCTGGAAAAGGGAAAGTTCTATCCGATCAGCATCGACTTTTACCAACAGGACTTTGACGCTACCGCAAAATTGAAATGGTCCTTTGAAGGAAGTTTTGAAACCATCATTCCTCAGATTTACCTCTATCCAGAAATCCCCGAAGTATGGATAGAGAAACCTCTGGTAGCAGAAGAAGAGTTGGAAGAGAATCAAACTTCAATAGTTGAAGAAGAGGAGGACGTAGCCGCAAATGCACTGATGCGTCAAACCAACACTGAAGAAGAAGATCAGGGCACCACCCGAGAGATGAACGACAACCAACCCGAAAGTATGATTGGCAAAGGGGAAGACAATAAGGGAAGAAAAACACCTGCGGCAGTGGGGGAAAATGAACCGGGTAAAAGCACTGCGATTGGAATATTGGAAGAAGATTTGAAAGTGGACTTATTTCCCAATCCAGCTCGGGATTTTGTAACTATAAAAGTGAATGGAGCCACCACTATAAAGCAAATAAGCTTGATCAGTTTTCAAGGAAATGTTTTACAACAATGGAACTCCGCGGACTTTGAAAACCTGTCATTAGAGGTAGCGATTGGTAATTTGCCATCTGGAGCCTATTTCATTCGAGTGGTGACCGACAATGGAGAACAGTCCAAAAAATTGTTAGTACAGTAAGTATTAAATACACAGGTTAAGGAGCCTTTCACTGTACTGATCCAAGAAGTGGCCCCTCCGATTCAATTCGAAGGGGCTGCTTTGTAGGTTGAATCTGGCTGTGATTTAGCACCATTGCAGGGTAGTGTAGATAACTGAGGCAACCAATATGCGAAAAAACCTTAATTTAGAGCGTGTAAAAAATTGAAAATGAGCTTCTTGAAAAGAATTGATTGAGCGTAAAATATTTATACCTCTTGGCCGTCTCTACCATTAAGCTATGAAAGAAGCAGTGCCTATATCGGGTTACATGACCACCCAACAAAACCGGGAAATTCAAGAAACGGTAAAGCGAGAAGGAAACCGACTATTGGATTTTATCCGAAGAAGAGTTTCGAATCCCGAAGACGCCGAAGATATACTCCAAGATGTTTTTTCTCAATTGGTAGAAAGCTACCGTGCAATGGACTCGATTGAGCGGGTAACCGCCTGGATGTTTGCCGTGGCACGGAATAAGATTACCGACCTGTACCGCAAGAAAAAGCCAACTCCCATTTCGCGTCAACTCCGTAGGACCAACACTGGCGAGCAGGATGAAATTCCCACCTTAATTGATATTCTCCCAGATTTGAGTCAAAGTCCGGATCAGGTCTTGGCCAGAAAAATAATTTGGGAAGAACTACAAAATGCCATTGATGCCTTACCAGAAACGCAAAAACAGGTGTTGATCTGGCATGAATTTGAAGATAAGTCCTTCAAAGAGATGGCCGCTGAAACAGGGCTTTCAATCAATACGATGCTTTCAAGAAAGCGATATGCAGTTTTGGCACTCCGCGAACGCCTTGATGAATTATACCAAGAGTTGATTGTTGAATAAAGACGTTGGTGAATGGAGTGGTGGATTAAAAAGTGCCTCAAAGCCTTAGTTTTTTTGACCCTTTCCTTTGGGCTGCTCAGTTGGCTTGTCATGCATCTTTGGAATTGGTTGATGCCCGATTTGTTTGAAAGCCCTCGCATAAACTGGATGCAAGCCTTGGGACTCCTTCTTCTTAGTCGCCTATTGGTTGGGAGTTGGTCCTCCTTTTGGAAATTGACACCGAAAGAACAAGGCCAAAAAAAAGCATATTGGAGAAAAAAGTGGGAGGCCAAACTCGAAAAGATGCCGCCTGAAAAAAGAGAGAAGTGGAAGCAGCATTGGGAAATGCACTGTAGTCAGAAAGAAAAACCGCCGGAAAGTGAAACTATAAGCAATCCATAATTATGGTAGCATTGCGTGAAAACAGATTTAGAGTAGAGTACAGAGTTGTCCTTGCTCAAATGATATCTGGCGAAACCATCGGAATAAAAGAAGAATTTCACCTTTGCCATACCACCTCCAACGATTCCAATGTCGTTTTCACCGACCTGTTTATGCAGTATCGCCACCAAGGCATCCTGGGCTTAGAAATATTGCAGATTCTTCCAATTTCGGCAATTAAAGAGGACCTTCTGGTAAGCTCAAAGATTCAGTCCTCCATCTCTTAGTCCATTTCTATTACGTCCGACGACCGCATCAATTCGTTGTCTTTGTAGGAACAATTTCCTACAACTTTCGTATATCCGAACAACGATTAGGACACTCACCATTTATGTTCTAAAGTCCTATTTCCAAACCCGCCATTTGAGGCGGCATTTTTACCCCAGTTTTGACATTGTCCGGCTTTTCGGGCAATAATTGGCTTTGTCTATCCCATATTGGGTGGCATCGTTGCTGGGTTGTTTCCGTCTTAAGCCATAGATCAGTCACGGTGTTGCCTTGGCTGGGCATGGAGCCTTTAGGTATTCCTGCTCAGCCACTTTAAGAATATTAAAAGGCCGCTGAACCCATGGGGGGAACAGCGGCCTCTCGTCAGCCTGAAGCGAATTAAATGCTCAAACCGCTACTGGCTCACGGCGTGGCTGAAAAACATGTATCTCGTCTGCTACAATGTCTGTAGAAGTACGTTCTCTCCCTTCCCTGTCGGTATAGGATCGATACCTGATTTTCCCCGAAACGGCAACCTCCGAACCCTTTACACACAGCCTCTCCACGATTTCAGCTAACTGATTCCAGGCCACCACCTGGTGCCACTCAGTGTGTGAAACGCGCTCACCATTTGCATTTTTTGAGAATTCGGTGGTTGCCAATGAAAAACGGATCATGGGAACCCCCTTTCCAACTTTCCGGATTTCCGGATCTGCCCCTACATTTCCTATCAACTGCACATGGTTCTTCAACATCTTCATATCAATCATCATTTAAGTTGGTTTTGCGTTCTTCATACGTTTCGAACTTGGCTATCAAATAACCACTTCACAAAGGTGCTATCACTCCCACTGTTTATTCGGTTATTAAACGGTTATACCCGTTTATCTTTCGTTTGTAAACGTTTAAACACGGGTAAATGCGTACCTTTCAGATAAATATGCAAAAATGGAAGAGCGTAAATGCCTTGAATGTAAAGGAGTTTTGTTCGGTAGGATCGACAAAAAATTCTGTTCTGACCAATGTAGAAATGCCTACAACAACCAGTTGAAGCGGGAGGCAAACAACACCGTTCGAACCATCAACAATCGACTTAGAAAAAACCGAAATATCTTGTTTGGCCTAAACCCCAGCGGAACTTCCAGGGTCCACAAAGACCGACTTACCACCCGCGGGTTTCACTTTAAGTTTTTTACCCACACCCACATTACCAAGGCAGGAAAAACCTACTATTTCTGTTACGATCAAGGATATGTTGAGATTGGTAACGACTTTTATGCCTTGGTGGTAAAGGAGCCGAAAATCTAAGCCCTTTGCTCTTTGGTGCAGATAAAGGTTCCGCGTCCGCCGACTACCATGCGGATTACTTCGGCACCGCACCGTGGACATTTGGCCCCTTCTTTTCGGTGGTTGACGAACATAAAATCCGGAAAGCTTCCGTAATGAGTGTCGTGAGCAATGGCTTCTTCGATGGTTTGTATGCCGGAGTTAAACAACAGGTTCAAGTCGCGATTAGTAAGAGACTTGCATAGCCTTTCAGGGTGAATTTTAGCCTGAAAAAGCATTTCATCCGCAATCCAATTGCCAATTCCTGCAAAATGTTTTTGCTCCAATAGAGCCGGTTTTATTTTGGTCATCCTTTTTTGAATGGCTGTTTTAAACCCATTTTTATCGATGGTCAAAAAGTCAGGGCCTAACTTTTTCTTGCCCTGGTATTCCTTGAGGTTGGTGACCAATTCTATTCTTCCAAATTTTCTTGGGCAAACAAAGGCCAGATGATAGCCGGTATCGAATTGGATGATTAGCCTACTGAATTTAGGAGGGTCGATGGAGGCTTGGTAGTAGCTCAGAGAGCCCGTCATGCCAAAGTGAAACAATAGAAACTTTCCTGAGTCGATTTGGGCAAAAAGATATTTGCCAATACGTGTGGTGGCAAAGAACGTATGATTGACCAGGGCCGATTCAATTTCCGCTGCATCGGTAGACAATACCTTATCATCTAAAAAATCAATTTGGGTTACCGATTGCTGCAGAGAGGTGCGTTCAAAGTACCGGCGAAAGATTTCAACTTCAGGTAATTCTGGCATGCTTTAGACTTTGTGTTTTCCAACAAAGCAAAATGATTTTTGTTGTTAGGGGAGATGCAGCGAAAACTATACAACCTCAGCCACAACGATCGTAAGACCAAAGAAGAGATCAGAGGCATTGTTGGTAAGCCTTTCGGCTTTGTCGCCAACCTTAAAATGGGCGGGAGTGGCTCTCCACGACTTAGGTATCAAAGCGGCCATGATGGGCTCGATCAATTGAAAAAGCGATTCTCAGCCGCCGAAAGGGTAAACCTTCAAGTGCTGCCCAAAGGGTTGATCTTACGTCTAAACGTGAACACGAGTGTGTACGGATTGGTTTTTAATAAGTTGGAGGTAGAAGAACTACGGCTCGAAACCCTTTACAAAACTCCTGATGACTTGGATGTGCAGGTGGAAGGCCAGTGGTGGTTGAAAACCATTACCGAAGAACATTACCATTTCTTTGCCACTAAAGAAGAGTGGAAGAGGGTCCAACATTTTTTCACAAAGGCCTGGCTCCCTGATCTGGTAAGGGCATAAAAAAAGGTCACTTGTATAAACAACTGACCTTTCTCACGCTAATCCCGACCTCTGATCGCTTAAATCAAAACAGAAGCCATTGGGTATCTTTAATAAGTTTGCCCGGGAAGAAACCACTCGAAACACCAAGCGGACAGAAAAGTGCTGAATATCGGGTGGTTGCGGCTTTCTTCGCGCAGGCAAAATTTCTTAAGAACGTATAAAGATCCAACCAGCCGGTTTACACCCGGACCCAGGAAAAACAATGGATGTTAAGTCCGGCTGGTTGGAATTTTAATTCCATATAAATCAAACGTGGGATGAACATCAGGCAGGTCCTAATGATTAATCTGCATTGCAGTCGTTGCAAAAATTTCATGTTCAGCGAGTTGGGTTTCCCCGTTCCCGTTTCTTTCTCTTGGAAAAAGCAAGGTTATGCTGATTCGCTGTTGTTCAATTTACTTTGGCTCCGACAATAACTTTCAAACCAACTCATTTGCAATCTCCTTCAGACGCCCCGTCGGGAAATGAACTTGGAGTGGAAGAAAACAGCGTCATTCAAATTTCATTTTACTAACCTGAAATTCATCACTACGTTTTGGTGGTGTAAATATAACACTAAGTGCCAAATTTTATCATCTTTGATGAGGAAAACAGTAATTTTTGCTCAATCAAGATTTTTTACTGTTGAATTCTACTGATTCAATATTTTTTGAGGATATATCTTCTAATGAAATACCAAATCGACAAATTAGACCGGGAAATACTGAGTTACCTAATGAAAGATGCTCGTATCCCGTTCGCAGAAATCGCTAAAAAGCTCATCGTTTCTCCGGGAACTGTGCAGGGAAGGGTTAAAAAAATGGAGAATGCAGGCCTGATTAAAGGAACGAACTTACTGATAGACTACTCCTTGTTAGGATATGGATTCACCGGTTATGTTGGAATCATTACCCACGAAACTTCTCAGTGGAGCGATATCACCACGATTTTAGAGAGTATTCCAGAAATCACTTTGGCGCATCTGCCTACTGGCGGCTTCAGCATCTTCTGTAAAATTCTCTGTCGCGATACCCGACATGCACGTTCAGTTATCGACCAAATCAACCGCATTCCCGGGGTACTCCGAACCGACAGTACGATTTCTTTGGAAGAGAGCTTCAATAGCAAAGACCGTTTATTAAGGCAGATTTTAGAGCTATAAGGTCTCTTGGTGTTTCACCATTTGCCTCCGTCATTTCACAGTGTGATTTGTACACTTCACTCAATTGTTGCAACCACGCCTGCTTTGATTCCCTAACATTGGCCGAAATGGTCAAGCTTCTATTTGTCAACGATTCCTGGCAAGAGATTTTTCATACCCTTCAGAAAAACAAACTTCGGTCTTTCTTAACCGGGTTTGGTGTTTTCTGGGGCATCTTAATTCTTATGGTCTTGCTTGGCGTTGGCCGTGGTTTAGAAAAAGCCGTTTTGAAACAATACAAAGGACGAGCAACCAACAGTCTTTGGATGTTTCCAGGTGCAACCTCCATTGGTTTTGAAGGTCTGCCAGCTGGTCGAACTATTACGGTCTATCAGGAACACGTGGAAGAAATGCACCAGGTTGTTCAAGGTATTGATCTGGCTGTAGCGCGCAACAACCTTTCGGGTAACTACTTGGTTTCACGAAAAAATCACTTCGGGCGATACACTGTGTTTGGAACGACCGATGATTATTTTGAAATCGATTTACAAGAAGTCACACGAGGTCGGAAACTAAATCCCAAGGATGAGGAGGGCAGTAGAAAGGTGGCTACTATTGGTCAACGGGTAGCCAGTCTATTTTTTGAACCTGAAGAAGAACCATTAGGCCAGTACATATTGATCAATGGGGTCTCCTTTCGGGTAGTTGGTATTTACGATGATGGTGGAGATGTCAATGCTGGTTACGAAGTAGTTTGGATTCCCTTTCAAACTTTTCAAGAGGTTTTTAATCACAGCAAAACAGTAGACATCATGGCGGTTACTGCTCAACCAGGAGTACCGGCCAGTGAAGTGGAGGCAGGAGTAAGAAAATTTTTTAGCCGTAGACTGCGCTACGAAAGTGGTGACGAGGAAGCCCTATTCATTTTTAACAAAGAAGAAGAGTACAAACGTTGGATGGGCTTTTTTGCTGGTTTTCGCTTTTTTCTTTGGATAGTTGGTATTGGAACTTTAACCGCAGGAACCGTTGGGGTGAGCAATATCATGATTGTTGTGGTGAACGATCGGAAGCGTGAAATCGGAATTCGAAAATCTATTGGAGCCACCCCTTGGATGATTATCCGCCAAATTCTTCTGGAATCTTTGGTCTTGACCCTGGCAGCAGGATATGCAGGAATTGTTTTAGGGACGGTGATATTGGAGTTGGTTACCTATGCCATGGAGAACTTTGAGATCGACTTTGGTTTCTTTGACACCCCTGAAATCCACCTTTCAGTAGTATTTACGGCTACCCTCGTTTTGGTACTTGCCGGAACCTTATCCGCTTTGATCCCAGCTCGCAAAGCAGCACAAATCCGACCGGTAGAAGCGCTTACTTCAAGAACATAAGTTATGGACGTGGACCGTTGGCGAGAGCTTTTTCAAACGTGGCAAAAGCATAAACTGAGAACCTTCTTAACTGCCTTTGGAGTGTTTTGGGGCGTTTTTATGCTGGTGATGCTCATGGGAGGTGGAAATGGGCTTTACAATGGCGTTACCAGCAATTGGAATGTAGCTAAGAATACTGTATTTGTGTGGCCGCAAGCTACCACCGTTCCCTACCGAGGGTTTCAGCCAGGAAGGGCGATTCATTTTACCGATACCGATTTAGAGGACATTCGGCGGGAGATAAAAGAAGTTAGAGTGGTAGCTCCGAAAAATCAATTGGAAGGGCGAGCGGTGCTGAAGCATGGAAGAGAAGAAGCAAGTTTTGAAGTGAACGGAGAAGTGCCGGAAATACTCCAGGTGCTTCCTGTTAAACAATTGTCTGGCAGGTTTTTAAATCAAACCGATATTCTTCAAAAACGCAAAGTAACGGTAATTGGCTCTCGGGTAAGTGAAGTCTTATTTGGTTTGGGAAACTCACCGGTTGGCAAATACATCAGCATCAACGGGGTGTGGTTCATGGTAATTGGAACCTTTGAAAGTTATAGCGTAGGTGAGGAGGGAGCCAATCAGGAGCAAACCGTATTTATTCCTCGAACCACTTTACAGCATTGCTTCAATCAACCCAACCGAGTACGAATGTTTGCCTTGCTACCACAACCTGAAGTAAAAGCAGCTGAAGTGGAACGCAAGGTATGCCACCTATTGAAGCGCAAGCACCAAGTTGCTCCCGACGATTTTGGTAGTTTGGGAACCGCTAACATCGAAGAAGAGTTCAGTCAATTTCAAAAACTTTTTAATGGCATCTACCTCTTCAGCTTGATGGTAAGCTTGGGAACCCTCGGTGCGGGTGCGGTGGGAGTGGGCAACATCATGTTGATTACTGTAAAGGAACGGAGTAAAGAACTTGGCATTCGGAAAGCACTAGGAGCAAGTCCGTTGCGAGTGATTCGAATGGTGTTAACTGAGGCAGTGATTTTAACCCTGTTTCCTGGCTACTTAGGCCTCTTGTCGGGGACTGTACTCTGGGAAATCATCGCCAGCTTAATCGCCGGAGAGGGGGGAAGCAGCGAGTTTTTCTCTAATCCTGAAGTCGACTTTCAACTCGCAATAATTTGTCTCATTGCCCTCATTACCGCTGGAGGGCTTGCCGGCTTGTATCCTGCCTACCAAGCGGCACGCTTGCGACCGGTTATTGCTCTAAAAACTGAATAGGCGCAATTGTCGACGTATTTCGGGAAATCGTAGAGGTGTGTTGCACCTTCGTCAATAATTAACTAAAGTTAACTTGCGATCCTGAAAAAAAGTGGAATTTTGCACCATTATTTATCAAACCTCAATCAATGATCCGCTACATCCTAATCCTGGGATTGATACTGGGGCTATTTTTCCCTTCTATAGCCCTTTCGCAGGAGAAATCGACCATCAGTGGTTATATTAAAGACGGTGAAACTGGAGAAGAACTCATCGGTGCCACGGTATTCGTAAAAGAGTTGGGAACCGGTACGGTAACCAATGTCTACGGTTTCTTCTCCCTCACCCTCCCCAATGGGAGCTACAACCTCAAGTTTTCTTACGTTGGATTTCAAGATGTAGAAAAGCAAATTGACCTCACTGAAAATACCAAGTTCGACATCGAATTGCCAACCAACTCTAAGGTATTAGAAGAAGTGGTCATAACCGGCGAACAGGCTGACGCCAACGTTAAGAACGTTGAGATGAGTGTCAACAAAATGGAGATTTCGACCATCAAAAAGATTCCCGCTCTTATGGGGGAGGTAGACGTTATTCGAAGTGTTCAATTACTTCCCGGAGTAAGCACGGTGGGCGAAGGAGCCTCAGGGTTCAACGTTCGCGGTGGCGGAGTTGATCAAAACCTTATTTTATTAGATGAAGCACCGGTGTACAACTCATCGCACCTTTTCGGCTTCTTCTCGGTGTTCAACCCTGATGCCGTGAAAAATGTAAAACTGATCAAAGGCGGAATTCCTGCGCAATACGGTGGACGGCTTTCTTCCATTTTGGACGTTCGGATGAAGGAAGGAAACCAGAAGAAATTTGCGGGTTCCGGTGGTTTAGGGCTCATCTTTAGCCGTTTAACCTTGGAAGGGCCCATTAAAAAAGATAAAGCGTCTTTTGTGATTGCAGGCCGCCGTTCTTATGCCGATGTTCTCGCCCGGCCATTTTTGAACGACGACCTTTCTGATTCCAAGTTTTTCTTCTACGACCTCACTGCTAAGGTCAACTACAAGCTCAACGATAAAAACCGCTTCTTCCTTAGCGGCTACCTGGGAAAGGATGTATTTGGAACAGGTGATTTTCAATTCGATTGGGGCAATCAAACGGCCTCTGCTCGTTGGAACCACATCTTTAATGACAAGGTGTTCATGAACATGACCGCCATTTACTCCAAGTACGATTACGAGTTTGGAGTAGGGGATAACCAAGATGGATTCAATTGGCAGTCAAATGTCATCAACTACAGTTTAAAACCAGAGTTCACTTATTACATCAATCCGAAAAACACCTTGACCTTCGGAGCCCAAACCATTCTGTTCGACTTTAAACCGGGTAATGCCAGTTTCAATAGCGGAGGCGATGCCAACGACATCAGCTTAGAAGATCAGAAGGCAGCGGAGAGCGCCATTTTTGTGGCCAATGAGCAAAAAATTGGACCACGCATTGCCTTGCAATATGGATTGCGCTACTCCATATATCAATATTTGGGCGAGGGAAACGCCTACACACTAAATGACACCACACCAGGTGTTGAACGGACTGTGGTTAGCTCTCAGCGATATGATCAGTGGGAAACAGTAGAGCAATACGCCAACTTTGAGCCTCGGCTGGCCATTAAGTATGAGTTGACAGAGACCAGCTCTATCAAGGCCAGCTACAACCGAATGGCGCAATACTTACACCTGCTTTCCAACACTGCGGCTTCCACGCCTATCGATGTGTGGTCACCGAGTACCAACAACGTGAAGCCACAAATTGCCGATCAGTATGCGTTGGGATACTTCCGTAACTTCAAGGAAAGCACCTTTGAAACCTCGGTAGAGGTATACTACAAAGACTTTCAAAACCAGGTGGAGTACATCAATAATGCCGATTTGATTCTCAATGAGTTTTACGAAACCCAACTGTTGTTCGGCGATGGGCGTGCCTACGGAGCTGAGTTTTACATCAAAAAAGCAAAAGGAGATTTCACCGGATGGATCAGCTATACTTTGGCCCGTACCGAACGTCAGGTAGATGGTATTAATCGAAGCGAATGGTTCCCCACCCGTTTTGACCGCACGCACAACCTTTCTGTGGTAGCCTCTTACCAGGTGAATCCTCGTTGGAGCTTTTCGGCCAACTTTGTGTACAGCACTGGTACGCCAGGTACTTTCCCCACCAACCGGTTCAACATTCAAGGTTGGGTAGCTCCGCACAACTCAGAAGAAAGGAGAAACAACTACCGCATTCCAGACTTTCACCGATTAGATGTTTCGGCCACCCTATCTCCTAAGGAAAAAGAAAATCGGAAGTGGTTTGGAGAATGGGTGTTCTCGGTATACAATGCTTACAACCGCCGAAATGCTTTTTCGGTCTACTTCCAGGAAAATCCAGACATCCCCCAAAATACCGAAGCCATTCGCCTGGCCATTGTGGGCAACTTTGTTCCATCGGTCGCCTATAACTTCAAATTTTAATGCCATTCACCATGAAAATGCCATTTCAAAATCTCCGTACAATTTGGGTGATGGTAGGATGCGTCCTTTTGGGCCCGGCAATCACCTCTTGTGAAGATCCCATCGATGTGGATTTGGACGAAGGAACTGTTCAACTCGCAGTAGATGCTTTTCTCACCGATGAATCAGGCGAGAAGCGGATCGTTTTAACCGAAACCACTCCTTATTTCGACAATACTACACAGCGTTTTGCAGACGGTGCTACCGTGCGCATTACCGATGACTTAGGAAAAGTATACGACTTTCAGGCTGCGCCTGAAGGTCAGGGGAATTACATTTGGGAGCCCGATACTGCCGACACCAATTTTGGAGAGGTAGGGCGCACTTATACCTTAAGTGTTACCCACAACGGCAACACATTTGAAGCGAGTTCCACTGTAAACCCGGTTCCAACCCTCGATTCTGTCACCGTTGAATTCCGGGAAGAAGAGTTCGGCGAGGAGGAGGGTTACTATGCTACCTTTTTCGCTTTCGATTTGCCTAACCGAGAAGACTACTACTGGATTAGAACTTACCGGAACGGTGTCTTTTTTGACGATCCAACCGCGATCAATGTTTCCGTAGATGGTGCCTTTGGAAGCAATGGAGCCGATGGGTTTCTATTCATCATTCCCATCCGTGAGTTTTTGATCAACGATGACAGTGATCCCTATAAATTGGGTGATGAAGTCCGGGTGGAACTTTGGGCTATAACAGAGCCTACTTGGTCGTTTTTAGGTGAACTTGCCTCTCAGCTTACCAACAACGGGCTCTTTGCTACTCCAGCGGCCAACATTCGCACCAACATTGTGAACGCTGACCCGAACTCCGATGTAAAGGCAGTGGGTTGGTTTAGTGTTTCGGCTGTTTCTTCCGGAACTGCTATTGCAGGGCAATAAAGTTCAGCACGCATCTATACTATAAAAACAAGGGCCGCTCCTAATGGGAAGTGGCCCTTGTTGATTTCTATCGGTATATGAAGGCGTTATCCTGAGAGCTATATCAACACCAAAGGACGGTCGGGAAGAAGGTCCTGAATTTCGGGGGAGGGACCTAAAAACGTATCTCTGAAACCATCCAGCTCATCTTTCGTCTTTTCGGAAATATTTTCCACCAGCTCTAAAATGGCCTCTTCACTGATCATGTAGGGAAGAAAAGTGTACAACATGCTGCTACCATCACATTGGCAACTGATTTGATACTCAGACAAAGTCTCCATGGGCTTTTCGGTGATGATGCACTTGCCCAGCCACGATTCTATGGTGAAATCCTTTGCTGCAATCAACTCTTGCCTGCGTTTGGCCAAATCTACCCGTTCGGCCATGTATTTCTCCATCGCAATGGCAGATTCTTTGGAAATTACTTCACGCATTTTCTCTACACAATCCATGCAAATGGCATACTCAAACAAGGTGTTGGTAATCTGCAATTTCAAGTTCCGTTTGAAAGCCTTCTCAATTACATAAGGAGTTCCATCCTTCAATAGGAACTGTTCACAAAGCACACAGTTTTCAAAGGGAGCCTGGGTCAGATCAGAATGAAAAACAGGGGGTATGTCGGAAAATTCGGAGACAAAGAAGATATCGGGGCTGTCCATAAGAACAAAAGTAATCCCAAAAAAGAAAATGCAGCCTGCCTTTCTTAGCAAGAAGTGCCTATTTTAACGATAAAACCCGTACATCAGGATAATGAGTAGTGAAAAAACCGTAGCCGTTCCTGATGTTCGTAGGCAAGGTAACAGGCTCACTCAAAAGGTCCCCAGGGCTATTGTTGCGCTTTTTCCATTGTTGGAGGTAATTGTAATACTCCTGGCTAATGTTGCTCACCGAAACCGCCATCGAATCTTGCTCCCATTGATAAAGTTTTTCGGTTCCCGAAATGATGCCTTCATTTCCTCCGTTGTCGGCAATCAACACAACTTCTGTTCTTCCGGTCTGATATTGCAAGGAAGTAAACTCAGGTTCTTCCGGGTCTTCTGAATAAAAGGTCAATACATACCAGTTTGGGCCAGGTTCATCTTCAAAAGCATAAGTCACTTCTACCAACTCCGTACCGACTTCTTCTTTTCGGCGGGCCTCCACCGACTCGAATCGGGCTCTTTCCAAAAAAGTGGCCCTTGAAGTAACCTCTAAGCCACTCGCTTGATCAATGACTCGAAGCTCGTATTCCGTCCCTGGGTTTTGGTTAATGTTCAAACTCGCATAAATTCCCTTTTCTACTTGAGTAAGGGTTTCCGTTCGGCCGTCAAAGGTCACCGTTACCAAGGCATTGGACACTAAGAATTGATTCAGTAGTGCATTGATCTCCTGGGTATTGTCCACATTGGTGGAGTCTTCCTCGTCAACCTCTTGTTCGTTGTATTCTAACGCTGAAAAACTCTTGCTAACTGTCACCACCAAAACCTGCCCTGGGGCAGCTTGTGAAGCAATGACCAATTTAGGGGGAGGCTCATTTAGCTTCAAAGCAAGTGGTTCGGGTTGACACGCAACTAAAAGAGCTGCGCAACAAAGGGAAGAAATTATAAATCGAAGCCTCATTAGAATCGGAAATTATAGGCGATGGAAGGTAAGAAGCCAAACAAGCCTGGTTGTTGATAGTTATAGCCCAGAGAATTGTCGTTTGCCACGATTTCAATCCGGTAGGGAGTAGCCCGATTGTAGAGGTTGTAGCATCCAAAATGCCACTCGCCATGCCATTTACGTTCTTTTTTCGGTTTTAGCACCACGTTGACATCCAAGCGGTGCGAAGCGCTCATGGCAACCGCATTGCGATCGGTATAAATCGGAATGGCCTCTACACCGGTAAGAGTAGGATTGGGCATAAGGTATTGTCCCGTTTGGGCTGTAAAGCGAGATCCGGTAGCGTACACCCAAACCGCAGAAATAGTAATGCGCTTGCTGAGGTCATAATTGGCAACAATCGATAAATCATGTCGCCGATCGTATTTGGCAAAAAACCTTTCACCGTTATTTAATTCGTCAAAATCACGGGTAGCCCAAGAGAGCGTGTAACCAACCCATCCATTGAGCCGGCCTTCATCACGTTTCAATAAAAATTCAAAACCGTAAGCGTCTCCTTTGCCTTGCACCAATTCGTTTTCAAACTCATTGTTTAGAATCAGGTTAGCACCTTCACGGTATTCAATCAAGTTATTCATCCACTTGTAGTAGCTCTCTATCGAAAAGGTAGTTTTCAGTTTCGGCAGGTAATGGTTGTAACCCAAGGCCACCTGATCGGAAGATTGCGGTTTCACCTGATCTGTAACCGGATACCAAAGGTCGGTCGGTAGGGCGATGGTTGAACTCGAAACCCGGTGCATGTACTGCTTCATTCGAGCGTAACTGGCCTTGACAGAACGATTCGGGCCCATGGAATAGCGGATCGAAGTACGAGGCTCAATGCCTCCATAAAACTTACCGTTGACGGTTGATCCCGAAATGCGAAGTCCATAATTCAACTTCAGGTTAGGCCCCCATATTTCTTGATCACTGTGACCATAAATTGCCATTTCCTGAAAACCGATTCGTCTGCCAGAGCTACTTTCCAAAACTTCGGTAATGTCTCCTTGAGTATTCACCACGTTAGGGTTGAATTGGTGGTCAATGAACTGTCCTCCAAAACGTATGGTATGCCCACTGTTGCGGAAAAACTGGTAGTCCATCTTGCCACCGATGTCTCGGATTTTCGAACGGATCAGCAGGTTATTGTTGTCAAAAGCTCCATTGATGGAGTAAGAAAAATTGGTGGTAATGAGGGAGAGATTGGAGAAAAGCCGATCGTTGTAAACGTGGTTCCAACGCAGCGAATGGGTCTTATTGCCCAGGTTAAAACCAAAACGAAAGCCCAGGCCGTCCTCTTCACCGGGTTCGGCAGCCTCACTGATTTTCAATACATCATCTCCAATGTAGCCACTGTAGTAAAAGCGGTCTTTCTCACTCAAACTGTAATTGAACTTCAGGTTCAGGTCGTAGAAATAATAAGGAATGTTGACACCCACCCTTCGAAAAACCTGATCGATGTAGGTTCGGCGGCCGGAAACCAAAAAAGAAGCCTTGTTTTTTACAATTGGACCTTCCAGAGTGAGTCGGGAAGAAAGCAAGCCTACACCACCGCTTCCGTGAAATTTATTCGCGTGGCCATCTTTCATGCGGATGTCCAGAATGGAGGAAAGTCGTCCACCGTATTGACCTGGGAACCCGCCTTTGATCATGGTCATGTCTTTGATCGCATCGGAGTTGAATACCGAGAAAAAACCAAATAAATGGCCGACATTATACACGGTTGCCTCATCCAGCAATACCAAATTCTGATCGGCATCGCCACCACGAACAAACATCCCGGTGGTTCCTTCAGTTCCTCTGGCTACCCCCGGCATCAATTGCATCACTTTAATAATGTCGGTTTCTCCACCCAGGGAAGGAACGTAGGCAATTTGTTTTATTGGCAGGTGAATCGCACTCATCTGAGTCGATTGCACTTCTTCCTGCTGTCGGGATTGTTCGGCAGAGATTTCTACCTGTTTCAATTGGTTAACATTCGCTTCGAGTTGCACCTTCAGGCTTTGGTTGGTGCCAACCGGGAGTGTTAAAGATTGTACCTCATATCCCACAAAGGCAATTTCCAGAGTGAAAGTCTCCCCATTGAGGGTGCCTTCCGGAATCACCAGGGAGAAAAAACCATATTCGTTGGAGGTAACTCCCAAAGAGGTACCCTTAACCCGTATGGTAGCAAGCATCAGTTGCTCTCCACTTTCACCGTCTTTTACGTTACCGCTTACGGTAAACGATTGACTGAAAACAGGAACAAATGGCAGTAAAAAGAAACCAAATAGTGTAATCCGAAGAAGCATGAAAAGGCTACAGTTTTCGAAATAGATAAAACAAGAAAGAAAGAGGAGTTGGAATTTCTCTAACGCTATTTACCCAAAGACTATTATGGCAACCAATAGTTGCACCTGCCTAAACTTTCTAAAATTTGTCAGAAACCCCTTCGATCAAATCGATAACTGGCCACCAACTGAAGGGTTGAAAAACGATGCGTAATCAGAATGCTTTCCGATTCTGTTTGATAATTGGAAAACTGGTACCGGGCAGAAAGGGCGATTGGGGCAAACAAAGGAAAGGGAAGTATACCCAATTCGCCCACAACTTGTAACTCCCTGAATCGAGCATTGATGGTGTATGGGCTATAGCGCTTCGAATACAATTCAAGGCCTGCCTCGTCAGCAAAAGAAAAACCATAACCCAAACCAAACGAAACAAAACTCGGAACCCCAAGTCCCTGCCAGTACTGGCGGCCTAAAACTTGGAAATTCAGCACATTCTGTTGCAAGACTTCCGATGAGTTGCCATCGATCAACGGAGTGCCAAAGACCGTACCCAGAGAATCACGGTAGTTATAGTGCAAAGATCGACGGTCAATGCCCACCTCGGCCCGCACACCAAGATTTTGACGACCAAATTGGTAGAAGCCAAAAAGGCCGGCTCCTCCTTTGAGTGTCATGTCAACTTCACACTGCAAACACTGGTTGGTAATCAACTCGTAGTTTAAAATATGGTGTGAGCGTAGGCCAAGCCCCCAAAAGCCGAACGGGCTTTTGTCTTTGGTGGTGACTAAGCTGTGGGGCTTGTCCCGGCACTGCAAATAATGCGTCAACAACTCCACCATCGATTCCTCTTCTAAACGATAAGTGCCAGGGAGTCGGCCACCTAAACATTCATTATTGAGTGCAATGACAACCCCTTGAAAGTTGGATTTTTTTACGAGTACCGTTTTTTGCTCGGGTGTAACGATCACATATTGTGGAGCTTTGGAGCAATTGTCTCGGTAGAGTTGTGCCCCGCCAGAGGCGATTCGTTCGTAGAGTCCTTTAGAATTATTGAGTCCCGGTAGTGGAACAAAAGTTTTTCCATTGGGCAATCCTAATTTTTGAATGCTGTCCACTTGTACTTCAATAAATTCTTTGGATCGTCCGGGATACCATTTTATAGTAGCTTCCGGAAAGCAATTGGAAGCGTTGCGCAGATATCCCCGAAGGCTGTCTCCTTCCCAGGTGAAAAGTGTTGCGGGAGTCCAAAGTGGTGTTTGGCCTACCATGGAAAAGTACATGGAAATGCCAAAAAGCATCATAACAGCTTTTTTGAGGAGAAAGGTATTAAACACTATGTTTGAAGCGGTTTCAATTTATTGGGGTGGAACCAAAATAAAAATAAAAACGTAGAATCGCTTTTGCTTTAAATGTTCACTCTCGTTTCATGGAGATAATTCAATACCGACTAGATACCCAATCAGGTGCGCCCACAGAGCAAAACCTATCGCCCGATTTAGTGCTCGCCTTTGGAAACCGACAACTACTGGAAGATGCCAGTCATTATAACCAGTTGAGGGAAAACCACCCTTCTGCGCATTTGGTCATGTGCAGTACTGCCGGCGAAATCATTGATGAAACCGTTTTGGATGATTCAATTGTTGTAACCGGACTAAAATTTGACCGGACTAAAATTCAGGTTATACACCTGGAAAAAGCTCCCGAGCTGAGTAGCCGGGAAGCGGGAGCCAAGATTGCCGAAGTTTTGATGCAAACCGATGGCCTCGCAGGTATCGTAGTATTGGCAGATGGCCAGGAGGTAAATGGTAGTGAGCTTGCAGCCGGACTGTCGGCGAAAGTTCCCGATCATATTCCTGTTTCTGGCGGCTTAGCCGGTGATGGCGATGCTTTTACGAAAACCCTGATTGGCCTCAATCAAGCACCCCGCTCAGGACAATTGGTAGGCATAGGCTTTTATGGAAACTCCATTAAAATTGGTCATGGTTCAAAAGGAGGGTGGGACCCATTTGGACCGGAACGGATCATTACAAAATCCGTAAATAACGTATTGTTTGAATTGGACGGCCAAAACGCCTTGGATATTTACAAACGATACTTAGGCGAAGAAGCCAAGTTTTTGCCCGGAGCAGCTTTGCGGTTCCCCTTAAGCATTCGAACCGAATCCAATTCGGAGCCCTTAGTTCGCACCATTCTTTCCATTGATGAGGAGGCAAAAACAATGACCTTTGCCGGTGATTTACCAGAAGGGAGTAGGGCACGTTTTATGAAAGCCAATTTCGATCGCTTAGTTGACGGGGCTATTGGAGCTGCTGATCAAAGCCTTACAATCGACGATGCTCCTGAGTTTGCCTTACTGATTAGTTGTGTTGGCCGAAAACTTGTTTTAGGGCAACGGGTAGAGGAAGAAGTAGAAGGCGTTAAAGACATTTTGGGGAAAACCACCCGCATCTCAGGGTTTTATTCATACGGTGAAATTTCACCATTGATTTCCACTGGAAAGTGTGGCCTTCACAACCAAACGATGACCATTACCACGTTGAAAGAGGTATGAGCGAAAAAGCCATCCATCCTTTATTGAAAAGGCAACTTCGGAAATACCTGCAAGGCAATACGGATGACCCTCAACTCGACAAATTGTTGACCGCCATTAGTGAGTCTTACTACCATTCCGACTCTGATCGCGCACTTTTAGAGCGAGCCATGGACATCAGTTCGGAAGAGCTATTTGCCTCCAACTTACAACTTCGGGAACAAGCCGAACAAAACCAGCAAGTTTTGGATGCTTTGAGGGAGGCATTTACCTCACTCCAGGAAGATACTACAGCGGAACAGAATAGCCTCCAAGGGCACAACCCCAACGATTTATTAGGAATTGCCGAGCTGTTTAAATCAGAGGTGGTTTTAAGAAAACGGGCAGAAAGAGGGTTGTTAGAATCGGAGTCGCACCTGTCGTCGGTTATCGAAAATACCAATGACGGAATCCTTTCTTTCGACAAGGAACTACGGCTCAAGACTGCCAATTCAAGGGCAAAACTATTCTTTAGTATGGTGTATTCGCAGACCATACCCAAATTTGGTACTACCCTCGAAAAACTGCTTCCATCCGATGCTTACGGTTATTGGAAACCAATGTTGGATGACGCGCTTCGTGGCAAATCCAATCGCTTTGAACAATCTTTGTGCTATGAAGGGCGAAATATCTATTTAGATACCATTCTATATCCGGTTTTCTCCCATAAGAACATCATCGGTGTATCCGTATTTACCAAGGACATTACAGAACGTAAAGAAATTGAGTTGAGGCAAACACAGCTGGTAGATCGCTTGGAGGTGGCTAACCGGGAATTGCGAGACTTTGCCTACGTAACTTCTCACGATTTAAAGTCACCACTACGTGCCATCGGATCTTTGGTCAATTGGTTAGGAGCAGATTACCGCCATCTTTTTGATGAAGAAGGAAAAGACAAACTGCGGCTTTTAGAGTCACGAGTACACCGGATGTACAATTTCATTGATGGGATGCTCAACTATGCCCGATTGGGGCATGCCAATGAAGCCTTCCAACCGACAGACCTCCATCAATTGATCACACATTTGATTGGGCATAGTTTTGCCTCAGAAGTCCATAAAGGCATCAAAATCGAAGGACAATTGCCCACTTTGATGTGTCAGCCTTTGAAGGTGGAGCAATTGTTTCTCAACCTACTAAGCAACGCAGTGAAATACAGCAATGCTGATAGCTTGAAGGTGACGATTCGACATCAACAATTGGACAACCATTGGCAATTTTCTGTTTCGGACAACGGAATCGGAATTTCTAAGGAACACTTTGACCGCATATTTAAAATCTTCCAAACCTTAGAAGTGCGCGATCAAACCGAAAGCACAGGAATAGGCCTGAGTATTGTCAAAAAAATCGTGGAGTTGCACAAAGGCAAGGTTTGGGTAGAATCTGTTGCCAACCAAGGCAGTACTTTCTACTTCACCATATCTGCCCATTTGGGTAAAGATGAAAATGCCGAAACCAACTCGATAGAATTATCAGGAGCACCGGCATAATTTACTTGCTCAAGCCCTTTTTAAAAGCGGCAAGCGGACTTCGTAGCGATGTTCTGTTCTGCTAATCCTTGGCGCAGTCTTTCCCGCCATTTTATACCTTTCAGTAAGCAACCAATGGCCCACACCTGTAGAGGCCGACCTTGGACCAGAGGGTAATTCCTGCAGGTTATTGGCAACTACCAACTCTGCTGTTTTAGGAGAGTAAACCATGGTTACTACCAAGGGATGTTCGGCTGAAATTCGATTGTGTTTGATCGAATTCTCTAACAACAACTGCAAAGACATGGGAGGAACCTCTAACTGATGGTACTTCTCCGGAATCATGATTTTTAGCTGTAGGTGGTTGCCAAAACGAAGTCGATTGAGTTCGTAATACGACCTAATGAAGGCCAACTCTTCTCGCATCGCTACGGTAGGTTTAGCAAAATGTTCGAGTACATAAGCATGCAGTTGGCTCAAGCGCTCCATGTAAGTAGAAGCGGCAACCTGATCTTTTTGAATGAGCTGGTACAAAGAATCCAGGCAATTGTGGAGAAAGTGAGGATCGGCGACTTGTTGCAACGATTCTAAAGGCAAAGTAGAGGAAGCGTCTTCTTCTGGCCTTGGTGCATATTCTTGGGCAAGAAACATAGTTGGTATGTGTGTTTGTTCGTTTCCAAATCGAATTGTGAATGGGTAAAACCCAAACATAATTTTTCAGTCTTTCGCCAAAGCGAAAGGCACATACCGGGACAGGAAGAAGTGCAAATTTTAGAAGCAACTTGCTACCGTACAAATACGGTGGCAAGCCTACAAATGTTCACATTTTTTTTCTTTCTTTCCAACTCTTGAGTTCGGTTAATATTGCCACTTTGGTGAGGAAACCGATCTCAATTAGGAAAAAAATAGGAAAGCTGGGGAAGAAAGTTCAGGCTAACCAACCGCCTTTTTACGGACTAGTATAAGTCCTGTAATGAAAAGCATCACCCATGGCAAACCATGAAAGCAAAGGTCGAACCAATCTGCTGCTGTCATTCCAACTGCACCTCCGGCCAACCACTTCAATTTCCCCCAAAGGTGCGGTTCGGGTACAAAAGGAGCCAGGCCCAGGGTTGCACTGATCAAAAGCCAGGTCCGCGGTGCCAGTAAAAAGGCTTTCAAGATTTCTTTGACTTCAAGTGCTCCAATTCATGCTTCAAGTCAGCCAGTTGCGCTTCCATGTCCAACAATTTTTGCAAAATAAGGATGTGGGTCTTTTTCGCATCAATGCCAACCGGGCTGGTTTCGCTATGGATTTCTTTCGCTATGGCCTCAAACTGTGCTGGACTAACCTTTAAACTCATGCGTGTTTTTTATTTGGGTTGTTCCACTTTTTTAGCTGAATTCTTTGGCCATTTTTCTGGATTTGATTCGTAAGGGACGAAAATGGTAAGCCAAATAGACCTTCCGGATCGAAAGGTATAAGGTGACATTAAAAACAGCGCAAGCCCCACACCAACAATGTAATCGATCGGTTCCCATGGGGAGCCTAAAACATACATGGCAACGAATACCGCTACCGAAATAGCAATCGAAGCACCGTAATTAACGTACATGGCTCCGTAGTAGAAGCCCGGTTCTATTTCGAACTTTTGACCACAATGGTGGCAAAGTTCTGGTTGATCAAAATACCCGTTGATGTGAAAGGGGTTAGGGTGCGTAAACAAGTCGCCTTCGTGGCATTTAGGGCATTTGTGTAGCAGAATGGGGCGAAGTAAGATACCTTTCGGAATTATTCTCATGATAGATGTTCAATTCACCTTTGAAAGTGTAGCAATAAAGATGGGTTTCGATGGCGTGGTAAAGAACGAACAAGAGATGGATGATGGCAGCCAACTCCTTCTGAATACAAAATTACACAAGCCTTTCGGGTTGATATGTAACTCAGGTGACCTTTGCGTTGCTATCGGGTGTAAGGCAGTTGCTTTTTTCGCCAGGCTGTATATCCTCCTTTCAAATCAAAAACGTGTGTGAAGCCACGCCGTCTTAAACTTCGCACCACCATCGGACTTCGATGTGCGGTGGCGCAGTAAACAAATACCTGCAAGTTGGTGTCCAGCGAATCTACCTTATGACCGTATCCCGGGCCCGAGTATGGAATGTTGATGGCCCCTTTCAAATGCCCCTCCCGATATTCGAGGCGGGTTCTGACATCAATCAGAACACAGTTGCTATCGCTCTGAAGGGCCTTTTTATAGGCCTGAGGCGCCAGTGCTTTGTATTCTTTGGGATGACAGCCTATAACGAAAACCCACAAGCATGCGCTCCAAAAGAGTGGTAGGATGCAGCGTTTAGGGAGGAATTGAAGCACTTTGTTAAACATCTGATTGCACTTTAATGCCTTAAAGTTGTAACTAATTCAACTTGTTCGCGGTATTGTTATCTTTGAATTACTCATGCTAAGCCAATTGTATTCAACTAAAAGGCTTACGAACGCAGTAATCGGCATTCACTGATGAAACCTGCCCCTCATTCATTGGTGATCGTACTGTTGTTGCTGATGCAGTCATTGATTGTTTCGGCCAACCAGTCGATTACCATTCAAGATAGCTTAAAAAAAGTACTGCAAGGTACGCTGCCCGATACCACCCGGGCGGATGTCATGGCCGAGTTGGCCTATGAGCAACTCTACAGTGATCCGGAACTCGCCAAAAAGTCCATTCTTCGTGTACTGAGGTTTGCCAGGCAAAAAGATTTAGAAGATAAGTATCGAAGGATCGAAGCACTGATGGGCATTTATTACATGGACCGCAGTCAACATGATTCGGCTTTGTATTATCACCACAGGGTAGTCGAATACCTCGTCTCTGTTAATGACAAGGAGCATTTGCCACGTACTTATCACAACATTGCTCAGGTATACCAGCAACGCAACAGTTTTCCCCAGGCACTGGAGTATTACCAAAAAGCCAAAGCCCTCACCGATGAATTTGGGACACCACGCGATCGGGGCAACAGCGTAAATAACCTGGCCTCTTATCACATCGAGTACGGCAATTACCTAATGGATGTGGAGAGTGATTCAGTAGCCTTTGTAAACCAATATCAAGCCTCTATTCCGTATTTGAATCAAGCCATGGAGCTGTATCAGGAGGCTGGTTACGATAGAGGCATCGCTTTCGTTTTGGGAAATCTGGCCTTGGTAAAGAACAAAATTGGCAACCGGCAAGAAGCACTTGCCCACCTCATGGAGGCCAGTGATTACTTTGAAAAAAGCGGCAACAAATTGTATGTAGCTATCGCTTATAACTCCATTGCCACGATCTATGTAGAATTGGACAGCCTCGAAAAAGCCGAAGCATACGCTTTAAAAACCTTGGAGGTGGGCCGTGAAATAGAGAGTAAGATCGACCAACGCAATGCCTTTGGAAGGCTGGTAGAGATATATGAGCACAAAGGGGATTACAAAACCGCCATGGAGTATTCTCACCAATACTCCGATTTGGTTTCCCAAATCATGAATGAAGAAAACCGCCTGGAGTTAAACACGCTGGAGCAGAAATTCAAAGTAGCCGAAAAAGAACAGGAAAACATTCAATTAAAGCACCAGGAAGCCCTAAAAAGCTTAGAAATTAGTGAAAAGAACCGATGGTTGACCTTGTTGGTTGGAGGTTTGATCGTATTAACGGTGCTCCTTCTGTGGGTCGTGAGGGCCAACCGGATCAGGAAAGTAGTAAACGCACAATTGCGGGAACGGCAAAGCCTGTTGGAGGAGAAAAACCGAATTATCGCCGAAAACGGAACGCTCCTGGCCCAGAAAAACCAGCAAATTGAAGAGAAAAGTCAAGAGGTGCTACAGCGTAACCTCCGGCTAAAAGAGCTGTACAACGACCAACATCACATGATGGGAGTAGTGGCCCACGACTTGCGTGCCCCCTTAAGTAAAATCAGGGGCCTTACCGATATCTTAGGCTTTAATCAGGAACAAACGCTCGAAAACAAGGAAATCATTCAACGCATCAATGATTTGACCCAAAGTGGCAACCAGCTGATTACCGACCTGACCAGCCTCACGGTATTTGAAGCCAATGGAATTGACATCAACTGGAAACCGTTGGTCATTCAAAAATTAGTAGAAAAAATTGTTCAGGGTCATCAGAAACACGCATCCGACAAATCCATTGCCCTCCATTTTCAATCTTCGGGTGGCAGCTACGAAGCAATGACCGATAAATTGCTGCTTACCCGTATGGTGGATAATTTGATTAGCAATGCGCTTAAGTTTTCACCTGCAGGTAAAGAGGTTTGGGTGGCCGTAGATGGGACCACAAGCTCCTGGGAAATCAGTGTAATCGACCAAGGCCCGGGTATTGATGTCGAAGAGCAGAAAAAACTGTTTGATAAATACAGCAAATTAAGCGCCAGGCCCACCGCCGGAGAAAGTTCAACTGGATTGGGATTGTCCATTGTAAAGCTTTTGGTGGAACACATGGGCGGAAAGGTAACCGTTGAAAGTTCCTTAGGAGAGGGCAGTACCTTTCGGCTTCGTTTCCCCAAGGCCAATGGCGAGTTCTCCATGAAATCGGAGCAACAGAGCCCGGCAGACAATTCGCCTCAAGAGATCAGCGCAGGTTGATTAAATTCTGGATTACCGCTCCGGTGCTGGAAACGGAATTAAGTAGTTTTGCCACCTTATCAACAACTACTTCTGCGCCATGAGTGCTGTAAAATACATTTCCTGGAACGTAAACGGGGTGAGGGCTTCCGTAAAAAAAGGGCTGTTCGACATTATAAAAGAGATGCAGCCCGATGTGCTGTGTTTGCAGGAGACCAAAGGCCACGATGAAATCGTACTCAAAACTTTGGAACCCATCAACGACCAATTTCACATTTCTGTTTGTTCTGCTGAACGAAAAGGATATTCGGGGACCGCGATTCTCTCCAAAATCGAACCATTGAGTGTACGATACGGCATTGAAGTAGAAGAACACGACAACGAAGGACGTGTTATTGCAGTAGAGTTTGAAGACCACTTTGTAGTGAACGTCTACGTGCCCAACGCAGGCCAGGAGCTGGCCCGTTTAGATTACCGAAAAACCTGGGATGCCGCCTTCTTAAATTACCTGAAGCAACTGGAACAAGAAAAACCAATTGTGGTGTGTGGCGATTTCAATGTGGCGCATCGTGACATCGACCTGGCACGTCCCAAACCCAATTACAACAAGTCGGCAGGATATACACAAACAGAAATTGACGGAATGGACAATTTCGTTAATGCTGGCCTGATTGATTCTTTTCGTCATCTGCATCCTGAAACCGTAAAATACAGCTGGTGGAGCTTCCGTGCAGGCGCTCGTGCACGCAACATTGGTTGGCGGATCGATTACTTTTTGGTGAGTGATACCTTAAAAGACCGGATAAAAACAGCATTCATCGAGAATGAAATTATGGGATCGGATCATTGTCCAGTTGGAATCGAATTCAAATAAAAAGCTCTTTAAAGGCACTGTGAGCCCTTTATTGCCTGTTTTTCACCATATCTTTTTTTCGAGTAACTACTGTTGAAAAGTATCCGCACGCAAGCGCACCCGCAAACCCCGGCAATAGTGGGGATTCATCTATATTTGTAGCCGGTTTCTACCCTTATTTATATGGCATTAATAAAGTCTATTTCGGGCATCCGCGGTACCATTGGAGGACAACCGGGAGAAGGGCTCAGCCCCCTCGATGTAGTTAAGTTTACCGCAGCATACGGTACATGGATCATCAAACATACCGAAGCAACTGAGGTAAAAGTGGTGATAGGAAGAGACGCCAGAATTTCTGGTGAAATGGTTCGCAATCTGGTGGTTGGCACCCTACAAGGACTTGGCATTCACGTCATCGACCTCGGATTGTCTACCACGCCAACCGTGGAAGTAGCAGTACCCGAAGAAAATGCCAACGGTGGTATTATTCTTACTGCCAGCCACAACCCGAAACAGTGGAATGCGCTGAAATTGCTCAATCACAAAGGAGAATTTATTTCTGCCGATGATGGTGCTGAAGTATTGAAACTGGCAGAAGATGAGGCATTTGAGTTTGCCGAAGTTGGCAAACTTGGCAGCTACACTGCGGACGATACGTATTTGCAAAAGCACATCGATCAGGTATTGGCGCTGCCGTTAGTGGACGCAGAAGCCATTCGCAAGGCCAATTTCAAAGTGGTTATTGACTGTGTCAACTCTTCTGGGGGCGTTTTTGTACCCGAATTGTTGCGCCAACTTGGCGTTAGCGAAATCACAGAACTCTATTGCGAACCCACCGGCCATTTTCCACACAACCCTGAACCCTTGCCCGAAAACCTCACCGAAATTTCCAATGCGGTGGTGAAAAACAAGGCACACTTAGGCATCGTGGTCGATCCTGATGTAGACCGGTTGGCGATGGTGAGCGAAGACGGTGAAATGTTTGGAGAAGAGTACACCTTGGTAGCAGTTGCCGATTATGTGTTAAAACACAGCAAAGGAGATACGACCTCTAATTTGTCTTCTACTCGGGCCTTGCGAGACGTTACTGAAAAACACGGCTTTCAACACCATGCCTCAGCAGTGGGTGAGGTAAACGTGGTAGAAATGATGAAACTTTCCGGCTCCGTGATTGGTGGAGAAGGCAATGGGGGAGTCATTTACCCTGAATTGCACTACGGAAGAGATGCATTGGTAGGAATTGCTTTGTTCCTGAGCC
>CALCCE010000251.1 GCA_937899835.1 uncultured Flavobacteriales bacterium | reverse complement strand
TGAAGCTTTTCCCTTTTCATGATAGTGAGTTGGAAATGGAGTTGCTCTTGCTGCACATTGAATTGTTACAGGAGCTTTAAGTTCAACGGTAATCGGACTGCTCTTCAGTGAGTGGTCCGATTTTTTACTGCCATGTTTTTTATTTCTCATCCCGTTTTGACTCAAAATGCTTTGTTTACAAGGCATTGCGTCCTAAAACGTTAAACCGTTTCTATTATGATTTTAGAAATACACGTTGAAATACTTTCATGTAGTACGTTACTGTAACCCTAAAGGAGAGAAAATTTTTTTGGTCTGCTATCGAACCATGAGCGGAGTAACATTCGATTAGAAACTATAGTAGTTAATCGGTAAAAACTCATAAAAAGCGGGAAATATCTGCCGTTCTGCGGGACTTTTTTATCTGATAGGTTTTGCGATCAGGAATAAAACGAAAAAGGGCGCTTCCGGATGGGAAGCGCCCTTGGGACATTGAATCTAGATTCAATTATTTTTTCGCGGCTGGTTTTCTTCCGCGCTTGGCGGGAGCTTTTTTGGCCGTTACTTTTTTAGTGGTACCGCTGGAGGCTTTAGCCGTAGTGGTCTTCTTAGCGACTGGCTTAGTAGCTGTTTTAGCGGCTGGTTTACTGGCAGCTTTAGCAGCAGGTTTGCTTGCAGCTTTGGTAGCAGGCTTGCTGGCAGCTTTGGTAGCAGGCTTACTTGCAGCTTTAGTAGCTGGTTTACTGGCAGCTTTGGTAGCAACTGTCTTAGCAGCGGGTTTTCTACCGCGTTTGGCCGGTGCCTTTGCTGGCTCTGCTTTAGCAGTTGCGGCTGGCTTTCTTCCACGCTTAGCGGGAGCCTTTACAGGTTCTGCTTTAGCGGTTGTTGCTTTTGCAGCAGCAGGTTTTCTTCCACGTTTGGCAGGCGCTTTAGCGGGTTCTGCTTTTGTAGCAGTGGTAGCTTTAGCGGCCGCTGGTTTTCTTCCGCGTTTGGCCGGTGCCTTTGCCGGCTCTGCTTTTGCAACAGGAGCTTTAGCCGCAGCTGGTTTACGTCCTCTTTTAGCAGGAGCCTTGGCAGGTTCTGCTTTGGCAGCAGGTGCCGGAGCAGCATCAGCCGCGGGAGCTTGCACTTTTCTTGGTCTTCCTACCGGACGTTTCACTTTGGGCGCTTCATTCTCTGGGCGCACTTTGCGTGGGCGTCCTACCGGCCGTTTGGGCATCGCAGCTTTTAATTCTGCTTTGGTTGGCGGCCGTTGTGCGAGAATGGTTTGCATGATTCGATCATATTCGGCATTTAGTTTGTTTTCTTCTTCAAACCAGCGGCTCAAACCAACATACTTGCCTTTCAATCCTTTGATACCAATCGTATCAATCTTCTTGTTGATTTTACGCAACCGGAAAGAACTATTGGTAATGGCTTGTTGCACATTGGTCAACTTTGCTTCTGGAACCGCAAAGCGAATCATGGCCTCTGTTACCAGCTCATTGTAGGTCATTGGCCGATTTTGCTTTTTAAGCGTTTCCAAAATAAAATTACCCCACAAAGAATGACGCCCTGGTTTCTTACGGCGTTTTCTTTTGAGTTTTGCTGGTTCAGCTGGTTCAGGAACTGAAACCGCTGCAACAGAAGATGGCGAGGCAACTGCTGCTGAAGCAACATCTGCCGAAACTTCGACACCTAATTTTTCGAGCACTCCTTTAATGTGGGAGATTCTCTCTAACGATTTTTGCAATTCTTGCTCGTAGAATTGCCGCATGGTGGAGAGTTCACTTTCTGATAGTTGTACAGCTTTCATACCGGTAAATAATAGGGGAGCCCGAAATGATTTAAAAACTACCCGTTAAAACTAATAATTGGGACAAAAGTACATTTTTTTTGAAATGTCCCCCTATGAAGCTACGGTATTGAATTTGGGTTACTTAGATCACAAAGCAAGAGCAGGTTCACACTCAAAAATTAAAAACGCATCTATCAAATCTGTTTTTCAACAACTAAATTTATCGAGTAATTACGAAAGGGTATTTTGGTCAAAGTGTTGATTTAGTGTTTTTTATAGTGTTGTAATTGGTTCAATGGATTTGCAATTTGTGTTCCCGCTATTGTAGCGCCATTTATCAATTTTCTCTTCTGATTTACCTCAAAATCAGGCTGCTGAAAGGGGTAATAAATCCTTTAAAAAAATTGAAATTTTCTTTCTTAAACTGAATAGAATGAGTCTAAATAAGCTCAGTATTTTAGGATAATATGGTGATCCCTGCTGCCCTATTCTTCGTTTGATTTTATGGTTATATGAGGTAAAATTTAGCCATCCACAGGCTACTGTTTACACCAGAAATTGATGCCACGTTACCCATTCGATTGCATTGGATAATGGCATATTTTAATTGCATCTCATCTGGAAATATTCTGCTTGAATTTACCGTTATCACCTTGGGACAAAGCAGAAATGCCTGTTCCCAACTGATCTTAATTGTGAAGCTTTCTGGAAGGCTTTTGTACAACCGGAGTAATTGCGTTTTTCGGCTGAAAAAGCAGTAATTTTAGGTATATTTGCACCAATTGCATCGAGCAAAAGACAATTGTGAATTTACCTTGAACCGGCACCTCAAGCCTTAATAAATCGCGCATTATGGAGACGACAACCGTGGAGAAGAATAACCTAATGACCTCAGATAAAGCCATTGCCCTCGAAGACCGCTTTGGAGCACACAACTATCATCCTTTGCCGGTAGTACTCAGCAAAGGCGAGGGAGTGTTTGTTTGGGACGTGGAAGGCAAGCGCTATTACGATTTTCTATCGGCTTACTCTGCGGTGAATCAAGGGCATTGCCACCCGCACATCATCAATGCGATGATTGAGCAGGCCAAAACCTTGACCCTTACTTCACGCGCTTTTTACAACGATGCATTGGGACTCTACGAAAAGTTTGTAACTGAGTTTTTTGGTTACGATAAAGTATTACCCATGAATTCTGGTGCAGAAGGCGTGGAAACCGCATTGAAGATTGTGCGCAAGTGGGGCTACGAGAAAAAGGGTATTCCTACCAACCAGGCCAAAATCATTGTATGTGACGACAACTTCCACGGCCGTACCATTACCATTGTTTCTGCCTCCAACGACCCGGATTCTACCCATAATTTTGGTCCATTCACTCCCGGTATTGTGCGCATTCCTTACAACGATCTGGATGCTTTGGCCAAGGCATTAGAAGACGAAACTGTAGCCGGTATGATGGTGGAACCCATCCAGGGTGAAGCTGGTGTGAATGTGCCTAGCGATGGATTTTTATCGGGAGCCTACGAGCTTTGCAAGAAGGCCGGAGTACTTTTTGTTGCAGACGAAGTACAAACCGGTATCGCCAGAACCGGCAGGTTGATTGCTTGTCATCACGAAGAGGTGAAGCCCGATGTTTTAATTCTTGGGAAAGCCATCTCGGGCGGGGTATATCCGGTTTCGGCGGTGTTGGCCGACGATGCCATTATGAATGTGATTAAGCCCGGCGAACACGGGTCCACTTTCGGTGGCAACCCAATCGCCTGCAAGGTGGCAGTGGCAGCTTTGGAAGTAGTTCGCGATGAGAAATTGGCTGAGCGGGCGCAATATTTAGGTGAAATTTTACGCGAGGCACTGCGAGATATCGACTCCGATATGATTTCACTGGTGCGTGGCAAAGGGCTGCTCAATGCCATCGTGATCACCCCTAAAAATGGAAAAGAAGCCTGGGACGTTTGTTTGGCATTGAAAGAGAATGGTCTCTTGGCCAAGCCTACCCACCAGCACATCATTCGTTTGGCGCCTCCACTGGTCATCACCGAGGAGCAATTGATGGAATGTGTAGACATTATCCGCCAAACCCTCGCGCAGTTCGATTAAATTTTTGCTTCACATTTCATAGGAATGCTTATTTTGTCGGTAGCCTAACCGATGTTAAATTCCTGTGGATAAACTTGTTCCTGCCCCGGCAGAGGTGCCGTCTTGTGTCAATTGTGGGCACGAGGTAACCACTAGTTTCTGTAGCCAATGCGGCCAACGGCAGCACGTCCCTCGTCTCAAGCTCAACAGTCTGATAGGGGAGGCATTTGGGCGCCTTTTAGGTCTTGATACCCGCTTTCTGCGAACTGTAATTGATCTTACCTTGCGTCCTCACCGTTTGATTGAGGCGGTGTGGCAAGGCAACCGGGTACGCTACCTGGGTCCTATTACCTATTATTTTCTGATGTTTTCCCTGTACCTGCTGGTGGCCAACCTGTTGGGAATTAGCTTCGAAGATATTATAGGGAGTACCGGAGTAGAACTCGACGGCTCCTCCCAAGGGAAGAACTTTGATGGGGAAGCGTTGAAAAAAGAATTTTTAGACATCTTCTCCAAATACCTGCAATTTTTCACCTTGTTCATGTTTCCCTTCATGGCCTGGTGGGGATTGTTGTTTTTCCGAAAAGCCCGAAAAAACTTTGTAGAACACATCGTATTTGCCTTCTATGCCAATTCGCACCCTTATTGGTTGGGTATTTTGGGTTTCTGCTTGCATGCCATTACTGGTGAGATGTACACCCTACTGAGCATCTTTCCGTCCTATCTTTATTATGTGGTGGTTGGCGTAGTGCTTTTTCCAGCAAAGAACAAGTTTGTAGGTACCCTTAAAATGATCATGGTGGTCTTTTTTGGGTATTTCAGTTACATGTTTTTTTTCACTTTGGTCTTAGTCGCCTGGCTGATTATTAAACTGGTGCTTCTCGCTTAAAATTCAATGATCCTGTGACCCCGCCCACCCACCCCGCCCATCAAAGGTCTTGTATCCATTGCAGAAAATCGGTGGCCGATGCTTATTGCAAGCACTGTGGTCAACGCAATGGCGTAGAGCGCCTGAGCTTCAAAGGACTATGGCAAGAGTATTTGGACATCATCCTGGGCCTTGACGGACGCTTTTTGCGCACCGTTGTCGACCTCACCATTCGCCCGGGAAAAGTATTTCATGCCTATCTGAAGGGTGATCGGGTAGGGTATTACGGGCCGGTTTCCTACTATTTTTTGTTGTTCACCATTTACTTGTTGCTCATCAAGGTGTTCGATATCTCCATAGCAGACATGATCGGAATTACCAAGGAGCAGATGCAGAAAACCTCCGGTGTTGCCCAAGGAGAAGCGTTCGACCAGCAGTGGAGGTGGAGCGAGCTTATCATAAAATACCTCAAGTTTATCACCTTGGTCATCTTTCCCTTTTGGGCTTTTTGGGCCATGGTAGTATTTCGCAAGCGCGGCTACCGCTTTGTAGAAAACCTTGCCTTCCTGTTTTATGTGGTAGCCCATCCTTACTGGATCGGCATTTTTACCATGTTGGTGTTGGGCCTATTTGGCGTTCCCCTTACTGGCCTGAGTGGCATTGCCTCAATGGGCTATTTTATATGGGCTGCTTTGGGCTATTTCCGTCCGAAGAATACGTTGACGGGGCTGCTAAAAATTGTGTTGCTCCTGGTGTTAGGCTATGTGAGCTTCATTTTGTTGCTGGCAGCCGTAACCAGCACAATCATCTGGCTAAATGAGGCCTAAGGCTCGATCACAAAAGGCTTGCTGGCAAAGGTGTGTACCCAATTGTCTACACTCACCCCCATCAAGGTGAATTGGTATTTTGCCAAGGGAGACAGCTGCGGATTGGTGTAGATATCATTGATGTTGATCACCACATTGTTGAGGTCGTAAAACTGCCAGTTTTGGTCAAAGGTGTAAGTGCCTGTCAGTAGGTCACCAGCAGCATCAGAAATCACTTGAAAGTAAATGACGTTTTCGGAAGAAGGGTCTTCCCAGGTAAATTTAGGGTAACCGGGACGGGTTTCACGAATATCTACCGCACTATGAGCCACCAAAGTAGGTTCGTCCGGCATTTTGAGTCGAATGGCATTGCAAACGTGCACCGAATCGGCGGTGAGATAGGTGATACGGCACCAAAGCTCTTTCCCAGGATTGCTGCGAGTAAAACGGCCTAAAAAACCGCCAAAAACCGGTAAGCGTTCCAACGAACGCTCGCGGTAGAGGAGCAAACTGTCTGGATCTACCTCAATAGAATCCGTTTCCCAGTAGCGAATGTCGGTCGCCCCTTCTACGGGGAGGTAAAAGATAGAGATCGGTTTTTCAGGGTTGTCGTTCTCGGCGAAGGCGCGGCCTCCGGCCGCACAGGCAATCAGTTGTCGGCTGAGTCCCATGCCTGATCGCTGATTCAGGTAATATTCAAGTGTAGTGCGTTGGGCTGGGGAAGAATCTATTGGCGAATCGGTCTCGCAACTCCAAAACCCAAGTGTGAATAGAGCTGCACAAGCAAATAGTAGTGAGCTTCGAGTGAGAGACATTTCAATCATAACACATTAAAACCTTGCAACCAGCCGAAGGTTCAACCGGCGGGAGGTGAGGTAGTTGGGAACCCCATACCGACGACTGTTCACATCGGTGACCCAAAGGTAAGAAATGGTGTTGTTGATCTGTAGCAAATTGAAGACCTCAACGGTGAGCCAGAGAGAGTTCAAGTATTTCAAGGGGCCGCGGCCCATGATTTTGTTGCCTTCTTCGTCATACGCTTCTTTCTTCAACAAAAAAGACCCGCCAATGTCTACCCGCCGGTAGGGGGGAAGCCGCAGGGTATCCGCATAGCGGTTGTAGGTCGGAGGCCCCGTTGGTAAACCTGTTCCATACAACAGGTTGAGGTGCATTTTGATGTTTTCCCTTCCGGGAACGTAATCCTGGAAAAACAGACCCACGTTTACCCGCTGATCGGTGGGGCGGAATACCCTTCCTGGTTCTACCACGGTGCTGTCCGCAATGGAATCGTTGGAAGTGAAGCCAAAAATGATGCGGTCGCCCTCGCTGTTGAAGTAAGTGGTGATGATATCGTCCAGCACATCTTCTTCGGTTTGCATCACCGAAATGCTCAACCAGGAATCTACCCCCTCCACAATTTCACCGTTCAACTTCATATCAATTCCCGTGGCATATCCTTCCGCATTGTTGGTGGCGTAGTATCGAATGCGCACGTTGTCGATTTCGTAGGGAATAAGGTTGTTCAAGTCCTTGTAATACACTTCTGTGATGAACTTGAAAGGACGGTTCCAGATCTTGAAATTGTAATCCGCTCCCAGCACATAATGAATAGACGTTTGGGCTTTAATGTCCCGATTCACCTGGCCAAACAAGTCGCGCATTTCGCGGTAGAAAGGCGGTTGGTGATACACTCCCCAGGAAGCCCGAAACAACCAATTTTGCCTCCAATTCGGTTTCACTGAAAGGGTGAAGCGCGGGCTCCACAATAACTCCTCGTTCCAATCCCAGTAGTTGGCGCGCAAGCCGGCGTGAAGCGTGATTTCGTGGGTGTCTTTTACCCAAATGTTATTGATCTGAGCATAGCCCAATAGCCGGTTGGAGGAGATGGCATTTTCCGATTTGATGGTTTCAAACAGGCGCACTTCATTGCCCGGCCCCTGCGGTATTGAAAAGCCGACCGAATCCACCAACTGCCATTCGCTCAGTTCATCATCGATGAATTCATTCTGGAATTTAGCTCCCCACAATACCCGGGTTTGGCCTTCGCGCACAAACAAGGACCCTTTGTGTTCCGTGGCCCAAACGTTGGCGGTAAGGTAGTTACGAGCATGGTCTAAAAATCCACCCACGCCTCGGTTGAATGCTACATCGCCAAAATTGTCCTGGCTAAGGTCGTTTTCGAGCTGGTCTAACCGGTAAGCTCCTTGGATGTCGAAGGTCTCACTTTCCTGAGTAACAAAGCCGGAGGAAATGAATTTGAGGTTGAGGTTGTGCGATGGCTTGTAGTCAAAAGAAAGGGCGCCCATTCCCGTTTGGTAATCGTCCACTTCCTCACCATCGAAAAAGACGGTCAGTCGAAGGGCCTCATTCACGGTTCCAAAATCTGTTTCCCGCGTTTCGGGAACAAAGTTGTATTGGTTGCGGGAGTAGTTTCCCAGAATACTGATTTCAAGATTGTCGCGCAGGTAATAGGTGAGAAAGCCCTGGTAGTCAATGAAAACCGGGTTGAAAGTACCGTCTGTATCTAAAGTATTGAGCAAGTAGCGGTTGGTGCGGTAGCGAAAGCCGTGCAATTGTGTGAACCGCCGGTTGCGGATTTTAGAAGCATCTTCGATGTGCGCTTCTGCCCCCAGAATTCCCGCCGAAACCGAACCCGCAAATTTGGTAGGCCGTTTATACGTTACATCCAGTACCGACGACATTTTATCGCCGTATTGGGCATCGAAACCACCCGCCGAAAAAGACACATCTTCCACCATTTCGGCATTGATGAAACTCAAGCCCTCTTGTTGGCCCGAACGAATGAGAAAAGGCCGATAGATTTGAATGTCGTTGACGTATACCAGGTTTTCATCAAAATTTCCCCCACGCACCGAATATTGAGAACTCAACTCGTTGCCCATGTTGACCCCAATTTCAGAGGCCAGAATGGCTTCAAAACTTCCCGAAGCAGAGGGGATATATTGCACCAACTCCACGTCAATGGGTTTCATGGTGGTCACCCGCAAACGTTCTTCCACCTTTTCGAAAGGTCCCAGGTTGATGCCCGATCGCAAGCGCACCGAATGTTCTTTGACTTCATCGGCACCCACCGAAAGGGTAACGGTGTCTGAAGTAAAACCGATAAAAGAAAAAACCAGGGTTACCTGTCGGTTGGCCTCTACCGTAACCGCATAGCGTCCGTTGACGTCCGATTGGTCGCCTGAAGTGGTGCCCAAAACAATGACATTGGCAAATTCCAGCCCCTGGCCAGTGGAGTCGGTAATGGTGCCCGTGATGGTGCCGGTTTGTCCCCAGCCAAGTTGAGGCAGAAGTGCACCGCAGAGCAGGAGAACTGAAACCAGGAAAACGCGCATGGGAGGCCAAATGTAGAGAAAAACGCCGATTGCAGTGGTCATCAAACCCAAGGGTGTAGAACGTGTCTTAAACGTTGGATCGAACAAATATTGTTGCCAGGTCTTGGAAAAAGAAACCGCTTCTTGTTTCCCCAATGAATGCCATCTGGCTTAGGCCTGTGCACAAACGAGTATTTCAGGACTGAAATAGAAATAAAAATAGGGTGAGCTGGGTAGTAGGCACCTACTTAAAAGGAACCCCAATCGTGGATTACTGCCGCTTGAAATCTCCGCGTTTCCAGGCCTCAATGAAGCGGGCCCAGGCTACTGGATTTAATAAATTGTTGGGAGGAGCTTGCCCGGCATAGTACAAACGGCTGGAGTATTGACGCATCTGTTGTTTGTAGGTGATGCTACCGGAGTTGGGCAGGTTATCCATGCGTTCTTGGAGGTCTACCCGTTCCAGATTTTTCTTGGCCCGATCATAATCATCCTCCGGCACTTCTAAATTCATGAAGGCCTCGGCAAACTGCTCTTTGGTAGGCCAGGGATAAATGACCGACTCGGGCAAAAAGATGGTGTCTTTGGTCATGATTTGAATGAGCGAGTAGCGCTTCAAATCCAGTGAATCGGGAATGATGTAGGTGGTTTTTCGGAATCCTACTCCAGTGAAGTCGATGGTATCTCCCGTTTCCGCTACCAGCGAGTAAAAGCCGTAATAGTCGCTGATGGTACCGCGGTTGGTATTGCGAATGAGAATGCTGGTGTAAGGCACCGGAGACAGGCTGTCACCAGAAACCACTACCCCCGAAAATTGCAGGATTTTTTTCGGAGGATCGACTTGTTCCTGCTCTTGGGCCCATGTGGGGAAGGAAACAAGCAGCAGAAGTAACCAGAAGAAATTTCTCATTGAGTCAAAGGTAGGAAGGAATCACCAATGGGCCTGTGGCTCAGCGTACAAACTCTGCTCGGAAGGTCCGCTCGTTGTTGCAATTGTCGGTGAGCCGCAACTCAAACGTATGAGGACCGCTGGATATTTCGTGGGCCTCGAAATCAAATTGTAGCCGACGGGTTTTGCGGTCGTATTCCATCAACACCCATTGGCCGTCGATGTAGCCGTCGAAACTGGCCAAACCACTGCGTGCGTCATGAATTTCGAAGGCAATGGTTTTTTGTCCGCTCAGGTTGGCGCCTTGCCGGATGTTGACCGGAACCAAACTGGGCGCCATGGAATCTACTAAAATAGCGTAGCGACCAAAATACTTGGTTTCTGTTACCAGGTAATCGCCTTCCAGTTGGCCGCCCGCAGCAGACCTAAAACTACCATCCGATTTGAGCTGGGCAATAAATACCTTGTTGCGTTGCGCTTCGCTACCCGGTGGCAAACGGAGTGCCAGTCGCAGGTAACCTTGCAAGGCAACGGTGCGGTGGTGAACGTGATGCACTGGGCCTAAGCTGTTTGGAGTAGGTGCACCTTGGCGGTACTCAAAATTCAGGTGGTCATAGAGCAGTCCTTTGGGCAGGTTTACCTTAATGTTTTCGCCCTGGTACAGGTTTTCCCGATCGAAACGAAAGCGCGCCACCAGGTGCTCCGGTGTTTTCGCGGCCGGATGGGCTCCTTTTTGCACTTGCCTCACCTTAAAATCTAAGGTGGAAGTATTGCCATAAACGTCCTTTACAATGTACTGCAATTGGTGTGGTTGATCGTCGTTGAGTTCCAGTCTTCCATTTTCTGCCACTTCCCGGTAAATGCTCAATTGGTTGTTGGGTTGCAAAAAACTTTTTTGCACCCATCGGCTTCGCAATATTTTTTCGCGGTAATCAGCATGGCTGTTGATGTAGCGGCTTTCGGCAAAACTGATCTTCTCCATTTCGTGGTAGTAGATTCTCCGGTCGTCACAGCGCAGCTCGATGCTGTACACGCCGTTGCGGTTGGAGGTGCCGTTCATTTTATCGATCACTTCCAGGCCAAGCCCTAAGGCGCCCTTGATTTCTACTGGCGCGTCTTTTTTTAGGTGGTAACGTCCGTTGGTGCCCTCCACTTCCATAAATTTTGGCGTAGCAATGTGTCCTATCCGACTACTATCGGCCAAGGGATACAAGGCTACCCGGCGAATGATGGGCTTGATGTTGTCTCGGATAGGAAAGCCAAAGAGCAATGGATTGACCGGGATTTCCGATTCGGTTTCCCGAATTTCAAAATGCAAGTGAGGACCTCCCGAACCACCGGTATTGCCCGATAGGGCCACCAACTGCCGTTTGCTTATGGGGAGTTCGCCGGGCTGAGGAAAGACCTCTAAGGTGAAACTCTCTTTCTCGAATTGCACCTTTTTCACATAATCGGCAATGGCTCCTTCGTAGGCTTGTAAGTGGGCATAAACGGTCGTGTACCCGTTTGGGTGATCGATGTAGAGTGCTTTTCCGTAGCCACCCAAGCCAATTTTGATGCGTGAAACGTACCCTTCGGCCGCTGCAAAAACCGGCAAGCCTTCCTTGCCTTGGGTTTTGATGTCCAGTCCGGCATGAAAGTGGTTGGTGCGCAACTCGCCGAAGTTGCCGGCAAGGTAGAGGGGAATATCGAGTGGAGTAGAGAAATAATCTTTGGGATAGGTCGGGGCAGAGAAGGCATTAGCCTGCATGGAAAGTGCCACAAGCAGAGACCAGAAAGAAAACATAGACAAACAAATTTCCGTGTGATGGACGAAACCAAATTTAGCAGAAGGATTGCCACCGAAACGCGGAAATGGCCTTTAAATATCCACACAAGGGGGTGAAAAATTTTACTTAATTTTGGCCCCTGAGCGGATCAACTCTTCAAGCTGCTTCTCTTAATTGTTTGAAAATGAATGACTTGTCAAGTGTAGTTGCAAGCCTTAATGGAAAAGTGGACCGGCTGGTCGATTTGCACCGTGAGGCAAATGCTTCGCGGCAAGCCTTGAAGGACGAAAATCAAGCCCTGAGCTTGCAGTTGGTAGAAGAACAACAAAAAGTAGCAGAACTGACCGAACGCAATAAGGTTTTGTCGCTGGCGCGCAGCGTGGGCGAAGACTCAAAAGGGGCGTTGGAGTTGAAGCTTAAGATCAATGAGCTTGTGCGGGAATTAGACAAGTGCATTGCTATGCTGAACCGATAATCATCCTGACGAAACGTTTTGACCCTTCCCTTATGAGTGAACTCTCCATCAAAGTGACCATTGCCAATCGGGTATATCCCCTTACCATCCTTCGGGAAGAGGAGGAAGGTATTCGCAAAGCCGCTAAGATGATCAATGAGCACATGAGGGACCTCGAAGAAAATTACGCTGTGCGCGACCGGCAAGACCTGCTGGCCATGACAGCGCTCGAATATGCTACTCAAGCCCTGAATGCCGGGGACAAAGGAGTGGCTGACGAAACTACTACCGGCCAATTGGCCGACATTGAAAAGCGTTTGCAGGAGTACCTCGAACAGCAATAACGTTCTTTACATACCATGGAGGGGTGATATTGTCTAAGCCCTTTCTAATGCATGCCCGCACAAATCTCTTTTTACGTTTTGTAAACTCAACATTCAAAACGTTGGGACTAAGCTTGTGTGACCCAAGAACAGGCCTGTTGACCTTACCGCTTCGGCGAGATGGGATTTTCTTACGAGAAGACACTGGAAGTTCGACCTTACACAGCAAGTACCGAAAGTTCACTTTCCGGGGTTTACAAGAACCTTGTGAGATTTGCTGCGGGCTCTTTTAAAATCAAAACCTAACTGACAAAATAGAATGGACGTCATCAGTATTGTAATTGGATTGATCGGAGGGTTGGCTATCGGCGGCATCTTGGTCGGGGTCCTTCTCAAGAAAAACATTGAGAAGCGCTCGGAGCACATCATAAAAGATGCAGAGACGGATGCAGAGGTGATCAAGAAAGAGAAAATCCTGCAAGCCAAGGAGAAGTTCTTGCAAATGCGCACGGAACACGAGAAGAAGATCAACGAAAAAAACAAGCACATCTCACAGACCGAAAACCGGATCAAACAAAAGGAAAGCAGCCTTTCGCAAAAACTGTCAGAGGTCAACCGCAAAGACAAAGACTTGGAAAATCAGCGTAAAAACCTGACCAAGAAAAACGAAATTCTCTCTAAAAAGCAAAGTGATTTGGAAAAGCTGCACCGCAAACAGGTGGAAGCTTTAGAAAACATTAGCAACATTTCGGCTGAGGAAGCCAAAACTCAATTGATCGATGCTCTGAAAGATGAGGCTCGAACTGACGCACTTGCCTATGTGAAAGACATTGCCGACGAGGCCCGCATCAATGCCAGCAAAGAGGCGAAAAAAATTGTGGTGCAAACCATTCAACGGGTAGCCACCGAGCACGCCATTGAAAACTCGGTTTCGGTGTTCAACATCGAAAGTGACGAATTGAAAGGCCGGATCATCGGTCGTGAGGGACGCAACATTCGCGCTTTAGAATCGGCCACCGGAGTAGAAATCATCGTGGACGATACTCCTGAAGCCATTATTCTTTCTTGTTTCGATCCGGTTCGGCGTGAGATTGCCCGGATGTCGCTCCACCAGCTGGTTACCGATGGACGGATTCACCCTGCACGCATCGAGGAAGTTGTGCGCAAGGTGGGCAAGCAGATAGAGGAAGAAATTTTGGAAGTGGGCAAGCGCACCACCATTGATTTGGGCATCCACGGGTTGAACCCTGCGCTCATTCGTATGGTAGGCCGGATGAAGTACCGTTCTTCATACGGGCAAAACCTGCTTCAACACAGCCGTGAAGTAGCCAATTTGTGTGCTACCATGGCAGCAGAATTGGGCCTCAATGTGAAACAAGCTAAACGTGCTGGTTTGCTTCATGATATTGGTAAAGTACCCGAAGATGAACCAGAAATTCCGCACGCTATCCTGGGAATGAAGCTGGCCGAAAAGCACGGGGAAAAACCAGCGGTTTGCAATGCGATCGGTGCTCACCACGATGAGATTGAAATGACTTCGCTTATTTCGCCGGTAGTGCAGGTTTGTGATGCCATTTCAGGAGCCCGACCTGGGGCTCGTCGTGAAGTGGTAGAATCCTACATTCAGCGATTGAAAGACATGGAAGACCTGGCCCAAGGCCATGATGGAGTAACCAAAGCCTTCGCCATTCAGGCGGGGCGCGAATTACGAGTGATGGTAGAAGCCAGCAAAGTCACCGATAAGGATGCTGAAAACTTGTCGTTTGAAATTTCTCAGAAAATTCAGAACGAGATGATCTATCCTGGTCAGGTAAAAGTAGCGGTGATTCGAGAAACCCGTGCGGTGAGCTTCGCCAAATAATTAATTTCTGAGCTGCAGATCAAAGCACCATGAGCCATTCCCGAATAGAAGGAAAAAAGGTTTTAGTAACCGGAGGAGCAGGCTTTATTGGCTCCAACCTTTGCGGAGCGTTGCTGGAGCAAAACAACGAGGTGCGTTGCCTCGACAACTTGTCTACCGGCAAACAAGCCAACATCGACCGCCTGCAGGCCCACGCCAACTTTGAGTTTCAACAGGGCGATATTCGCAACCTTTCAGATTGTCAAATGGCCCTGAAGGGGGTAGATTATGTATTGCACCAGGCGGCCCTTGGATCAGTTCCTCGTTCCATCGACGATCCGATTACCAGCAATGAGGTAAACATTTCCGGTTTTCTGAACATGCTGTATGCCACCAAAGAAGCAGGTTTAAAACGGTTTGTGTATGCGGCCAGTTCCAGCACGTATGGCGACCATAAGGCATTGCCCAAAGTAGAGGAGAACATCGGTCGTCCGCTGTCGCCCTATGCGGTGACCAAATACGTCAATGAACTATACGCTCAGGTATTTGCCGACCTCTACGGGATAGAAGTGATCGGATTGCGGTACTTCAATGTTTTTGGGCCCCACCAAACTCCCGACGGAGCCTACTCAGCTGCGATCCCCAAATTCATCAAGGCGTTTATGGGGCATCAATCTCCGGTCATTCACGGAGATGGTACCCAATCCCGGGATTTTACTTTCATCGAAAATGTGGTGCAAGCCAACCAACTGGCGGCCCTTACCGAAAATCCAGAGGCCGTCAATCAGGTGTACAACGTAGCCTACGGTGAAAACACTACCCTCAACGAGTTGGTGCAATTGCTGGTAGAATTACTGGGCAACTTCGACCCGGCCATTCGATCGGTGGAAATCACCTATGGCCCGGAGCGGGTGGGAGATGTGAAACACTCACTGGCCTCGATTGATAAAGCGAAACGTTTGTTGGGCTACGATCCGCAATACAATTTACGCCAGGGGCTTGAAAAAGCTATTGATTGGTATTGGCACAGTCTGCAACCTGCCCAATGATTGAACACCTTGCTGTTTATGGATGCACTACAGTATAGGATGAGAGCTACCGAAATCTTCTAAATTTGCCGCAAAATCGACAAGCATGAGCGATAAAAAAATCCGTTTTCTGGTATTGGGCTACGGCCATATTGGACGTAAACATGCCGCTATGGTAGCGGGCAATCCCGATGCTGAACTGGTAGGAATAGTAGACCTCGACCCGGCGAAGGCGGCAGAGGCTCGTGAGACTTATTCGATAAAAGTACTGGAACAGGAAGCGGTAATTTTCGGTCCTGACGGATTCCAGGAAAATGAGGTGGACGTGGTGTGCGTATGTACCCCCAACGGTTTACATGCCGATCAGTCGATTCGTGCCCTGGGCAACAAGTGGCACGTGGTGATTGAAAAGCCCATGGGGTTGACCCGCTCCAAATGTGAGGATGTCATTTTCAAGTCGTTGCAAGTTTCACGGCACGTATTCTGCGTGAAGCAAAACCGCTATAGTCCAACATCGGTTTGGTTGCGCTCCTTGATTGATGAAAACCGCCTCGGAGAGATCAACATGGTGCAGCTCAACTGCTACTGGAACCGTGACGATCGTTACTATAAAAAAGGGGGCTGGAAAGGCACCAAAGCACTCGATGGCGGAGTACTGTTTACTCAATTCAGCCATTTCATCGACATTATGTATTGGTTGTTTGGTGACATTGATAACATACGGGCGCGCTTCGTCAATTTCAATCACGGCGACAGTACGGAGTTCATCGACACGGGAGTGGTCAGTTTCGATTTCATCAATGGCGGCATGGGGTCGATCAATTTTTCGACTTCCATCTTCCGCAAAAACATGGAGAGCAGCATCACCATCATTGGCTCAAAAGGCAGCGTGAAAGTAAGCGGGCAATACATGGATTCGGTAGAATATGTGGAAGTAGGCGACTACGATATGCCGCAGTTGCCCCCACCCAACCCACCCAACGATTATGGGGATTACAAAGGAAGTGCGGCCAATCACCACTATGTAATTCAAAACGTGATTGACGTGCTCACGGGCAAAGCGGTGATTTCTACCAACGCCCTTGAAGGCATGAAGGTGGTAGAGATCATTGAGCGCATTCACGCTGCGGGAGAATCCCAAGCTTGATATTGTACTAAGTTCAGCTCTTGGCGTCCCGCTTTCAGGTTTCCCGCTTTAGTCGTGATGTATTGACCTTGGTGACGGGAACCACCGCCGGTCAGGCCATTCCTTTTTTGATGTTGCCGGTGCTCACGCGCCTGTACTCGGAAGCCGATTTTGGTTTGCTGACCACCTACACTGCTACTTCTCTGCTGTTTGCCCGCGTGGCTTCTCTGAAATACGAGTTTGCTATCGTGTTGGAAAAAGACCCGGAAGGCCGGGCCAACCTCACCTTTTTCGGTTTGTTGCTTGCCTTCAGCATGGCCCTTTTGGTGGGCGCCACAGTTTTTATATTAAGGCCCTGGCTCGATCAACAAGGCTGGAACGAATTGGGCCATTTGCTCTATTTAGTGCCCTTAACGGTAGTGGCAGTGGGTGCCTACGAAGTGTTGAATTACCGCATGAACAGCCAAGGGCGGTTCAAAACCATTGCCGGGAGTAAACTGATGCAATCTGGCCTGGCCGAAGGTGCCAAACTTGGCGGAGGCCTGCGGCAGTGGGGCGTGGGTTTGGTTTGGGGCAGGGTAGTGGGTGAAGTCGCTGCCTTGTGTTACATGGTAACGCTCTCCTGGCGCGGCCTGGCGCAGGATTGGAAACTGGTGAAGCGGCAAAAGGTATGGAGTCTTGCCGTCAAACACCGTGACTTTTTGCGCTATTCAACTCCTTCAGCCTTTCTGGGGAGCACGTTGATCAACTTTCTCTACGCCTGGTTGCTGGGCTATTATTTTGGCAAAGAAGTATTGGGCAATGTGGGCCTGGCCACGGGATATGTGTCGGTAGGTCTGGGCATCATCAGCCGTTCTTTTGCCCAAGTGTATTACAAAGAACTGGCCGGCCTCCACACGCAAGAGGAACTGAGAAAAGTGTATCAAAAACACATGCTGCGCCTGTTTGCCGTGAGTGCCTCGTTGGTGATCGGTGCTTATTTGGTGCCGTCTACGGTAGTGGTTTGGCTTTTGGGCGACCAATGGACCAATCTGATGGATTACCTGCGAATTGTAATTATCTGGATCAGCATCAGCTTTGTTTCTTCTTCTTTGTCGTTTATTTACATTCGTCTCCGGCGGCAGCGTACCATGATGTATTTCGATGGCCTGCATTTGTTGATGGTGGCGGTGGGTATTTCAGGTGGATATGCCTGGTTTGGTACCGTAAAACCCACCCTTTGGTGCTATACCATTGCCCAGTCGGTGTTTTACTTGCTGGCCATTGTGTTGGCCTTTGTCTTCATCAATCGTTTCCGTCCCGAAAGCCAATGAGCATGCACGTTTTGGTAATTCCCAATACCTGGCCTTCTTCTGTCGACAACACGGCAGGTACTTTTTTTCGCGATCAGGTGGATGCTTTACACACGGCGGGAATGCAGGTGGGTGTAGCCGCTCCTTTGGTGTTGCCAGTAGGGCAATTGCGACAGCGATTTCAATTGCCTGTGCCACTTCGGGAAATCTTTGTGCAGGAAGCTCCCTTCCCGGTGTTGCGCTATGCAGCTTATAATTTGGTGCCCGGTCATTCAGGCTACCAGCAAAAAGTGTATCGTCAAGGAATTCATCGGCTGTTTGACCAATATGTTGCTGAACACGGCCTCCCCGATCTCATTCATGCGCACGTTGGTCTTTGGGCGGGTTGGGCTGCCGTTGACTTGGCCCGCGAACACCGTATACCTTTGGTCATCACCGAACATTCTTCCGCCTTGAAACGCGGCTTGCTGCGCCCCCGGGAAAAACGCTTGTTGCTGGACTGCTACAAACAAGCGAACAAGGTCTTGGCCGTAAGTACCGACCTTACCCGTTCTATTTCCCGTCTTGGCTATGAGGGCAACGTAGTGGTGGTGCCCAATTTCTTGGATTTGAGTCGATTTTCCTTACCGGAAATTCAAAAACGACCCAATGGTAAGTTGCTTACGGTGGCCTTGCTCAACCCCAACAAAGGCATTGATATTTTGCTCAAAGCTTTTGCGAAGGTGGTAGAAACGCATCCGCATTGCACCCTCTCGATCGTTGGAGATGGGCCTGCTCGAAAAGCGTTGGAAACCTTGGCCCAAGAACTTGGCGTAGGTGAGCAGACCCGGTTTTTAGGGCTGCTTCCCAAGAGCGCTTTGCCCGCCCAATACCGGGCGGCCGACTTGATGGTATCTTCCAGTTATGTGGAAACATTTGGCGTGGTATTGGTAGAAGCCCTTGCCTGCGGCACCCCGGTGGTGGCTACCCGATCGGGAGGACCAGAAGATATTGTGACCGACAAGAATGGCTTACTTTGCGAACCCGGAAACGTGGCTGCCTTGGCAGAGGCCATTTCTAACGTGATGAACCACCCCGAGGCGTATCCTATGGAAGCACTCCGTCAGAGTGTAGTAGAAAAATTTGATCCAGGCTCAACCGTGAAGCAATTGCAAGACATCTATCAAACACTAATCCCTGCCTGATGCTCAGAAGCTGGTATGCCGGTTTGTTGTTTGTAATTGTGTTTTCCATGCCCCTTGGAAGCTACTTGTTGGGCATAGATTTAGGGTTTATCAACGTGTACGCCTTTCGGGTAGTGCTGTTGATTTCGCTGATCTTATTGATCTGGAACCGGGACCTGAAAACCCATGTAGGGCCACTTTCGAAAAATTTGTTCCACCTGCTGATCCTTTGGTTTTCCTACGGGTGCCTCTCCATGCTTTGGTCGGTGAGCCTAAAATCTTCTTTAAAAGACCTGTTTTACCTCGCAACGGGCATTGTGATTTACCTGGTGGTAGTATCGCTGTTGCGGAAAGCTGAAAACAGTTTTAAAACCGTTGGATACGCTTTTCTATGTGGGTTTGCGGTCGTCAACGGAATTGCATTGTGGGAGATTCAAACCGGGTTTCACTTCACAGGCCCTTTCATTGACAAACTCAATACCCTGGCCATGAATCACCCGGTGAACCTCGTTCCGGTGGTGACCTTCGACAACCCCAACAACTACAGCACCTACATCATTCTGGCGCTGCCCATTGTTACCTTCCTGCTCAAAGACCGCTGGAAATGGTCGGTACTCACCTGGCCGGTGGCCTTTTACTTTATTTTTTCAACGGGTAGCCGCTTGGGCATGATCGCTTTTTGGGTGCTGCTCATTGGGTGGATAGGCCTATCGTACTACAACCCCAACATCAAGTCCTACTTATTCAACATGCAAAAAACGGTGGTGGGTATCTTGATGGTAATCGGCATAACGGGCAGCATCTTTTTAACCAACACCTTCGAAAAGTCTAACACGATGGGCCGTCTTGGAGAACCCATCACATTGGAAATTCCCAGCGATCCGCACAGCTCAGGAAATGTGCGTGCCAAACTGATGCTCAACGGATGGGACTACTTTTGGCAATCGGCTGGCTTTGGTATTGGAGCCGGGAATTTTAGGGTCTATACCCAACGGAAAGTTACTGGGCGCGATACCGGTACAACACTGAATCCCCACAGCTGGATCGTGGAAATTGCTTCTCAGTATGGCTTATTGATCACCGTTTTGTGCTTGTTGTGGATCGGAAAAGTGTTCAAAGTATTTTGGAAGCACCGCAACTACCACAAGGACGCCTTCTACATTGTAGAGTATGGCTTGTTGACCACCATTGGCTATTTCTTAGTTTCCAATTCAGCCAGTTCCTTTATCGGAATGCCAGTCAATTGGATGGTTTTAACGCTTTTGGCTTACTTTGCCGACAAATTACTTACCGGTAACCTGGAAGAAGACATGGTAAGCCGGTCAGGAAACGATGAAAGTTTGCCACCTCACAACGGTACATCCCGCTAAGGACACCCGAATTTTCCACAAAGAGTGCGCAACGCTCGCAAAAGCAGGTCACGAAGTGGTGTTGCTGGTGGCCAATGGCCCCAACGAAACCGATCAGGGGGTAGTCATTGTAGGTGTACCCGCTTTCACCCAAAGCCGGTTAAAGCGCATTTTGCGCACTCCCGGTAAAGTATATCAGGAAGCACTGAAGCAAGATGCGGACGTATACCACTTTCACGATCCTGAATTTTTGCCCTATGCCTTGCGTTTGAAACGAAAAGGGAAGATCGTAGTGTATGATGTGCACGAAGACGTGCCCCGGCAAATTCTGGCCAAATACTGGATTCCCGGACCGGTGCGCAAGTTGACCTCCTGGTTGTTTGAACGGTATGAAAATTATGTGGCCTCCCGGCTGTCGGGAGTGGTTACTGCAACTCCCTTCATTCGCGACCGCTTTTTGAAACTCAATCCCCGCACGGTGGATGTGAACAACTATCCGATCGTGGATCAATTTGATCCACCTGCAAAGGGTGTGGTCAAAAGCCGTTCGGTGGCCTACATTGGAGGCATCACCGAGGTGCGGGGCATACGCGAGTTGGTGCAAGCCCTGGCCGGTACGGACATCCGTTTAAAGCTGGCAGGAAAATTTTCTCCGCCCGAGTTGCAACAGGAACTGGAACAAGAAGCGGGATGGAAAAATGTAGATTACCTCGGTTTTCTTGACCGTCAACAGGTGGCGCAGCTGTTGGCAGAAGTGCAAGCTGGCATGGTGACCTTGCATCCGATCATCAATTACCTGGATGCCCTTCCAGTGAAAATGTTTGAATACATGGCTGCTGGTATTCCAGTGGTAGCGTCCAACATTTCTTACTGGGAGCAAATTCTCAAGGAGGCAGAAGCAGGAATTGTCGCTGATCCACTCGATCCTGCTTCGGTTCGTGAAGCGATGGAGGTCTTGCTGGCGGATGTACCCAAGGCAGAGAAGATGGGCAAGGCGGGCCGGATTGCGATTGAAACCACTTTTAACTGGGGCAACGAAGGCCAAAAGTTGAAGGGATTTTACAATAAGTTCAGATAAGCGAATAGGAAAAAGCTACAAGAAACTGTAAATTTGGCGCCAATCTAATCAACGGGAATTGCCCTGTTTCTAGTCTTGCCTGAAACTTGTCCCGTTCAACTTCTTAACCTCAATAAAAGTCATGAAAACACATTTTTCTATGGCCCTAATCGGCCTGTTCCTTTGCATTTCATTCGTTAAAGGACAAGACGTAACCATTTTAGTTTCCAATGCCGAAACTTCTCCAATTAAGACCCTTGAAGATGCGCTCAAAGAAGCAGAACAACAGGGTGGAGGCAAGACAATAAATGTTCTGCTGGACCCCAACCACGGACCCATCAATGTGGCCAATAATGGCGGTCATCAGCTGATCTGGGATTTGTCAGGAACCGAATCCCATCCCATTAATATCCGTTCAGTCGAGTGCAGAGCTACCGTAACCCGTCCAGAGGATTATGTCTTGAACTCGAACTATATGTTGGTTTTGCGAGGCGTCCAATTTGTAAATATCACTTCTGTCATTTTCGAAAATGCCAGCCTTGGTATACAATTGGATCAAGTTGACTACTGCAAAGTGCAGTTCTGTGAATTTCACGGTGACCATGTAAAAGGAGGATTTGGCGGAGCGATGCTCTGGTTGGGAGTAGGTCAGGGATGGGATCCGTCGGTGTATCCTGTCAGCAACCAATTGAGTGTCTTCAATCAAGTAACGGATAATCTCTTTATTGGCGGCCGGGTTGACAATAATCCACAGGGATATCATGCACTTTACCTTTCTCGGGGCAGCTGGGACAATGAACTCCTGCGCAACACGGGCCGTTATCCTACCGGGATGACCTTTCATGGCAACCACGGATACACCAAAAGATGTATTGTGAAAAACAACTTTGCCGAGCACGTTAAGGGACCTGATAAGCGCGCTTTTTTCTTTGAATACAACACTGCAGGGCCATGGCATACCTTGTGTGACAATGTGATGGCAGAGAACATTGCTTACGACAATAGTAATCCTCCTCAAAGTTGTGGTGATATCATAGAGCTGAAGCATCCGATCGGACCAGCTAGTGTGGTCAGTTGGGGCAACAAGTGTTTTGCTTATGATGAATACTCCGTAGACCCACTTTGGTTGAATTATTCAGCCAGTAACATTACTTATCGTACTGTTTCGGGAGACTGGAACGGCAATGGAATGACGGATATGGCTGCTTTCCATTACATCCCAGGTGTTGGTTCTCGCTTGCATGCCTGGACAACCGACGAGGATCGATTTATCTATCGTGGTGGAAACGGATGGTTGCCCGATTACATGCTGGGTTACGATGCCGGACGCCTAACCGGAAGAATGTTTTCGGGAGACTTTAACGGAGACGGGCGCGATGATGTTGGAGGATTTTACGATAACGGTAATGGAGAATCCCGCCTGCACGTTTTTCTATCCAATGGAACTCATGGCTTTACTCATCAAGGACAATTGGGGTGGAGTTCTGCTTTGATTGGCAGTGGGTACGATGCCTCTAAATACCAACACCGGGTAGTTTCCGGAGATTTCAATGGCGATAATTTGGATGATGTGGCCACCTTGTTTGATTACGGCAGTGGTACCTCACGCTTGCACGTATTTCTATCCAATGGAGCTGGATTTGATTATCAATGGTCGCAGGGATGGTCTACCTATTTGGAGAACAATCCTTACGATGCCAATGCAGTAACGGGTCGTATGGTTTCCGGAGATTTTAATGGCGATCAACTGGATGATATTGCCATGGTGGTGGATTTGCCGGGTAATTCTTCCAGAATTGATGTGTTTACGTCCACTGGAGGAGCATTTAACTACAACAGCAATTGGTGTCCGGTGATCAACTCGGGATATGAATCCAACAACCTCACCTTCCGGCTGGTAGCCGGTCATTTTGACGATAATGACTTTGAAGATATTGCAGGTTATTACAGAATGCCCGACAACACTACTCGTTTGCACAGTTTCTTAAGCTCTGGTAGCGATTTTCAATACCAAGGTTCGGCAGGTTGGTGCAATGCCATTAACACAGCGTACGATACCGATCGTTTTTCCGGAAGGGTAGTGGCCGGTAATTTTAATGACGATGGGTATGAAGACATTGCCTTGTTCTATGACTATACCGAAGAATGTGCAGGACCCCGTACCCACATGTTTAGAGGAACGGGCAATAGTTTTGAGTACTATAAACCCGGATTGGGATATTATTGGTTTTGGGATTACACCGGTTACGCTTTGAGGCAATCGGTAACAGCATCGGATCAAGCCGAGACATTGGAAGTGGAAAATGATGCAGCTGAAACCTTTCAGTTGTTTCCTAACCCAACTGCTACCCAATTTTATGTGGAAGCCAACTCTACAGCATCCACCTTCGTCCAAATCGTTATCACCGACCTCAACGGCAAGTTGATCAAAGAAAAAAATGCTGAATTGACAGGTAAGCGATTGAGTTTTGATGTAAGTGAAATGCCTGCGGGAGTTTACTTTGTGTCAATTATTGGACAAGCCAATACCGAAGTTAAAAAGCTGATTGTGAATCGATAGGTCAATAAGAATTGAGCAACCTTCTGTTCAGGATTGCCTGGGCAGAAGGTTTATTATCCTACAACCGCTTGCCCCGCAACACTGCATAATAAGCATCACTAAAGGTAGGCGTTAACCAACTGACTTTGAGATAAAAAGAATCTGGAGTGATGAAATAACCGTTGTATGCTCCTTGGCCACCTTCGCAGTGTAAGCTTTCATCCAAAGTGCAAAGCGAATCTCCGAACAGGGCCACCAGATTGTCATAACCCCCGGGTAGTCTGCTGAATTGTAAATGGTTCTTATTGGGGTCGCCAGCGGTAATCTGAATGTTGTAGGTATCTATAAAGGGAGTAAGAAAGTTGTCGACTGTTGAGTCAATCATCTCCCATTGACCCAAGTAGGGGTCGCTGAGGTAAGTGCAATTGCCATCGTCTTTATTGGCATCGGGGTTGTAGTTGGTGGCAAAGCAATCGGTGCATCCATCTTTTGAGGTGCACCCGATGACAACACTGATAATTACTAACAATGAACAGGTCTTCAGACCTGAAAATTTTCCTGAAAAGCTACTCATATTGCTCTCATAATTTGGTTTCGTAAGGACAATTTGAACCTCTGTAATGCAATTAAAGCCTACTTCCGCGGATCACAGAAAAGTGTGCATCACCACTGGGCTCAGCGGCCCAATTGATTTTAAAGTAAAAAGAATCTTGGGTGATGAAATAACCGTGAGGACCATTACATATCAGGCTGGAGCTCAACACACAAAGAGAGTCTCCCTGAATGGCAACAATATTTCCATAATTTCCTCGAACACGGCTAAAGTCCAAATGGCTGGCATTGGGGTAGGCCGCACTGATTTGAATGTCGTAGGTATCTATCGAAGCAGTTAGAAAGTCGGACAAGGAATCAACAATGCGCCATTGGCCCAGGTAACGATCACTCAGGTAGGTACAACTGCCGTCGTCCTTATTGGCATCGGGATCAAAATTTATCGCATAACAATCGGTACATCCGCCTTTTGATCCGCAGCTGGCCAACAGTGATATAACCACAAGGCAACCCAATATCAAAAGTTTGTGAAAGAATAGGGAATGAAGAGCAGTTGCTTTCATCAGGGGGCGTAAGAATGGTTTGGCTATAGGATGAAACTACACATCAAAGGGTTGCACCTGCCTCCTCAAAATGAATAAATACGGTTGATGGGCCAATGTTGAAGGCTTATCCCAACAGTTGCATTGCCTCCTGTTGGGTAGGCAAGCGGCAAGCGTCTTTCTTTCCAAAGAAAGTATACCTCGACCTGGCGACCAGGCGGTATACTCCATCGCGAATGAAGGCTGGAAATACCAGACCGATGCGGGCCAGAAAGGCCCAGGGTTGCTGTAAATGCAAGCTTGCTTTTAAAACGCCAGTAGAGCGCACATAGGATGCCTTTCCTTGCAGCACTACAATCGAGGAGAGGTGTTCGAGGTCGATATTTCGTTCCCGGGTAAGGCGCTGAGCCAGCTCCGATTGCAAGGTGAGGAAGTAAATGTTCTGTTTTGCGTTGCGCGAAATGATGAAGTCGACCGAAGAGTTGCACAGGTTGCACACTCCATCGAAAAGGATGAGAAAACTGTTCGGGTCGGCCAATATCTTTTCAACCCGGTTTTCGATAGAAACCTCAGTGTTTAAATCGGTGTTGATAGTTTCGCCCGTGTTGCTGCGCATTACTACAAAAGTACGGTACTTTTGGAGGTCAGCATGAATCAGGCGTCTACTTCCCAACAACTCCTTGACTTGAGCGTCTCAGTGGTGATTCCTTGCCGGAATGAGGAGCAATACATTCGGGCTTGTGTAGAGTCGGTAGTAGGCAATGATTATCCCAAAGATTTATTGCATGTTTTGGTGTGCGATGGTCAAAGTGACGACCGCACCCGTGAAATAGTGGCAGAACTTTCCCAAAAGCATGCACCGGTAAAGCTGGTAGATAATCCCTACCGCACCACGCCTTACGCACTGAATTTAGGCATCCGGGAGGTGAACAGTGATGTGGCCATCATTTTAGGCGGCCATGCAGAACTCGCTCCGGATTATCTGCGCGAATGTGTGTTACAGCTCAAGGCGCATCCCGAAGTGGGGTGCATTGGTGGCATCATCGACAATGTGGCGGAAAATACCACTGCGGCCATTGTGAGCAAGGCCATGGCCTCGTCTTTTGGAGTGGGCAATGCTCATTTTCGTACCGGTGGAAAAGAAGGCTACGTGGATACCGTGGCCTTTGGTGCTTACCGGCGGGAGGTGTTCGAAAAAGTAGGGTATTTTGACGAAGACCTCACCCGAAATCAAGACGATGAGTTCAATTATCGCGTGTTAAAGGGCGGTTTTAAGATTTGGTTGTCCTCAAAGATTCGTTCAAAGTACTACGTGAGGGCATCCTTCAAAAAGTTATTTCGACAGTACTTTCAATACGGGTACTGGAAAGTCTTTGTCAACCGCAAGCACCAGGCAGTGACCTCCATTCGGCAGCTGGTGCCGCTTGGATTTGTCTTGTTTGTGCTCATGGGTGGTTTGCTTGCCTGGTTGCATCCGTTGTTGTCCTTTGGGTTTGGATCAGTTTTGGCCCTGTATCTGATTCTGGCCTTGCTCTCAGCTTTCCGCCTCACCTCCAATCCATCTACGGCATTGGGGGTAGCCTTTACCTTTTTTATCTTGCATCTCGGTTACGGTTTGGGCTACCTGCAAGGCATTGTACGATTTTTGTTGCTGCGTCAACAACCCACTAAAAGCAGTGCACGGCTCACCCGTTAGTTTTTATGGCGTCTTCCAACTTCATAACCGCCCTTCGTACTTTGCAAACCGGTGAATTCTACGCCGATCTGCGCCAGCGGCCTCGTTATTATGCCCGCTTGTGCTCCTATTATTTAGTGCACCTGCTGGCCTTCCTCATCCCGCTCAACCGCCGATGGGTGCCCTTGTGCATCGCCTTGCTTTTGATCACCAGTGCCTTCGAAAGCAGCCCGGTGCAGAAGTGGCGCAACCTCATGAAACGCAAGCAGTATTTCTTTTTGTTCATCAGTCTTTACCTGGTGCATGTGGCGGGCATGTTTTATTCTACCAATTGGGACTACGGCTTGTTTGATTTGGAAGTCAAGTTTTCCATTTTCATCTTTCCTATCATTTTGCTCACAACGGGGTTCCTCAACCGATTTCGCACCGAAAAAGTGCTTTCAACCTTTGTAATGGGCTGTTTAGTAGGGGTGCTGGTTTCCTTTTTTCGAGCGGTTTACTATTACTACCGCACCGGCGAATTGCAGCATTTCTATTATCATGAGTTCACCTTCGAGCATCACCCGAGCTATTTCAGCATGTACATCAACTTGTCGTTGTGCATCCTCATCAAGTTTATTTTCGATCAAAAAAATCGTTTTCGGCTGCGCTATTTCATCATGATGACCATCTTCATCCTGGCCAATTTTCAGTTGGCTTCGCGCAACGGTATTCTGTGCATGATTGCCATTCTCACCTTCACGTTTTTTTACCTCATACTGCCGCGCATCAAGTGGAAAAAAAGCCTCCTTGGGCTCATCATCACGTTGGGGATTTCGACCCTGGTGCTCTACAATTCCAACTACAGCATCAACCGCTTTGCCTCAGCCGCCGAAGAGTTGACCTCCAATAATCCGGTGCTCAAACAAAACAGTGCAGGTATTCGGGCAGAGATATGGAAACTGGGGTATTCCCGCTTTCAGCAAGACCCGATAGCGGGAGTGGGCACTGGCGATGTAGGCGATGAGTTCATTAAAAAGTACCGTGAAGTGGGCCTCACCAAAGCCCTGATCAAAAACCTCAATGCCCACAACCAATACATGCAAACCAGTGTGGCACTGGGAGTCATCGGCTTGTTGATCCTGTTACTCAATTTGGCTTATCCCTTTATTCAAAGTTTTCGCAAAAACCACCTCATCTACGGTTTCTTCATTTTTGTATTTGGCTTTAGCTTGCTCACAGAATCCATGTTAGAAACGCAGGCCGGAGTCGTGTTTTTTGCCATGTTTCAATCCCTGTTGGTGTTGGCCTTTCCCAATCCCAGCCAGAATACACCCGGCATCCCCTCATAATGCTGTAATTTTGCTAAAACGAACGGTATGATTCCTTTTTCCCCACCAAGAATCGATCAGCGAACCATTGACGAGGTAACCGATACCCTTCAATCGGGCTGGATCACCACCGGGCCTAAAACCAAGCGTTTTGAGCAACTTTTGAGCGATTACAACGGTAATCCCAATACCGTTTGCCTCAATTCAGCTACTGCCGGAATGGAATTGGGGTTGCGTTGGTTTGGTGTGGGACCGGGCGATGAAGTGATACTTCCCGCTTATACTTATTGCTCTACGGCAAATGTAGTGGAGCATTGCGGAGCTACACCCGTATTGGTCGATGTAGGAAACGATTTCAACATTACCCTTGAGAACATCAAGGCCAGGATCAATTCGAACACCAAGGTGGTGATGCCGGTAGACATTGGCGGATGGCCTTGTGATTACGATACCATTAACGATTTGGTGCGTAGTGATGCGGTCAAATCGCTTTTCAAAGCCACCACGCCCGAGCAAGAGCAACTTGGTCGAATGTTGGTGCTGTCCGATGCGGCCCACTCACTCGGAGCCGTTTACAAAGGGCGCAACACCGGCATTCTGGCCGATATCTCGGTCTTTTCTTTTCATGCCGTAAAAAACCTCACTACTGCCGAAGGAGGAGCTCTGGCCCTCAACCTTCCAGAACCATTTGACAATGCTGCCATTTACAAAGAAATGTGTGTGTCTTCTTTGCATGGGCAAAGCAAAGATGCACTGGCCAAGTTTCGCAAAGGTGGCTGGCGCTATGATGTGGTAGAAGCGGGTTACAAATGCAACATGACCGATATACAGGCCGCCATTGGTCTGGTAGAGCTCGAACGCTACGTTCGGGAAACCTTGCCCCGCAGAAGGGCCATTTTCGATCGGTATTCAGAAGCTTTCTCGGCTTATCCCTGGGCCATTGTGCCCACCTATGAAAACGACCATAAGTGCTCTTCTTACCACGTTTACATGTTGCGAATCGATGGTATTGAGGAAGCAGAGCGCGATGCCTTGATTGATGAGATCTATCGACGTGAAGTGGCCGTTAACGTCCACTTTCAGCCTTTGCCTTTGCTGTCTTATTACAAAAATCAAGGGTATCAAATGGCCGATTATCCCAATGCTTTTCGGCTCTATTCCAGCGAAATTAGCCTGCCGGTATACTTCAACCTGAGTAACGAAGACCAGGAAACGGTCATTCAAGAAGTGGCAGCTGCGGTAGAAAGTGTGCTCACTAGGAAAGTTACATGAAACGCCTTTTCGATCTGCTGAGTTCGGGACTCGTGCTGCTGGTCTCCGCCCCGCTGTGGATTGTTATTTCACTGGCCATTGTGTTCGATTCTAAAGGAGGTGTTTTTTACCAACAAATCCGTGTCGGACGCCACAACCACGATTTTGGCTTGTATAAATTTCGAACCATGGTACCCAATGCCGACCGTAAAGGCCAACTAACCGTAGGCGGCCGCGATCCGAGGATTACCCGCGTTGGCTTTTGGTTGCGCAAATACAAACTGGATGAAATGCCGCAATTGCTCAACATTCTGAAAGGCGAAATGAGCGTGGTAGGTCCGCGGCCTGAAGTGCGTAAATACGTCGATCTTTATAGTCCTGAACAGTTGGAGGTACTGGCAGTTCGTCCCGGACTCACCGATTTTGCTTCCCTGGAATACCTGGATGAAAACGAACTGTTGGGCAAGGCCTCCGACCCGGAGCAATTGTACATCCAAACCATTATGCCGGCCAAGCTGCAACTCAACTTACGCTACATCAAAGAACAAGGCCTCAGCACTGATTTGAGAATCATTTTTACCACCTTAGGCCGCATCTTCGGGCGGTAAGGCATTCCCAAGTTTTTCAATTTCTGCCACCTTATCCGGATAACCCAATTTGTGGTAAGAATAAGTCAGGTTGTTGAGCATCCTACGAACGATCGTCAGATTGTTACAAGGCGAGAAAAACTTCGGATCGGGTTTTAAGTCCAGCTGCTTGAGGAAAAAGTCGATTTCCTTGCGACTAAACACACCACCCCGGCTGAAAGGATTGATGTAGAACAGTATCTCCGCTTCCCCAATGGAAATTCCCGGCTGCATGGTCATGAGGTCCACGTAGGCCAAAACAAAATGTTTGGGCAGGTTGATACCGAAAATGGGTAGCTCTAATCGACTGGCCAAAATGGTATAGATCGCGGACAACGAAATGGGATTTCCCTTGCGGGATTCTACCACATTGTTGATGTAGGAGTTCTGCGGGGCGTGGTAGTTGGTCGTATTGCCGCCAAAGCCATACACCTCAAACAAAATATGATTGATGACCCGCACTTTTTCAAGAGCGGTCAACTTATCGTTCAATTCCAACCAGATATCCCGTGTGATTTGATCGAGCAGCTTTCTGATCGGCTCTTCGTCCAAATCGGGGTATTGATACCGGGAGAGCAACATCAATCCATCTAGCAAATCGGGCCCACCTTGGCTAGCCCACGTTTTGAGTTGATCGAAAACCGAGGTGAATTGAATGTCGTGAACGATGGCTTCCACCCGGTTTTGGAACAGCATGCCAAAAGCATTGTGCTCCCAGGCGCTTTCTAACGCAGGAATCACTTCCGAACCGATAGAAAGGAGCCGATTCCGAATTTGGAGGTAAATGGTTTCATCAGGATCGTCCAACAAACTGATGAGGGCGTTGAGTTCAGTAGGATCGTCAGGCAGGTGCATCAAAACAAAATTAGCCAGGGTAGAGGCTAATCAGAATTGCATCAGGGCTTATTATTCACAATTATTGTGTTAATCGCTCTAAAACCGTATCGATCAAACGGCCCATTGCCGGGTGGTAATCTTTGCTGTATTCATTTCTAATACGGTTGGCAATCACCAGGCAAACCGTGCAACATTGGTGTCCTAACAAATGCCCCAACCCATACAGCGCAGAAGTCTCCATTTCGAAATTGGTGACCTTCAAATTCCCATTTTCAAAGGAGCTCAGCCGTTCGTTCAAATCCTCAATGCGCAAAGGAAGTCGCAGTGTTCTGCCCTGAGGACCATAAAAGCCAGGTGCCGTAGCGGTAATACCCTGGTGCATATCCGCTCCCACTTTTTGTAGGAGGGTATTGGAGCAAGGTACCAGGTAGGGGCGCGAAGCTGCATCGCCCATATTGAGGTGATCGACCAGCGCTTGCTCCAGTTGAGCCGTTTCGGCTTCGGGATGGTATTGGTAATAATGCAGCACATTGTCGAAGCCCAAACCATAGCGAGAAGCCAGGTAAGAGTCTACCGGAAAGTCTCCTTGCAAGGCACCGGTGGTGCCAATGCGCACAATGTTCAAGGATTTGTGGTCCGCCTTTATCCTGCGGCTCTCCAAATCGATGTTTACCAAAGCATCCAGCTCATTCAGCACGATATCGATGTTGTCGGTGCCAATGCCTGTGGCCAAAGCAGTAATGCGCTTACCGTTGAGCCAGCCGGTATGCGTCACAAACTCACGGTTGCTAATGCGTACATCTACGGAATCGAAGCGGTCGGAAATGGATTTTACCCGTCCCGGATCACCCACCACAATGACATCATCTGCAAGGTGCTCAGGAAGCAATTTGAGGTGATAGATGCTACCGTCGTCGGTGTTTAGAATCAGCTCAGACTCGGCCAATCGGCTACCCGAAGTGGGGGAAGTAGAAGAATGCATTGGCCAAAACTACCCATTTTTAGAGCGGACTATTGTAGAAAGGGTAAAAACGAATGGAAAAACCTCGCCAAAGGAGCCGAGTCCAACGCCACCAATGGGCTATATTCGCGCCATGCTTGCAGAAGTGATCACCATTGGCGATGAAATCCTCATCGGACAAGTTGTAGATACCAATTCCGCCTGGTTGGGCCAGCAGCTCAATCAGGCCGGCATCGCCCTCAACCGCATCACCAGTGTGCCCGATACGCGGGAAGGAATTTTGGAAGGGTTGGCTTTGGCCGAAGCGCGTGCAAATCTGATCCTTATCACCGGAGGACTCGGGCCCACCAAAGACGACATTACGAAACCCACGCTGTGCGAGTATTTTGAAACAGAGTTGGAAGAAAATGCCGAAGTGCTGGCGCACGTAGAAGAGCTATTTGCCTCAAGGGGCTATAAAATGCCTCCGGTGAACCGAAAACAAGCGCAATTGCCCGCCGGCTGTCAGGTACTCACCAATCCGGTAGGTACTGCCCCGGGTATGTGGTTCGAGAAAGGCAACAAAGTATTTGTTGCCATGCCGGGTGTGCCCTATGAAATGAAAGGCCTGATGACAGATGAGGTATTACCACGGGTCAAAAAGCATTTTAAAACCCCTGAAATCTATCATAAAACGGTGATGACACAGGGTATCGGTGAATCTTCCATCATGGAAATTGTCACCGACTGGGAAGAAAGCCTGCCAGCGGAAGGACTCAAGTTGGCTTATTTGCCTTCCCCCGGCAGTGTAAGGATGCGTATCAGCGGGGAAGGGAACGAACCCGAAGCCCTGCAAGAAAAAGTGCACCGAAAAGTTGAAGAACTGAAGCCGCTGTTGGAGAAGTACATCTTCGGATATGACGATGTCACCCTGCAACAGGTGGTAGGGCGGCTGTTGAGTGAGCATCAGATGACCGTTTCGACCGCCGAAAGCTGCACGGGTGGATATATTGCGCACTTGCTGACCAGTGTGGCCGGAAGCTCAGCTTATTTCGAAGGCTCCATCATTTCTTACGCTAATGCTGTGAAGCAATCCCTATTACAGGTTTCAGAAAGTGATTTGACCAAACATGGCGCGGTTTCGTTGCCGGTGGTAGAGCAAATGGCACGAGGAGCGCGAACCAGTTTGAATACCGATTTTGCAGTCGCTACTTCCGGCATTGCTGGTCCAGGTGGAGGCACCGCTACCAAGCCTGTAGGATTAGTTTGTATTGGAATTGCCGGCCCGAATGGAGTAGTTTCCAGAGAGCTGAGGTTTGGAAAAAACCGCGAGCGAAACATCCGCATGTTTACCCTTACAGCATTGAGTTTATTGCGAAAGGAAATTTTGAAACACCTTTCCCGGCACACGGAATAATTCTATATATTTGCAGCCTCGTTCGAGAAAAAAGCAGTAAACGATGTCCAGAATTTGCCAGATCACCGGAAAAAAAGTTATGGTTGGAAACAACGTTTCCAAGTCCAAACGCCGTACCAAGCGTAAGTTTTACCCCAACCTCCAAGTGAAACGTTTCTTTATTCCTTCGGAAAACAAGTGGGTAACCCTCAAAGTTTCTGCCGCTGGCATCCGTAACATCAACAAAAACGGAATTGAAGCTTGTCTGAAAGATGCCCGGTCCAAAGGGTTTCTGGTCGACTAAGGCTCTATCAATAGCATTTGCACCCTAACGTTGTTGCGATTACTTTCGCAGCAACGTTTTTTTATGCCCTCATTTTTGCGATTTCTTTCTTTGCTTGTGCTGCTCCCAATCGGATGGAGCTTTTCCTCCTTCGGTCAGGAACCAGAGCTAAACCTCACCCAGGAAGAAGCTCCAACGGTAGTGAACGACTACCGCTACGACACCGACCTGTTGTCTGCTGAGTTTCACCAGCAACGAAGGCAAGCCTTGCGCGATCTTATGCCCGATAGTTCGGTGGCCGTGCTTTTTGCCAACCCCGTGCGCAACCGCAGCAACGATGTTGATTTTGAATACCACCAAGATCCCAACTTCTATTACCTCACCGGATTGAAAGAGCCCCATTCGGTGGTAGTAATCTTTAAGCAACCCATCGAGATCGATGGCCAGTCTTATAGCGAGTTGGTGTTTGTGCAACCCCGCAATCCGAGATCAGAAGTATGGACGGGTAAGCGCATGGGGGTAGCCGGTACTGAGCAGGTGTTAGGTTTGGAAAAAGCCTATGAAAATATTGATTTTGCGCACTTCCCGATCGATTTTGGGCAATTCTCCAACCTCTACTACCTCACACCACAAAACGATGTTCGGGACGATGGCCGGGACTTGGGTGACCTCTACAGCATGGTGAAGCACTTTGTTCGCAAGGTAGACACACTGCCCAACGGCATCGACCCTCGGCAGTTGAGCGACCTGATGGCTGAACTGAGGGAGGTGAAAACCCCTGAAGAAATGGTTTTGCTACGCAAAGCCATTGACATTACTTGTGAAGCGCAACAAGAGCTGATGGCCAACCTCAAACCCGGGATGCCCGAATACGAAGCAGAAGCCATTGTAGAATATGTTTTTAAGAAAAACGGAGCAGAATATCAGGGGTTCCCATCCATATTGGGTGGAGGAGAGAATTCATGCATTCTGCACTATACCACCAACCGCAAACCGCTTATTGGTAACAACCTGTTGGTTTCCGATATTGGGGCAGAGTATCACGGGTATACAGCCGATGTTACCCGTACTTTGCCGGTAGACGGCCGGTTTTCTAAAGAAGAAAAAATCATCTACAACATTGTTTTAGCGGCCCAGGCTGCCGGAATAAAATCTGCTAAAGCTGGCAACCGCTTTTGGACACCCCACCGGGTCGCTTCGCGCATCATTACTCAGGGCTTGCTGGAAAACGGTATTATCGGACAATCCTCGGAAGTGGGGCGCTACTTTATGCACGGAACATCCCACTACCTTGGCCTTGATGTCCACGATGCAGGTTTGTTTGGTCCGCTCAAACCCGGTAATGTCATCACGGTAGAACCGGGTATTTATATCCCAGAGGGATCGCCTTGTGATCCCAAATGGTGGAACATCGGGGTGCGCATCGAAGACGATGTGCTCATTACCGCCAAAGGTCCTGAGGTTTTATCAGCTTGCGTTCCCAAAACGGTGAAGGAGATAGAACAGCTGATGCAACAATCGGGAAAGTATGTTGTGCCCAATCCCGACAAATCGCCGGTTCTGATGGAGCCAGAAATTCCAGACTATCCCAACGCTCCGAAGGACAAAAGTGAAACTCCGCCGGAAAACGCACTTCCTGAGGAAAGTCCGGCACCAGGGAAAGAGCAACTGGAATCGGACGACCCGGAAGCTGAAGACGGAGAAGGCTAACCGGGATTACACCAAACCATTTTCGAGGGCAAACTTGGTCAGTGCAGACGCACTGTGCAGGTTTAGTTTCCGCATCACGTTTTTTCGATGCGTAGCAATGGTGGCAACGCTCACCTTCAATTGTTGTGAAATTTCTTTGCTGCTGCAATCGCGGGCGATCAAGGTCAGCACTTCCAGTTCGCGCTTGGTTAACTTGAACTGCTTGGCAAAATCATCCTCGACCTTTTTGGCCTTAGGTCGGCTTTCGGGGGATTGCCGGAAATAGCGCCTGCCTTGTCGGATCATTTCAATACCGGTGAGTAATTCTTCCAATCCTGCTCCCTTAGGCACGTAGCCATCTACCTTAAGGCGACTCAATTGGCGAATGATCCGGCGTTCATCATACATGGTGAGCACCAGTACCTTCACATGCGTGTGGTTGGTTTTGAGCGCTCGAATAAACTCCAATTTATAATTGCCGGGCATGTTGAGGTCACAAATGACCATATCCACCTTTTTGTTGATCAAATCCAGCGCATCGGTGCCGTTGAGAGCGGTGCCCACGATCTTGTGATCACTGCATTGCCCTACAGCCAATGCTAAGCTGTCTAAAAACACCTTGTGATCATCTACAATAACGATGCGATATTCCCCCATGGATGACAATCAACCAGACCTTGTTCGCTACAGCGAAATCGCCTGAGGTTCTTTTGTGCTAATGCCCTGCATATTTTAGGACAGGAATTACTACTTACCCAGCTTGCTGGGTGAGAATTAATAATCTGGTTTTGTATAAAAACAAAACCATGTAGTGGGCAAGGTTTAAGAGGCTTCCAAGCTGACCAAAAGTCCTAAATGGCGTGTAGTTGCAAAATACCCTGCGAAGGGTATTTTACGGCCTTGCACTTCTACGATGGGGGGAGGCTTTAAAATAAGAAAAATCCACTTGTAATCTTTATGCGATTATCGCTATATTTGCAGCCCGAAATATTCAAACGGATACGAATCATGGCTAAGAAAGGAAACCGGGTACAGGTCATTCTAGAGTGCACTGAGCACAAAACCAGCGGAATGCCTGGAACTTCGCGGTACATCACTACCAAAAACCGGAAGAACACCCCGGACCGAATGGAGTTGAAGAAATACAACCCCATTCTTAAGAAAATGACCGTACACAAAGAGATTAAGTAATGACACTGTTTGGCCATTCCGTTTCGGAATTCCTACAGTCCTAATACCGACCATCATGGCAAAGAAAACCGTTGCAACCCTTGGTAAGGGTGGAGCCAAAGACTTCACCAAAGTGATCAAAATGGTAAAATCGCCCAAGTCTGGATCTTACTCCTTTTCTGAAGAAGTAGTGCCGAAAGACGCGGTGAAAGATTACTTGGCGAAAAACTAATTTTTCTTTGCCAAACGTATGAATAGCTTTCTTCCATCAGGAAGAGAGCTTTTTTGCTTTTAGGCCCTCCAAGATCAAGTTAACCGTCTCAGATTCCGTAATTTCGATTTTTAACCTTCATTCCCATTCGCATGGCGCTCTTCGGCCTCTTTTCCAAAGAAAAAAAGCAAAGTCTGGATGCAGGCCTTTCCAAAACCAAGGAAAGCGTATTCTCCAAACTGACCCGCGCGGTGGTGGGCAAATCGAGGGTAGACGATGAGGTATTGGACAACCTGGAAGAAGTGCTCGTTACTTCTGATGTAGGCGTAGATACAACCCTCAAAATCATTGAACGCATCGAAGGACGCGTTAGCCGCGATAAGTACCTCGGTACGAGCGAACTCAACCGAATTCTAAGAGAAGAAATCTCGTCCCTGCTGGAAGAAAACAACAGTGGAGACGCCACCAATTTTGAAATGCCCAAGAAAGACAGCCCTTACGTAGTAATGGTAGTTGGCGTGAATGGTGTAGGTAAAACCACCACCATTGGCAAACTGGCGCATCAATTCAAAAAGCAAGGGAAAAACGTTATTCTCGGTGCAGCCGATACCTTTCGTGCGGCTGCGGTAGATCAGCTAAAAATTTGGGCCGAAAGGGTAGACGTACCTATTGTTACCCAAGGTATGGGGGCTGATCCTGCTTCGGTAGCCTTCGATACCTTGAAATCAGCCGTTGCGCAAAACGCAGACATCGTGTTGGTGGATACTGCCGGAAGGTTGCACAACAAGATCAACCTCATGAACGAGCTCACTAAGATCAAAAACGTGATGACCAAGGTGATTCCCGATGCTCCGCATGAAGTTTTATTGGTTTTGGATGCCTCCACCGGGCAAAATGCCATTGAGCAGGCCAAACAATTCACCAAAGCGACTGAAGTTTCTTCTTTGGCGCTGACCAAGTTAGACGGTACCGCTAAGGGAGGTGTAGTGATCGGCATTAGCGATCAGTTTCGAATTCCTGTAAAATACATCGGGGTGGGCGAGCAAATTGAAGACCTGCAGGTTTTCGACAAGCACGAATTCGTCGATTCTCTGTTCGCTAAATAAAAAACTGAAAGCCCCTGCATGCGTACCAAAACGCTAAAAAAGAACAAGGTTAATGTGGTGACCCTCGGGTGCGCTAAAAACTTGTTCGACTCCGAAGTGATGATGGCCCAGCTGAAAGGCAACGGCTATGAGGTAGACCATGAATCGGAGCAGGAAGATGCCAGTATTGTGATCATTAACACCTGTGGCTTTATTGAAAATGCCAAGCAGGAATCGATTGATACCATTCTTCAATTCGCTGAGGCTAAGAAGGATGGCCGGGTGGACCGATTGATGGTAACCGGTTGCCTTTCGGAGCGTTACAAGCCCGAATTGCAAAAAGAAATTCCCGAAGTAGACGCCTATTTCGGAACCCGTGAGCTTCCGCGATTGCTCAAAACCCTCAAGGCAGATTACAAAAAAGAATTGGTGGGTGAACGGTTGCTGACCACACCAGCCCACTACGCTTATTTCAAAATTTCTGAAGGCTGTAACCGGCCTTGCGCCTTTTGTGCCATTCCGCTCATGCGGGGGAAACACGTTTCTACACCGATCGAACAATTGGTGGAAAATGCAAAATCCCTTGCGGCCAAAGGCACCCGAGAATTGATCTTGATTGCACAAGATCTTACTTTTTATGGCCTCGACCTTTACAGAAAACGGAACCTGGCAGAGTTGCTGGACCGTCTTTGTGATGTAGAGGGAATCGATTGGATCCGCTTGCACTATGCCTACCCAAGCGGTTTTCCGATGGATGTATTGGACGTGATGAAACGGCAACCCAAGGTGTGCAATTACCTGGACATGCCTTTGCAGCACATTTCTGATTCAATGCTGAAGGCCATGCGCAGAGGCATCACCGCCAAAAAGACCAATGACCTGGTAGATGCCATCCGGCAAAAAATACCAGATATCGCGCTTCGTACTACTTTAATTTCCGGATTCCCTGGTGAAACCGAGGCTGACCATGAAGCCATGTTGCGCTGGGTAGAAAGCTATCGTTTCGACCGTTTGGGGATTTTTCCCTATTCCCACGAAGAAAATACCAGTGCCTTTGCCATGGAAGACGATGTGCCGGAATTCGTGAAGCAGGAACGTGCGGAAGCAGTTATGGAAATTCAAAGCGGAATTTCCTGGGACCAGAATCAACGAAAAGTAGGTGAAACCCTTCAGGTATTGGTTGATAAGGTAGACGGTGATCGTTTTGTAGGCAGAACTGAATTTGATTCGCCGGAAGTAGACAACGAAGTCTTGTTGCCTTCAGGCACCTACGCCAGGATTGGCGATTTTATTCCGGTTAAAATAACTTCCGCAGAGCACTACGATTTGTTTGGAACTCCAGTAGCATGACCATTTCAACTGACACTCCACAGGAAACCGCCACCGAAACCCTGTTTCAGTCCCATTATTTAGCCCGCACTACTACCCAGCATTTGCCCAAGCTCACCAACGATTATTTGGAGGTGGACCGCAAGCTGGAAGGGAAGTACCAGCATGTACCCAAGCCAGTAAACTTCAAACAGGCCATTGAGCGCAAACAACAGCACTCAATTGATCGCAAGGGGTTGATGGAAGTGCTCAAAACGCAATACGAAGCACTTGGTCCGATCAAACCTGCCGTGGCCACTAACCTCGACTTGCTGATTCGCCACAACACTTTCACCATTACTACCGGGCACCAATTGTGTCTTTTTACCGGACCGCTCTATTTCATCTACAAACTGGTTTCGGCAGTGGTAGTTGCTAAAGAGCTGTCTAACTTTTACCCTGGTCACCATTTTGTTCCTGTGTACTGGATGGCGACCGAAGACCACGATTTTGCAGAAATCAACCACTTGCATTTGCCCGGTAAAACGTTGACCTGGGAGCGAGAGGCCGGAAATTTTGTGGGTGAAATGAGCCCGGAAGGCTTGGATTCGGTCCTACAGGAATTGGCTGATTGGATGGGGGATCGGCCGCAGGCGGAGGAAGTAATTGACGTGCTGCGCAACTGTTACCTGGAAACTAAAAACTTGGCACAGGCCACCGCCAAGTTGGTAGATCATCTCTTTGGCCGCTATGGTTTGTTGGTCATTGATCCGAATGACCGTCGATTGAAAGCCAACTTCCTTGAGGTAATGCGCAACGATCTTGCGGTTGGTGATGCCGAAACTCTGGTGGGAAAAACGGCAGAAGCTTTAGAGCAAGATTATAAAGTTCCGGTGCATCCCAGAGCGGTTAACCTGTTCTATCACCATGAAGGGCAGCGGTTGCGCATTGACCCCGTAGAAAACCGCGAAAAATTTCAACTGGCTGGCACTGACATCCAATTTACCCGTCAGGAAATCCTTCAGGAACTCGAGCAGCACCCGGAGCGATTTAGTCCGAATGTGGTGTTGCGGCCCCTGTATCAAGAAGCCATTTTACCCAACCTCGCCTACATCGGAGGAGGATCCGAGGTGGCCTACTGGTTGGAACTGAAGTCCACCTTTGATCACTTTAACATTCCTTACCCGGTGGTAATCGTGCGCAACTCTGGGGCATTGGTTCCAGGGTTTGTGGCCAAAAAGATGCAAAAGATCGGTGTAGAAGTCCACGACTTTTTTCAACCGGTCGACCAGTTGCTGTCCGGCTATGTGAAGGGCGAGAGCGATGGATTGCTATCCACCAAGCCCGAACAAGAGGCGCTGAAGCACCTTTTTACCACTTTATCTGACCGTGTAAGCAAAGTAGACCCTACGCTGGTGAAAGCAGTTGAAGGCGAGTTACAACGTTCGATCAACGGCTTGGCACAGTTGGAAAACAAGCTGGTAAAAGCCGAAAAGCGCAATCAGGAAACCACAATCCGACAATTGCAGAGTTTACACCAACGGTTTTTCCCGGAAGGAAAACTCCAGGAGCGCTATGACAACTTCTTGCCACACTACCTCCAATGGGGTGATCGTTTCATTGAAGCGTTGGTTCTCCACTTTCAGCCCTTTGATACGCGGATGACCGTTTTGGTCGAAAAGCTCTGATTCTGAAGAAAAAAAGCAGTTTTTCTAGCTTTCTAACTCTCATTTTTATCGTGCACTTTTTTGTTGAAAAGTAACCCCACAAAGGGCTTTTCAACCGCTACAATCCTTCTATTTTTGCGCATGCAGGAAACCATACTCATTCTTGATTTCGGTTCGCAATACACCCAGTTGATTGCCAGACGAGTACGAGAGCTCAATGTCTATTGCGAAATCCATCCCTACAACGATTTTCCAACTCCCGGTCCTGAAGTTAAGGGAGTTATCCTATCCGGGAGCCCTTTTTCTGTGCGTCAGGAAGCGCCTCTACAACCAGATTTGACCCATATTAAGGGCCAACTACCGTTGCTGGGCATTTGTTATGGTGCCCAATACCTCACACATTTTTACGGTGGTGAAGTAATGCCCTCCGAAACCCGCGAATATGGCCGGGCCAACCTGGCCTTCATCGACGGCGACAATGCGCTCCTGAATTCGGTCAATACCGGTTCACAAGTATGGATGTCGCATGCCGACACCATTAAAAAAATTCCTGCCAACTACCGCGTAATTGCCAGTACCTCGGATGTAGAAGTGGCGGGTTTTCAAGCTACCGACGAAACCACTTTTGGACTCCAGTTTCACCCTGAAGTATTCCACAGCACCGACGGCAAACAAATCATCGGTAACTTTGTACATGGTATTTGTGGATGTTCAGACTCCTGGACACCGGCTTCCTTCATCGACGATACTGTAGCACGTTTGCAAGTTCAATTGGGCGATGACAAGGTAGTTTTAGGCCTCTCGGGTGGCGTAGACAGTTCCGTAGCCGCCATGCTCCTGCACAAAGCCATTGGGCATCAGCTCTATTGCATTTTTGTCGACAACGGATTGCTGCGTAAAAACGAATTTGATGCGGTGTTGGAACAGTACCAGGGATTGGGCCTTAACGTGAAAGGCGTAAGGTCTGCCGAGCGGTTCTACAGTGAATTGACCGGTGTTTCTGATCCCGAGAAAAAACGCAAAATCATTGGTCGGGTATTCGTAGAGGTGTTCGACGAAGAAGCCGGGAAAATTGAAAATGCAAAGTGGTTGGCGCAAGGCACCATCTATCCGGATGTGATCGAGTCCAAATCGGTGAAAGGACCCTCTGCTACCATTAAAAGCCACCACAACGTTGGCGGATTGCCCGATTTCATGAAACTGAAAGTCGTAGAGCCCCTCAATACTTTGTTCAAAGATGAAGTTCGCCGGGTGGGCAAAGCCATTGGACTGGCACCCGATATTTTGGGCCGCCATCCTTTTCCAGGTCCAGGGTTGGCCATTCGTATCTTAGGTGACATCACCGCCGAAAAGGTCCGGATTTTGCAAGAAGTTGATCACATCTTTATCAGCGGCTTGAAAACCTCTGGTCTGTATGATGAAGTTTGGCAGGCCGGTGCCATTTTGTTGCCGGTACAATCCGTGGGCGTGATGGGAGATGAACGTACGTATGAAAATGCAGTAGCCCTGCGGGCGGTAACTTCTACCGACGGCATGACCGCAGATTGGTGCCATTTGCCCTATGATTTTTTGGCCAAGGTGTCCAACGACATCATCAACAAAGTAAAGGGAATCAACCGGGTAGTTTATGACATCAGTTCCAAGCCACCGGCCACCATCGAATGGGAATAAACTATATTTGAATAGTTGACCAGTAAGTTGATATATCTGGCGAAAGCCTTCGTAACCAGTACGTTGATCGTGCTGTTGGTGTTGATGGTGGCTCCAAATGCCGCCCAGGCGCAATACGATGATCCGAAAGTGACCGAAGTCATTAACGGCCAAAAGGTATATGTGCACACCGTACGGAAGGGGCAGACCCTCTATGGCATTTCGAAACATTATGGGGTAGCCATCAAAACCATTGTAGCACAGAATCCTGATGTGAAGCAAGGGGTGAAGCCCAATCAGGTGATTTACATCCCGGTGGTTAAGAATAAAAAGGCGACCATCAAACGGCTTGAAGAGCCGAAAGCCACCACTCAAAAAGCCGCTCCGGAAACACCCGCTCAAAACGAAAGGGAGCTACAACCTGGAGAACGTTGGCACGCAGTGCAGCCCAAAGAAACCCTGTTTTCGCTTTCGCGGAAATACGATGTGTCGGTCGAGGCCATTAGAAAAGCCAATGGAGGTTTGGCCGAAGGCTTGAAGCTGGGCAGTAAAATTGTGATTCCCGGTAACGCACCTACCGTACCAGCGCCAGCCCTATCGCCACCTGCTCCGACAGTTCAAAATACGGTGGTTTCTAATGAGGCGCAAGACCATGTGATACAGGCCGGTGAAACCCGGTTTTCCTTGTCGCAGCGCTATGGAGTAAGCATTGAGGCCTTGGACGCAGCCAACGACAATTGGCCGGAAGGATTCAATGCAGGCGCGACCGTTCGTATTCCTGCTACCGGAACGCTAATGCCGGTTACAGCAGAAAAGAAAATCAGGCCCAAACCGGCTTCCCTGATTCCGCCACGCGACCCGGACTTTCAACCGGATACCGTGATCCTCAAACCCATTTATAACGTGGCCCTGTTGCTTCCGCTTTATTTGGACAAGAACGATACGGCTCAGATGGAGGAGGAAGACCCAACGAAAGCTCTGCGTCTGCAAATCTACCCGCGCTCCAAAGTGGCACTCGATTTTTATTTAGGAGCACGAATGGCGGTCGATAGCCTGGAAAAAGCGGGTATGCTGGTAAAATTCCATGTGTACGATACCCGCAACGATTCGGCCACCATCATCGACTTGTTGCACCGTGAGGAAATGGAAAAGATGAACCTTTTCATCGGCCCCCTGTACCGCTCGAACTTTGAATTGGTGGCGGCTTTCGCCAAAAGCCGTCAGATCAACATTGTATCTCCGGTCCATCAATCCAACCGCCTGTTGTTGGGCAACCCACGGGTGAGCAAGGTGTCCCCTTCGTTGCCCGTGCAAAGCAAAGCCCTCACCAAATATGTGTTTAAAAAATACCGGAACGATAATTTAGTGCTGCTCAACAGCATGAAGCTCAGGGATCAATATTGGGTAGATGCATTGAAGCGCGACAGCCGCGAAATGTACCTTCAAACGGACTCCAATTCCCTTGATACCCTTCCTGAGTTACAAATCTATAAGGTGAGCCAAGACTTGCTGGAAACTGTTCTGAAGAAGGATACCGAAAACGTGATTCTTCTGCCTTCCAACAACCGCGCTTTTGTGAGCGAGGTCATGATTCACCTCAACGAACTCAAAGAAGACTATCAGATTACCATTTTCGGCCTTGAAAAGTGGCAGAACTACGATAACCTCGAAGCGGAGTTTCTACACGATTTAAAGGTCCATTTGGTAACTTCCTCCTTTGTTGATTACCAATCGCCTGCGGTGGTGCAATACCTACGCAGCTACCGCAACCGCTTTCATACCGATCCCGCTAAGTATTCCTTCCTTGGATTTGATGTAACTTATTTCTATCTGCGTGCCTTACAAGAACACGGCATTGCTTTTCAAGAGCACTTAGGCAGTATGGATGAAGTGACAACCAGCATCAAATTCGACTACTTCAAAACCGGAATGGAACACGGCTTTGAAAACGAAAACGTGTTTATCCTGCGGTACCAGGATTTTCAACTGGAAAAAGCCAACTAAGCATGCCCGACAAGGCGCAAATTGCCGATTGGTTTCGGCACCTTCAAGATCAAATTTGTCAAGCCCTGGAAACCGAAGATGGAAAGGTGAAATTTCAGGAAGACCTCTGGCAACGGGATGGCGGAGGCGGGGGAAGAACCCGGGTTATCCAAAATGGAGCCGTATTTGAAAAAGGAGGGGTCAATTTCTCCGCAGTGCACGGTCAACTGCCAGAAACCATTCAGAAGGCCCTCAAGGTGGACGAGGCCGACTTTTTTGCCACCGGAATCTCCATTGTTATTCATCCCCAAAGTCCACGTGTGCCCATCATTCACATGAACACGCGTTACTTCGAACTCTCAGAATCCACTTGGTGGTTTGGAGGTGGAATTGACCTTACGCCACATTACATAGTTCCGGAAGATGCCCGTTTTTTCCACCAGAGTTTAAAAGCCGTTTGCGACCGTTTTGATGCCAACTACTATCCCAAGTTCAAAACCTGGGCCGACGACTATTTCTTTATTCGTCATCGGAATGAGACCCGCGGTATAGGCGGTATTTTCTTCGACCGGATGGTAGCGAATGAATCCCATGATAAAACCGCACTTTTCGAATATGTAAAGGCAGTAGGGGCCGCATTTGCTCCAACTTATACTGAACTGGTGCAACGCAACAAGCACCTGACCTTTGGAGACCAAGAGAGCAACTTTCAACTCTTTCGCCGAGGGCGTTACGTTGAATTTAATTTAGTGTATGACAAAGGCACTAAGTTTGGCCTCGATACCAGTGGCAGAATTGAGTCGATATTGATGAGCCTGCCCAACCGGGCGGGATGGCCATACGATTATCAACCCGAAGCCGGATCAGCAGAAGAAGCCACCCTCAACCTACTCCGAAAAGAAGTCGATTGGATCAACATGTAATGGAGTTTACAGGCCAAGCGCTACCTTGGCACGTAGCAAACCAGCCACCGAAAGACTGTCTTTTATTGTGCCATCCATCACCATCTCGATGGCTTTGATTAACGGTAACTTCCAAATTTTCAGGTCTTCATCCTCGTCAGGGGATGGTGCATGAAAGGTTAAATCCCGGGCCAGGTAAATGTAAGCGTACTCGTCGGTAGCCGAGTTGCTCACCTGCATTTCCTGAATCAATTCCCAGCGCTGAGCAACGATACCCGTTTCTTCTTTCAATTCCCGCTGTGCAGACTCCAGTGGCGTATCGTTGAGGTTGCCACCACCTTCCGGTATTTCCCAGCAGTATTCGGCAATCGGGTAACGGTATTGGCCCACCAGCCAGGTATTGCCCTCAGCATCTACGGGAACTATTCCAATGGCCAGGTGTTGAAAATGTACTGTGCCGTAAATGCTTTCACTACCGCCAGGGGTGATGACTTCGTGGTGTTTTACTTTGATCCAGGGAGTTTCATATACCACCTTGCTATTCAAGGTTTTCCAAGGGGATTCAGTGGGAGCTTTTGGGTCTTGGTTCACGCCGTTCCGTATTTTTGTCAGGTGAAGCTATCAATAGGCGATAAAGTTAGACCTTTGAATGAAAAGGGAGAGGGAGTAGTGATTGAAATCACTACCCGAGGGCAGGTGATGGTCGAAATAGACGACTTTGTTTTCCCCTACATCTCTGATCAGTTGGTGCGCATTCCCAATGACGGAGAAAGCCGCGACACGTCCACCGTAGTTTCCAAGGCCAACAAAAGCCATCCCGGCTTCAAAGCAGTACGTCAAAAACTAAATGAGCCCGAGTTTCCAGAGGCCAATCCAGTGCAATATAGCCGTCGTGGTCGCCTCAACGACAAAGGTGTTCGCGAAGTAGACCTGCACATTCAAAACCTGACCGACTCTTATCGAAACCTGACCAACGGAGAAATGCTGCAAATTCAATTGGAGCATTGCCGGTCTGCCATTGAATCCGCCATTCGCCAAAAAGAGGGGAAGATCATCATCATTCATGGAGTAGGAGAAGGAGTATTGCGCACCGAAGTGCATCAAATGCTAAACGATTATCTAAAAATAGACTACTACGATGCCTCTTTCCGCCGGTATGGTCGTGGCGCTACCGAGGTGGTTTTTCTTTGATTTACACTTACTTTTGCCCGGCAAGCTATTCTATCGCTCTTCGGCAATCGGAGGGAGGAAAGTCCGGACAACACAGGGCACCGTGCTTCCTAACAGGAAGGGCCGCCTTTAGGCGGAACAGCAAGTGCAGCAGAAAGCAAACCGCCCCGACTCGTTGGGGTAAGGGTGAAACGGTAGGGTAAGAGCCTACCAGTGTTCCGGGTGATCGGAGCAGCTGGGTAAACCTCACGGGTTGAAAGGCCAAATAGACCTTCATGAAAAAACTCCGGTTTTGACGGAAGCGGCTCGTTTCCGGCCTGCAACTGCAGGCAATGAAGGTGGGTAGGTCGATGGAGGTGTCAGGCGACTGGCATCCCAGATAAATGATAGAACACGACAGAATCCGGCTTATCGGCTTGTACAAGGGCTATCTCTTCGGAGATGGCCCTTTTTGGGTAAAAAAAGAAGGCTGTACTCACTAGTACAGCCTTCGATAGGTGTTCGCCGGAAAGCGAGTTATTTTATCGAAACCTTTCGGGTTTCTATCGTTTCACCGTTGCTTACCCGAAGCAAGTAAATGCCCTGCGCTTCAGAAGAGAGATCGATTTGGTACTGGAAGTTAGCCGGCATTTGATCCTGGCGCATGGCGTAAACTACCTGTCCCTGAAGGTTGAATACCTGAAGGTGCAGGTCTTTGCCCGTCCAGCCTTTAATGGCAATGTTCAATTCTCCTGAGGTTGGATTCGGAAAATAATTGAGTGAGAAAGGATCACTCAACGTAGCAACACTCACACATGGATCGGTCACCAGGGTGAGCTCTCCGATTCCCTCACAGCCATTGAAATCCGTTACCGTTACCGTGTAAGTTCCAGGTGTACTTACCGACAATATCTGATTGGTAGAACCGTCCGACCAAAGATAGGTTTGGAAAGCACTTCCAGCATCAATGTCATAGGTACTGTTCTCACAAATTACTGCGAAAGGTCCACCGAGATCCACGATAGGCGCAGGGTTGCTGGCCGTAATGTTTACTGAAGCGGTACTCACACAGCCTGAGCTATCGGTAACCACCACGTTGTAGGTACCTACACCAAGGTTGGAGGCAGTAGGAGTCGTTTGTCCCGCTGCATCGTCCCACAGATAGGTGAAAGGCGACAGGCCACCCGCTACCGAAACAACCGCAGAACCATCGGTATCATCCGCACAAGTGGTGTTGTTGCCCAATACCGACAAGGTAGCCGCATTGGCATTGTTGACCCCTATGGAAGTAACAATTGAACAACCACCAGCATCCGTAACGGTAACGGTATACAGGCCAGCATTGAGGTTCACTGCAGGGTTCATATTTTGTGCAGTAGGATCGTCCCACAAGTAGGTAAGTGGCGCAATACCACCACTGACCACCACTGTAGCGCTACCGTTGCTCTGGCCACAGGAGGCCAGCGTAGATGACCCGGAAGCCACTAGTGGAGTGGGTTCGTTGACCACAAACGAGGCAGAAGCCACACATCCGTTGGCATCGGTCACATTCACAATGTAGGTGCCGCCAGATAAGTTGCTGATGGCTCCTGAGGTTTGTCCACTGTTCCATTGGAAAGCATAAGGTGTTGCGCCACCGGTTGGCGTAACGCTGGCACTGCCATCAGCCGCTCCGGCACAGCTCACATCCGATCCAATTATACTCAAGCTTGGAGCACCACTGTTGTTCACCGATCCGGTGCCCACCGTAGTACAACCATCGGCCGTAGTAAGGGTGATCAGGTAAGTTCCAGCGGCAAGTCCGGAGATGGAAGCTGAAGTACCTCCATTGCTCCAGTTGTAGGTGTAAGGGCCGTTTCCGGCGGCAGGTGCAGCCGTAGCTTCTCCGTCGGTGTTGCCACAAGAGGCATCTACTGTGGTCACGTTGACTGCCGCAGCAGGGGAGATGGTTACATTGATGGAGCTACTTCCCGTACAGCCGTTTCCATCGGATACGGTTACGGTGTAAGTTCCACCGCTGGCTGCATTTAGTGTGGAGGCCGTTGAGTTGTCGTTCCACAAATAGGAGCTATATCCTGATCCTGCATCCAGGGTGAGACTTCCGCATACTGAAGTATCGTTGCCGAGGTTCACCACAGGATTTGAATTCACAAATACAGCAATAGTATCGGTGTTGGAACAGGTGTTGTTGTCCGTTACTGTTACCGAGTAGAAACCGGTGGTAGTAACGTCTAACGTGGGGTTCGATGTGCCGCCCGACCAGGAATAGGATACAAAGCTTCCAGGGTTCAGTGTGAGGGTAGCACCGTCACAAATGTTGGTATCGTTACCCAGGTTTACCACCGGCAAGTTGTTGATGAAGCCAATCGTGATACTGTCATTGGCCACACAACCATTGGCATCGGTCACAGTGATGAGGTAGGTACCTTCCGTTAGATTACCGGCGGTGCTGCCGGTCAAAGTACCGTCGTGCGACCAGTTAAAAGTAAATGGCCCATTTCCTCCAGTTGGGGTAGCGGCAATGCTACCATCGTTGCCACCCACACATGTTACATCCACTGAAGAAAGCCCGGCTTGCAATACAACCGGTTCAGTCAGCGTGATAGAATCTGTAAACTGACATCCCGCACCATCGGTGGTGGTCAAGATGTACAAACCGGCAGCAAGGTTGTTGATGCTGGCACCAGTGGCCGTAAACCCACCTGGGCCAGACCAGTTGAAGGTATAGTTTCCAGCTCCACCAGAAGCCGAAACCGTGGCACTACCATCGGTATTTCCTGCACAACTGATGTTGAAACCACCGGTGAAGGTAGGAGAAGTGATGCTGGTGGTTACACCCGTAGGCGCGGTAAGCACTTGCGAATCGGTATAAGTACATCCGTTGGCATCGGTTACGGTGAGGCTATAAGTACCTACTACTAAACCGGTGATGTTAGCACCACTACCGGTATAAGCACCCGGGCCAGACCAACCGTACGTGTAAGGACTTAAACCACCACTTGCATTGGCGGTAATATCGCCATCGCTGCTGTTGGCGCAACTGAGGTTGAAACCATTGCTTTGAACCACCGGAGTAACCGTAGCACTAACTGTGGTAGGTTCAGTAAGTGAAATGGAGGTGGTAGTAGAACAACCCGCCAAATCAGTTACGGTGACCGAATAGGCACCCGCCGAAAGGTTTCCTGGGTTGGGTACCGTGGCACTGAAGCTGGAAGGGCCAGACCAGTTGTAAGTATAAGTTGGAGACCCTCCGCTCACGGCCAAGGTAATGGAACCATCGCTGCCACCATTACAGCTGAGGTTGAAACCACCTGCCTGCAAGCTGGAGCTGGCCGAAGCCGTGAGTGCTCCCGAAGGGCCAGTGAGTGTGATGGAAGTGTTATCGATACATCCGTTGGCATCAGTCACCGTCACTTGATAACTGCCTGTTGCTAATCCGGTAATGTTTTGTGATGTAGAGCTAAAAGAACCAGGTCCGGTCCAGGCAAAAGTGTAAGGCGAAGCGCCCGAGGTAATCGAAAGGTTAACACTACCATCGTTGGCACCGAAGCAGGAAATGTTGTTTCCTGAGCCGAACGTGGGCGAACTGGCACTTACGGTTACGCCAGGGTTTACCGTTACCGTGGTGGAGGCCGAAGCAGTACAGCCGTTGGCGTCCGTACCAGTGACGGTATAAGTCGTTGTCGTAGTTGGAGCAGCGGTTACTGTACTACCAGTACCGGTGTTCAATCCTGTCACAGGACTCCAAACGTAGGTAGAGGCTCCGGTGGCGGTCAATGTTGCCGAAACACCCGGACAAATGGCCGCGGTGGAGGTTACCCCAATGGTTGGCGTAGGGTTTACATTGATGGTCAAACTGTCGCACAAGCTCCAGCAAGTACCATCAAAAGTAGCCGCATAGTAGGTGGTAGTAGTGGTAGGAGCCACGTTGAGCGAATCTCCTGAGCCCACGCTGGCCGATACATTGTACGAGCAAGAATTGGCAAACCAATAAGTGGTAGCACCACCGATGTAGGGATAGGTGAGTTCTACATAACCACACCAGGAACGGCCACCTATACAAATGTTGTTGATGCTGGTTGCTCCATCTCCAAACACATTGATCGAGCCGTTAGAGGCCCAACTGTTGAGTTGAGTAGCACTCACCGTAAAATCTTTGAAATAGAATACCGTAGGACAGTCACCACTTGGGGAGAGGTTGGAAGTGCCCAGCGTAGTGCCGTCTGCGGAGTAAGTGATGACTTCAGAAGCCTGACCAATGTCACCGTCGTAATATACCCGAAGTACCCCTGATCCACTTGCATTGGTCGGAGTGTTGGGAATATTGAAGTTCAGATTTCCACCGGTGGTAAAGGAACAGGCTGTACCAGTAGTGAAGGTAAAAGTTTGTACGCCTGAACCCCCTGGTACCGTCAGCAAAGTAGCGGTGGAACCGTTGGAGCAGAAGGAGTTACCGTTACTCGAGGTGATTCCGCCCGGAGCGCCAATGGCCGGAGGAGCACCCACAAATCCAGTAGAGCTTGTGGTACAACCATTGCCATCGGTGACGGTAACGGTTACTGAACCTGATGGCAAGTTGTTGACCGTTTGGCCGGTACTGCCGTTGGACCAGCTGTAGGTATACGGGAAGGTACCCCCGGAGCCAAATGCTGAACCTGAACCGTCGGTTGAAGTGAAGCAGGAAGCAGCAGAAGTAGAGACCGATAAACTAAGTGCCGATGGTTGAAAGATCGTTGCAGAAGCAGTGTTGGTACATCCATTGCCATCGGTTACGGTAACGCTAATCGAGCCAGCGCTCAAGCCGCTAACACTGCTGTTGCTGCTGCCATTACTCCAGTTATAGCTGTAAGGAGTGAGGCCTCCGCTAACATTGGAGGTGGCCGAACCATCATTCCCACCAGCACAAGAAACCGATGAGGGATTAATGCTCACCGAAGGACCGGAAAGCACCGTTACCGGAACCGTGGTGGAGCTTGTACAGCCGTTGGCATCGGTTCCTACAACAGTATAAGTGAAGGATACCGTAGGGGAGGCAGTCACGGTGCTACCAGAGGTAGAACTCAAACCAAAAGAAGGAGACCATGCATAAGTGCTGGCACCGCTTGCGGTGAGGGTGGCACTTGCCCCGTTGCAAACGAAACTTGGGGAAGCCGTAGCCGAAACTACTGGCGGAGTACCCACATTGATGGTAATGCTGTCGCAGAATCCCCAACAGCTGCCATCGTAAAGTGCCGCATAGTAAGTAGTAGTAGTCGTAGGACTTACCGTGATCGGAGCGTTGGACCCAATTGCCGCAGTGGTGCTCATGGCACAACTGTTGGCAAACCAATACAAGCCGGTATTGTTGCTGTAATTGTAGGTAAGCGTTGCGTAAGTACAAAACGAGGTGTTGGATCCGTAGCAGAAATTGTTGACCGAAGTAGCCGCATCTGCCAACATGGAGATCGAACCGTTAGAAGCCATGCTGTTGATTTGGCTGGCGCTAAGAGTGAAAACCCGGGAGCTGTACGTAGTTTGGCAATCAGGCGAACCTGTAGGAAGAGAAGATCCTACAAAAGTACCGTCTAAGGAATAAGAAATGACTTCCCCTGAGCTGGCCAGATCGCCTCGGTAAAAGACGGTTAAGGTGGCATTATTCACCGCTCCTGTGGGCGTTCCGGTAAAGGTAAAGTTGAGGGTACCGCCGGTGATGCTCGAACAAGAAATGGACTTGGTTTGCGTATACGTTCCGGTTCCTACACCGCCCACTGCCGATAGGGTAGTGGAAGTAGTAGAGCCTTGACAAAGGGTGGTGTTGGTGGCCGTAATGGAAGGAGTGGCCAGAGGGGCCGGAGCACTAATGGTGACAGCAGCAGTACCTGTACAGCCATTACCGTCGGTTATGGTGACCGTATGGGTCCCTGCACTAAGGCCGCTCTCCGTTTGGTTGGTGTTGCCCGAAGGCCACAGGTAGGTAAAAGGACCACCGGCACCGCTGGTACCAAACACTGAGGCAAGGCCATCGCTGGTGGTAGCACAAGTTGCATTTACGGAAGAGAAGTTGGCCGAAACTCCCGCTGGAGCATTCACAATAGTCGTTTGTGTGGAAGTACATCCTACCGCATCAGTAACGGTTACGGTGTAAACGCCAGCTGCAAGGCCGGTATTGGAGGCGGTGGTAGCACCGTTGGACCAGGCATAAGTAAGGGTGCCTGTCCCAAAAGCAGTAACCACAGCGGAGCCGTCACTTCCGGTAGCACAAGAAGGCTGGGTCGGTAAAATATTGACAATGTTAGGTGCTGGACTTACAATTACCTGTACAGTAGCAGTGTTGGAACATCCATTGGCATCCGTTCCGGTTACGGTATACGTAGTTGTAGTGGATGGCGAAGCTGTAACGGTAGCACCAATGTTGGAACTCAAACCGTTAGTTGGGCTCCAACTATAGGAAGAAGCTCCGGTGGCAGTAAGGGTAGTGGAAGTACCTTGGCAAATGGTAGAAGTAGTAACCGAAGCTGAAACTGTGGGCAGCGGGTTAACCGTTACGGTAACACTGTCGCACACGCTCCAACAACCGTTGTCCAGATTGGCGGCATAGTAGGTGGTGGTGGTGGTCGGTGTAACATTAACCGAACTACCGGTACCAATCGCAGAAGATACATTTTGTGAACATGAACCGGCAAACCAGTAGGCTGAGGTACTGTTTACATAATTGTAGGTCAGGGTTGTATAGGTACAGAAAGAAGTATTGTTGCTGTAACAAAAGTTGTTGACCCCAGAGGTCGCATCGGCGAGTATGTTGATAGTACCGTCCGCCACCATAGAAGTCAACTGGCTGTTCGAAATCGTGAAGGTGCGCGAGGTATACAATGCCTGGCAATCGCTTCCTCCAGTGCCCAACGAACTACCAATAAAAGTGCCGTCTAAAGAATAACCGATGGTTTCAGTGGTACTGGAAAGGTCGCCTCGGTAAAATACGGTAAGTGTGCCGTTGCCGGTAGGGTTGGGAGGAAGACCCGTGTATTGCAAGTTGACGGTACCACCAGTGGTGAAGGAACAGGCGGCCGATAGCGTTTGATTGAAAGAACCGCTTCCACCCCCTGTGATTGAAAGGGTGACGGGATTGGTGTTGCCCTGGCACACTGAACTCGTGCTGGTACTGACCGATGGTGGAGTGACTGGCGGAGGAGATGAAATGGTGACCGTAGCGGTTCCTGTACAACCGATTCCATCGGTGATGGTTACGGTATGGGTACCCGCAGCGAGGCCGCTTTCCAAGGCATTGGTAGTGCCACTTGGCCAAACGTAGGAATATCCAAAACCACTTCCACCCGAACCGAAAGCGGTAGCTATTCCATCGCTGGCGGTGAAGCAGGAAGCATTGACCGATGAGAAAGTAGCGGTTACGGCTGCAGGGTTGGTAACCGTTACCGGTAAAGTGCTGGAACAACCTTGGTTGTCCGATACGGTGACTGTGTAAGTACCGGCAGCAACAACTACAGAAGAAGTGGAAATACCGCCGATCCAGTTATAAGAATATGGAGCAGTTGCTCCACTTGCGGTAACGCCAGCTACTCCATTGTTTCCTCCGTTACAAGTCGGTGAAGTAGAAATTGGAGCCAGTGTAGGGGCTGGATTTACTGTAATCGTAGTGTTGGAACTGGCGGAACATCCGTTAGCATCGGTGCCAACCACTGTATAGGTAGTGGTGGTGGTAGGGCTGGCTTGTACCGTAGCACCAACCGTGGTATTGAGACCTGTGGCAGGAGACCACACATATGTATTGGCTCCTAAGGCCGAAATGGTGGTTGAAGCACCTTCACAAATGGTGAAGTTAGAAGCTACTGAAACTACTGCCGGTAGAGGATTAACCGGAACCGTTACACTGTCGCAAACACTCCAGCAAGAACCGTCAAAAACCGAAGCGTAATAGGTGGTAGTAGTGGTAGGAACTACTGACAAGCTGTCGCCAGTGCCAATGTTACCCGAGATACTTTGAGGGCAATTGCCCGCATACCAATAAGTGGTTCCGGTGGTGGTGCCTCCATAAGGGAAGGTCAGCGACATGTAAGAACAATAAGCTCCGAAAGAACAACCACCTACGGCAGAAGAAGCATCTGCAATAACGTTTACAATTCCATCCGAGGCCCAGGTATTGATCACTGACATGGGCACGGTGAAGGTACGGGAAGAGTAAGTGGACTGACAAGCGGATACTGCGAAGGAGTTGCCAAGCGTGTAGGAGTTCTCACCTACGTAGGCAATGAACTCACTCGACAAATTCAAGTCACCCCGATAAAATACCGTTAGGGTAGCATTTCCGGTTGCTCCGGAAGGAACTCCGGTAAAGGCGTAATTCAGCACCCCACCAGTAGTGAAGGTACACTGTATAGGAGTGGTTTGACTAAAAGTTGCGTTCGACACGTTGGTCGAATTGGAGAGGGTCACACTGGTTCCTGCTCCCGCACAAACCGAACTCGGACTGGCGGTGACATTCGGAGTAGGTAAAGCCGGAGGGTCGGCGATGGTAACGCTGGCGGTGCCCAAACATCCGAGTCCGTCGGTAATGGTTACGGTGTAAGTTCCGGCAGAAAGACCTGTACGGTTAGCTCCCGAGAAGCCACCCGACCAAATGTAGGAGTACCCGGAGCCGAATCCGCCTGAGCCGGTAATGGAAGCACTTCCATCACTCCCTCCCGGACAGGAAGGCATGGTGGAATTGAAGGTGCCGGAGATAGCAGCAGGATTCACCAAAGTAGTAGAGGCAGAATCAGTACAACCGTTGCCATCGGTGACCGTGACCGAATAAGTACCAGCACCTACCCCGGTGATGACATTGCCCGATGAGCCGTTTGACCAGTTGTAGGTGTAAGGTAATAAACCACTGGTAGTATTGGCTGCCACCGAACCGTTGCTCAATCCATTACACGTAGGCGAGTTGCTCGAAATGATGCTGACGGATGGAGAGGAGGTCATGGTGATAATGACCGAGGCACAACTGGCACTGTAGAGGCCATTGAAGTTGCGCACATAATAAGTGGTGTTGCTCGTGGGGTTGAGGGTAACGGTAGTACCGGTGGCAATGGGGTTGGCTGAGCCACAACTACCGGCAAACCAGTGGGCTGTGCCCGAAACGCCCGAAGCGGTGAAGGTAACGCTGCTGCCTGGACATACCGTAAATGCAGATGCGGTTATTCCGGTTGGGCTCGATGGGGGCGTAGAAGCGGTGTAGGTAACCGTAACATCCCAGGTGTTGGCTACAATGTAGTTGAAGTTAGTGGCGCACGAACTGCCACTGCCCCAGGTCCGGTAAGCTTGCAGCACGTAGTTCAGCGTTCCTGCAGGTGTGCTGGCGGGAGATACAGTACCAGAGTTGTAATTATACGATTGTGTTCCGTTACTGGAGCAGCAACCGGAAACCCAGGTAGAAGTAGAATTCGGCCCTACCAATCTTGAGCGTTGTTCGCTGCGATAAGCAGAACCAAGTGCCCGGAAACTGTAATTCCAGTTGGTATTCGAAATGTTAGAAGCTGCACTAAAAACAATGGGCAGAGTGGCCGAGCAAGGTACACTTGAACCAAGCTTGGTGCCAATAGTAAAATTGTAGGTATTGGTTAGGGTGGGCTCAATGGTAACCGGGTATTGGCGATTGGGCTGTTGTAGCCAATCCACCGACAGAAGCACGTCCAGGTAGGTATGTTGCCCATCTTTTGATAACCGGTATTGGGCAACAGTGGCGCCTTCTTTGGTTTCAGAGGCATCAAATACTACCGGTGTCCAAAAAGTGCCCTTCACTTCTCCAGCGGCATTTTTCAAAAAGAGTTCTTCTGGCGTTTCCGTGTTGGCAGCGGTAGCAATGCTCCATCCTGAAGGCAGATCGATGCGCTCTCGCATGACCAAATACTCTGCCCCGGCCGGAACGGAAGGGGCCTGTTTCAGCACATAGTCGGTTTCGACCAAATAGTAATGCAGTTTTTGAACCCGATCGATGCCGGGTAGAACATCCTGAAAAGTGAGCGCTTCACCCGAAACTGAGCTGTTGCCCGTAGGTACGAATGCCCTTTGGCTCACCAACGAACCATCGGAGGCTTCAAAACGCAACTCCGCTTGATCGCCAAACGCCAAGGCAGCGCCTTCCGCCATTACCATGTTGGTACGGCCATTGGCGAGGTCTACCGAAATGGGAAAAGGCACGTTGGCCAGCTCCACCTGATTTGCTTCAGGGCGAATGACTATGGTTTCATCAACGGGGGTCCACTGGCCTTTTTCATCCTTGAAATTCAGGATACCATAGGACTGTCGACGGGTAAAAGAGCCATCGGGGTTTTGATAGGTACGGCTGTGGCCATCACGCATTTCTACGATTTCCACTGCACCTTTGGGAATGGTGCTGGCGGAAGTCGATTCAGACGCATACAGATTTCCGGATTGATCTTGGGATTTGGCAATAAAACAGAATAAACCAAAACATAGAATGGCCAAAAAGTTTGGGCGTAACCATTTTTTCATAGAAATAGGATATGTCGGATTTGGGGCTATGTAAATTGATCAAGAACGAACCGCAAAATAACTGATATTTTGGCTAAGTTTTATGACCTAAAGCGCTGATTATTAAAAGTTCACCATTTTTAGAGAGGTAAAACCCGTAAAAATACGGGGTAGCTTCAATCGTAAAAGTGATGCGCCTCAGGTTTTATAAAGACTATGCCACTTTTCCTTCATACGAAAAAAGCCGCTTCAGTGCTCAAAAACGCACAAAAAAAGGCCCGGCATCGCCGGGCCTTTTAAAGAGGTGAGCCAATTTAGCTCCGCTCTTACAGGAAAGAATATGCTCGGCCGTAACCGAGCATCTGTTCGGTAAAATCTTCGGGGTACATCACTTTAATGTCGACGATCTCCCCATTTTCTTCGACTACTTCATAACTTGGGTTAATGAAACCACCGTAAGGAGCGATGCCTAACTTTTCGGCCCGTTCTAACACTTGTGCGTGAAGCTCCTGATCAACCTGCACACCGTAGTTTTCTACCAGTGCTTTTCCGGCTTCATAGTCGCCTTCCGACTTGATCCGCTGGATTTCGCGCAGCAACTGGCCAAACAGATCGCGAAGTTTTTCATAATCGTTGATTCTGAAATAGGTCTTGCCATTTTCATCAATGCGTTCGATCACGTTGTCGGCCTTTCCTTTTTCATAAGCCCAGCCGGCTACCAGTTGCCGGTTGCGCATGTGGTCTTCCTCAATCAATTCTCCCGGTTCCAACCGGCGGAGTTGTACCATCAGGCCATTACGGATGTAGCCGTCATATTCCGCTTTTCCTACCTCCAAAGAAGGCATCAAGCCCAAATCGATCATTTTCTGATCCATGATATAGTAAAGAGCAACCAGGTCGGCACGTCCTTCTTCAAGGGTAGAAGCGTAGTTTTTTAGGGTTTCCTTTGGAGTACCTACACCTTCGTTCAATTTTCCGGAGGCGTGTCCCACTACCTCGTGCAAAGCGGTATGTAGTTTTGAGCCCAGCTCACCATGTTCTTTAGAGCGGGCTTTTTCTTCTTCTGAATAAGCAAACTCGTCGGTATAGCCTGATCCACTGGAATTGCTGTAAGCATTCACAATGTTGCCCAAACTCACTGATTTAGAACCGTAATCGGTGCGAATCCAGTTGGCATTCGGCAGGTTGATACCGATCGGGGTGGAGGGAGAAGCGTCTCCCGACTCCATGGCCACGGTAACCACTTTATAGGTCACCCCTTTTACTTCGGCCTTTTTGTGTTCGTCCATGATGGGTGAGTTGTCCTCGAACCATTGCACGGTCTGGTCCATCTTTTCCATCCTTGCCGAAGCTTCAAAATCCTTGATTTGCACCACCGACTCGTAGCTGGCTTTGAAGCCTTTGGCATCGCCATACACTTCAATAAAACCATTGATGTAGTCGATATCGCCTTCGGTGGCAGCTACCCAGGCAATGTTGTATTCGTCCCACACTTTTAGGTCACCGGTTTGATAATACTTGATGAGCAATTCCAGTGCTGCCTTTTGCTGATCGTTTTCAGCAACGGTAACCGCTTTTTCCAGCCAAAAAACAATCTTATCGATGGCAGGACCGTACTTGCCGTCCACTTTCCACACCACTTCTTTCAAGCCATCACCATCGCGCATCACGGTGGTATTGAGGCCATAGGAAATGGGGTTGGGATCGTTTTTATCAATAATACCTTGGTAGTAATTGTCTACCTCCTCGGCGGTAACGCCACTTTCGTAGAAGTTGTTGGCTGAACCTGCAATCAGATCTATTTCAGGGTTCTTGTTCACCCGTTTAGCGTCCACCTCTGAATCGAAAATGGCCTTGAGTGCCTCGGCGTCCAATTCGGTTTTGGTTTCCGTCAAAAGACCTTCAAAATAAGCCTGGCTAAAGTCGGGTTTCAACTTGGCGGTAGAGTAGTGGTGGTGAATACCGTTGGAGAACCACACCCTTTTGGTATACACCATAAAGCTTTCCCAGTCTGGTGTTGTCTTGTCGCCCTGGTAGTTGTTTACCACATTTTCGAGCGCCTTGCGAATGGTTAGGTTATGCCGGTAGTTTTGATCGTAGATAATGTCGCGGCCTGAAAGCGCGGCCTGGCTGAGGTAATACACCAGTTTTTTCTGGTCGAGGCTCAACTGGTCGAAACCTGGAACCTGATATCGGATGATCTTGAGGTCGGCAAACTGCTCGGTCAGGTATTTGAATCCCGAGTTTTCCTCTGCCATTTCTGCGGAATCTTGTTCCGTAGCTGTGTCAGCTCCCTTTTCTTCCGTAGAAGCGGGGGCACAAGACCAAACGAGCCCTGCCAGCAAACAGATGCTCCAAAAAGTGGAATTTCTCATGTATTGTGTTGGTTTTAGCACTAAGAATGTAGGGAAACAAAAATAGAAAAATTGACCAATCGATTTGGGAGTCGGACTGCACCAGAGTAGATCGCTCAAGAAATGTATAGAAGCGCGCAAATATGAGGAGGGAAATCACAACAGTGGAATTTTTTACCTCTTCTTAAGGTATCGACTAAGGTGCCAAAATAAGTTTCATTCAATATTTGGGGTATTTCATTGCCTGCCATACTGAGTTCATCAACTGTGACTTGACGAGTAAGGCTGACCACAAGTTCTTTGCAAGGCATGCGCATGAATTGCCTAACCTGTTTATAGAAGTATTTTATGCTATAGGTCCCAGCCCCAAAAGAAGTGAGCAAGGACAATTATCCGAAGTAGATCAGGTGGTTCGGAATTGATGTGCTAAACGTTCAAAACAAAAACCTTTATTATGAAAAGAGCCCTTTTTCTACTCATGCTGTGGGGAAGCCTTGGTACGAGTGCTTTTGCACAACCCTGGAGCAAAATTGCAACCACCAGCCATTTCTCTTTGATCGAGAAAAGTTCCTTTTTCGGCCCTGATCGTGGAGGATTAAAACTCAACCCAGATGCTGTGGCAGTTAACCAATACAATTCAAATGCTGTTCACCCACAAGGCACGGTATACATGGCTTATTCTTCAACGGATGAACCCATAAACTTGGTAGACCCTGTAGATAAGGGTACATGGCTGTTGGGTTTCGACCCCAATGGAAATGAAGTGCTGTCGAAAAAGATTGATTTCATTAGCCCTTACAATTACGGGGGTGGTATATATGAAAATATTATCACCATCACAAGCTTGCAGTATAACCAACATGATTTGTTAGTATTCACAGGCACTATGTATGGAGGGAATGGTAATTGGAAGAGCATCATGCTCATCGGCACCTACAACCTAACTACGGGAGACACAGAAATTAAAATCAAACAGTTTACCGGGTTCTACAACAGCCAGGACAAAATTCAAACAAATGAATCCAAAGGGGTTGGTCTGCAGCCCTTGGATGAACAGGACCAACGCTATCTCGCGGTGGGGCAAATAATGCAATCAGAGGAAGGTTTGGACAGTCCCATTGCGGTGGCATTTGAGGTAGACCACCAAGGAAACATGACCGTACTTCGCACTGAAACTTTTGACATCCGCTATCTCCCCAAAGCGGTCAACAGCATATTTACGGGCACCAGCGTTTTTACGGCAGGAATTTATAAATACCCAGAGCCCAATGTCAGGTTGCAATGCAACAATAACAACTCAATTGTTCATGGTGTAGCGATTTGCGAATTCACCTATGATGTGGGCAGCAACGACATTGCCCTCAAGAAAGGCCAGGCGATATATTCCGGCAAACTACAACTATACCCCGACTTTTATAAGGACGATGGTCCGATGAGCCTGGTGTATGATGCCTGGGGAGAAAAGGAGGGGATTGTAACCTTCACTCATAACCTGTTTTTTCCAAGAACCAGCAGCAGCTTGCTTTCCTATTTCATTCACTTTAGTGGATTTGGAAATGCAGCCAATTTATATACCGTCAGCACCAACAATTTTAATGTGAACATGATGTGCTACAAGGCCATGGATCAGGAAGGCTTTTTCAAGTTGATGTTTCAACTGGAAAGACAATCGGGAACAAGCGTTATTCCCAACAATACCTCCATAGGAATTCTAAAAATAGACCCCAACAACATAGGAGCAAGCCCGCTAACCGTTGACCAACTGTGGTCTCATGGCTTTAACTCTTTCGCAGGCCATTCTGAAGGGCAAATTAAAGGTGTTTCCGGGGCCTATTATTACAACGGGCGGCAAGAATATTTCATGGCCGATGGCTATAATAAACCGGCAAGCGCCTCGAGGGTAAGTATATTTTCCAGTTATGGCGATGAATACGTACAACTTTGCCACAACAGCATCTCGGCAAATATAGAATCCGTCTCGTGTTTGCTGGAGGAATATGTTGCTGGCTCCCCTGGAGTAGTGGAATCAACCTTTACTGATTTGATCACTGATCCCTACTTTGTTTTAGAGGTCAATGATATTACAGCTACTTATTCCGGGTGCGGGTTTAATCCCCGTCCCGGTCAGGAGGAGCATTCTGAGCGAAAAGCATCTGCATCGGATCAAATAGAGCAAGCTCAGATCGTAGAAACCAAGGTGCTGCATCAGTATGGAAATACTTATCGAATTCAATTCGAAGAAGCGGCTCAGCGTATTCAAATGTTGGATCTCTCAGGGAGAGAAATACCGGTTAACTTACGTGGAAATATCATTGAAACACCAGTGCTCGCTCCCGCTGTTTATTTGTTCAAGGTTTCCTTCAAAAACCAGCCCGACCATTTACAGAAAATTATTGTTCAGTAGGCGGAATGCCGCAGCTCTAAAACCCATTCGCTGCGAAAGGTTGGTACTTGCCAAACCTAGGTAAATTGTGTTTAATGGATGAGCAGGTATTATGAGGGAGGTCTTCAGCTTTCCGTCTTCAAATGAAACTCACAAACCTGCTCTAATTGTTGAAGAAGAAGGTTTGTAGAAATAGAAATGCAAAGAGGCCGGCTCTGGTAGGAGTCGGCCTCTTCAATCTATCATGTTGGTTAGTGTTCTGTACTTACACCTCTACTGCGTCTTCAATTTCAGCGAGATAGCGCTCGGCATCCAAAGCAGCCATACAACCGGTGCCGGCAGCGGTTACCGCCTGGCGATATACTTTGTCGGCAGCATCACCCGAAACAAAAATGCCCGGAATGTTGGTTTCAGCGGTGCCCGGCTTGTTGACGATGTAGCCTACATCATCCATGTCGAGCCATCCTTTGAAAATGTCGGTATTGGGTTTGTGCCCAATGGCCACGAAGAAACCAGTGATATCCACTTCCTTCGTTTCCTGAGTCTTGTTGTTGAGGAGGCGCACTCCCTTTACCCCTTCATCACCCAAAACCTCTACGGTTTCGTGGTTGAAGAGCACTTCAATGTTTTCTGTTTTGTTGATGCGGTGCACCATGGCTTTCGAAGCCCGAAACTCGTCCCGGCGAACGATCATGTACACCTTGCGGCACAATTTGGCGAGGTAAGTCGCTTCTTCGGCGGCCGTATCGCCTCCACCCACTATGGCCACGTCTTGATCGCGGTAGAAAAATCCATCACACACCGCACAGGCCGAAACGCCACCACCAGCATCGCGCAGGCGCAGTTCCGATTCCAGTCCCAGCCATTTGGCGGAAGCTCCGGTAGAAATGATCACCGAATCAGCGGTGATTTGTTTTTTACCATCGATGGTTACTTTGTGCACCGGTCCGGTGAAATCCACATCACTGGCCCAGCCGAAACGCACATCGGTATCGAACCGTTCGGCCTGCTTGCGTAAATCCTCCATCATTTGAGGTCCGTTGATGCCGTCCGGGTAACCGGGGAAGTTGTCCACATCGGTGGTTTCTGTCAATTGGCCACCGGGCTGCATTCCCATGTACATCACGGGTTTCAAATCAGCACGAGCAGCATATATGGCTGCGGTATATCCTGCGGGGCCCGATCCGATGATCAGGCACTTTACGTGTTCTGTTTCTTCGCTCATTTCCTTCTTGGGATTGTAAATGATGCTACAAAAATAGCAGGAATGCGGAACTGAAAATGACAATTGACCGACAAAACCCACAAAGTCCAACGCAGGTTGCCTAACGGTTTCATTTAGTGGGTTTTAGCATTTAATCGGAAAGCTGAAGAAAGTGATTGGCGGGTTGAAATGCCGATAAATTGTTCGGTAAGTAACCTCAAAAGGCATACCCTAATCGGATGTTGAGCGCAAAGTGAGGATAACTGTTGATCCCGCTTCTATCTGTGAAAGTTGAATTTCCGGGAGCAATTTCATCTTCGGGACGAAGGCGGCCATAGTGAGCAGCTCTTTTCACGCGTATTCCAAAACCGTAATAGGCATCAAAAAAGAGGCGCTTGTGCCGAAAAATAAAACCCAGTTTTAAAGTAACGGTATGGGTGCGCTTTCTTACCTGAATGCTATCGTCATAATTGTTTTCCGCGGCAAGGGCAGAGTCAATGCTCGGGTCATATTCTCCAAAATTGTAGACGTCATCAAAGGTTTGGCGCACGTGATCGTAAGACAGGCCAAGGTAAACCCAATTCAGACGTTTACCGAAAGCTTGATAGAGGATACTGGTAGGTTCGTAGAGGTAAGCCCTGGTCTCTATGGAATACCCCCAGCCTCTAATGTTGGGCCCTGGATCCCGTAAATTTAAGTTGAGCGTACCGTTCGGAAACAAGTAAAGCAACGAGGCCTGGGCACTATATTTTTGGGAAAACCACCTTTCGTAGCCGAACTCCAAACCTGCATTGGTGAGTTGTAGCGGTTTGAGCAGTGTAAACTTTAAAAGCCCATTGCTGGGGATGGAAATGGAATCTTCATTAGCCTCGGTAAGGGTTGGCAAAGCGCTGCCGGTGTAGAAAGGTTGGGGCTGTGGTGGGGCCGTGCTCAATTGAGTCTGTGCGAAGGCCGATAAGCTACTCAGGAGATGGAAGCAGAAAAAAAGGATAGCAAGGCGGAACATAAGATCGGTTGTATTGGGGTTGTGGTTCCTGGTGTACAACTCTCCAAAAGCAAGAAATGGCTCAATGTAGTTGGCGAGTTGATTGCACCATTTTATAGATGTCGGTGGCAATTGCTTGGGTTGGAAATCAAGCTACTTTCTCTTCAATGCATGGGATGTGTTCCACAGCTCCGAGTTATTCCATCCGTTTACCGGCAAAGAATGGTATCGTAAGTAGCTCCGTAGCCCGCCCAAATGCCCAAAACGCCTTCCCCGTCGATGTTGCTTACCGGAAAACTGGGTGCCGCAAACGGATTGCCGTTGTTGGCGGTTTCGTTTTCAAAGTTGCGCACGAAACGGTACACATCTGCCGGAATCGAACTGAATTTAACCGCAACCTTTTCGCCCGAACCATAGAAACGGGTGTCTTGGGTAGTGAAAGGGTCGGCTCCGTGAACGTGGGTCATTTCAAACGCCTTCCCGTTGAACGTTTCATCGCTCAAGGCTGAAATAGGAGGCGCCACAAATCCACTTCCTTTACCAATGACATCCGCTTGCCAGCGGTAGTGGTTTCCGGGCGTAGCCGGGTCGATGATCTTGGCCCGAAGCACCCCATCCCGTAGCTCCGAATCGCGCACTTCGAACCACAGAGAATCCAGCGGAACCGGTTCGGGAATGGTCGTCACTGCGCTAAAAACTTCGTCTCGATATTCAATGCGCAAGGTGTAGGAGCGGCCCACCTTTCCTTGGATATAAGTACCGTTGAGCAAATCTTCACGGGGTATTGAATAGACACAATAATTGGCTTGTCGCAATTCCACTACCGGAATGTTGGTAGCCTGGGCAAACAAGGAGCGTTCCAGGGAACTCAGGTCGTTCATGCAATACTCTTCCAGTTGGGTGGTTTGCAGGCCATCGCTCACCGTGATCGTGGCTTCGTGCAAAAAGCTGTCTTCAAAAGCGGTGCGATCGGTGGGACCAAAATATTCGGTGGTTTGCGTCAGAAAAAGGTAAGGTGGTCGGTTTTGTTCGATGTACCCTTCAACCACCACCTTCGTTTCCTCATCGGGCAAGTTGATCGAGATGGATTCCTGGCAGGCCGGGAAAAAGAGGGCCAAGCAGGCCATGGAGATTGAAATTCTAAAGGATTGAGGAGCATTGGGCAGCATGCCCGCCTTTTAGCAAAAATGTTGCCACTTTTTAAAATGAATGCATGGCGCTGTCAACGGCAAATTACCGTATCGTAATCGGCACCGTAGCCACCCCAAATGCCCAGGCCCCCATCGCCTTCGATGTTGCTGGGAATGGTGGTAGGAGCAGCAAAAGGGTTGCCGTTGTTGGCCACTTCGCTTTCAAACACCCGCAAGAACCGATAGAAGGGCCGGTCGATCGCACTGAATTTTACAATGACAGTGTCGCCACTTTGAAAAAAGCGTTGTCCTTCCAGGGTGTTGGGGTCGTCTCCGTGAATGTAGCCAAAATCGAAAGTCGTACCGTTGATGAATTCATCGCGGAAAGCAGAATTGAAGGGCGCCACAAAAACGGTAGACTTATTGAAAATACGCGCCTGCCAGCGGTAGGCGTTCCCAATGGAATCAGGGTCGGTGAGTTGGGCCCAGATCACGCCTTCGATCTCGGTAGTGTCGCCACCACGGGGCTCGTACCAAATAGAATCCAGCGGAATGGGTTCTTGAATGTTGGTAGCCGCGGTAAAGGTTTTGCCTTCTACTTGCACCCGCAGGTCGTAGCGCTTACCGATCTCTCCTTGAAAGAAGTTGCCGCCCAGCAAATCGAGCAATGGAACGGTGTAGATGCAATAATTGATGCTTTGCAAACTGCTCAGTGGAACGCCTAACAATTCAGCTGCTATGGGGCGAAACTCGTCGGGAAGGGTGGCAGAACAAAGTTCTTCCAATGTGATTTCCTCATCTCCGTTGTTCACCGTGATGACCGCATCGTGTACAAAGGAATTTTCAAACGATTCCAAATTCGTGGGCTCAAAATACTCCGTGCTGCGGGTAAGCACCACAAAAGGCGGTTGCGTTTGTTCAATAGAGCCTTCCACCACAATTTTCTGTTCCACGTCCGGCAGGTCTACCTCAATGGGGTCTTCGCAGGCCGTCATCCACCCCATCAGCAGCAGGCCGAGCATCCATATGCTATGTCGTTTGCGCATCATTTCAGGTGAAAATTCCAGGTGACGGAGGGAAGAATGGGAAACAGAGAAACCTGGTAGGCTTGAATGTCCAAAGTGCCCTGAGATAGGTTTCCGGTATTGTCGAAATAAATGAAATAAGGGTTGGCCCGGTTGTAGATGTTGAAAATGGAAAACACCCAATCGGAGGTGAAACGTTTGCCTTTTTTGCCGTGCAGCGTGGCCGCGATGTCGGCCCGGTGGTAGGGGATCATGCGATAGCCATTGCGGTCGGTATATTCGTTGACGACTCGGCCCTCGATCACGTAGCGGGCTACGGGTAGGGTGAGGGCGTTTCCGGTGCCATACACAAAAGTGCCGCCGAAGCTCCAACGCTCGTTCAGTTGGTAAGCCAGCACAATAGAAAGGTCGTGCCGCCGGTCGTAGCGGGCCGGGAAAGCCTCCCCGTTGTTAATGTCATCGAATTGGCGGGTGGTTTTCGACCACGTGTAGCCAATCCAGCCGGTGGCTTTTCCAGTGCGTTTTTTGATGAAAAATTCTGCACCATAGGCCGTACCGTCACCAAAAGTGAAATTGTTATCGGCATTGTCGGCAATGTCGTCCTCCGGCAGCGAACCTTCTTTGTATTCCACCAGGTTGGTCATGTCCTTGTAATACAACTCCACAGAACTCTCCCATCGGTTTTCGGCAAAATTTTGAAAATAGCCCACGGCATATTGGACTCCCCGTTGCGGTTTCACTTTGTCGGAACTGGAAACCCACACATCGGTCGGAAGACTTACACCACTCAGCGAAGCCAGGTGAATGTATTGATAGTTGAGCGTGTAGGCTGCTTTTAAAGAAGACCGGCTGTTGAGGCGGTAGCGCACCGTTAAGCGCGGTTCAAGCCCGGTGTAGGTGGCCACATTTTCGCCCCGGCCATAGTCGATGGTGTCGATGCTGGTGCCGATTTCGTCTTTCACAAAACGGCTGAAGGGACCGATTTGCCTGAAACCCGAGTAGCGCACTCCGGCATTGATGCGGAGATTCTCGGTGAGGTCAAACTCGTCGTTGATGTAGAGGGCCGCTTCGTGGGCATACTGTTTCAGAATTTCTCCCGTGTCGAAGGTGGTTTCACCTTGCCGGGCGGTAACGCTGGAAGGCGTGAAGGTGTGAAAGGTGTAGTGCAGCCCGAATTTTACATCGTGCCGAATGCTGGGAAAATAATTGAAATCCACCTTGCCGTTCCAGTCTTCAATGCCCGAGAACAACTTGAAATCAAAGTCGCTTTGAGTCGCTTCAAAAGCAAATTCGTAGTCGCTGTAGATGAAGGTGGTGTTGGCAAAAAGTTTGTCGCTAAAGAGGTGATTCCAGCGTAGAGCAAGGGTGGAATTGCCCCAGGGCACCCGCACTTTGAAATCGTCTTCGTTGTTGGAAAAGGTGAAGATATCCCGCCCCAGGTAGCCGCTCAAAAACAACCGGTCTTTGTCACTAATGGTCCAGTTGGCCTTGCCGTTGAGGTCGTAAAAAAAATATCCTGAGCCTGAAAAAGCCGACGAATCGGGAATGAAAGGCGCAGCCAGCACGTCGATGTAGGTCCGCCGACCGGAGATCATGAAAGAAGCGGTATCCTTTTTAATAGGTCCTTCCAGGGTAAGGCGAGAAGAAATGAGCCCGATGCCGCCGGTAGCTTCGTAGTTTTTGTTGTTGCCTTCCTTCATGGAAACGTCCAGCACCGAAGCCAGGCGTCCGCCATATTGGGCAGGCATGCCGCCCTTGGTCAGTTCAATGTTTTTTACCGCATCGGAGTTGAACACCGAGAAAAAGCCAAACAGGTGAGAAGCATTGTAAATCACGCCTTCATCCAACAGGATAAGGTTTTGATCCGGGCCACCGCCACGAACGTAAAAACCGGCGTTGCCTTCGCCCGCGGATTGCACCCCGGGCAACAACTGAATGGTTTTCAGCAAGTCTACTTCGCCCAAAAAGGCCGGTAGCTCTTTGATTTGCTTCATCTCCAACTCCACCACGCCCATCTGTGCATCTTCGGTGTTTTTGTCGGCCCGTTCGCCGGTAATTTCTACTTCCTGAGTGAGCACCGCCTTGGATTTCAGGTCCATGTTGTAGCGGATGTCCTTGTTCAGTTCGAGGACCCTACTGGTATCGGTGAAGCCAATGTAGCTGATGACTACCGTGTAGTTGCCCTCGGGCAAGGTCATGGAATAAAAACCGTAGTTGTTGGTGGTGGTGCCCTTGAGTAGTTCTTTGACGTATACGTTGGCTCCAACCAGCACTTCGCCGGTGGCGGCTTCTTTCACATAGCCACTCAGAGTAAAACGTTGGGCAAGGCTTTTTTCTGCGGTGCTGCTCCAAACGATCAGCAAGAGAAAACCGAGGAGGAGATGTCTCAGGTTTGGGTTCAAAACAAGTTTCTGATTCACAACTTGGGGAATTCGAAGGTACTAACTAAACCAAAGCAGGGCGGTTTTCCAGTGGTGCAATTCCCGAGCATATAGGAAGGCTTCAAGGGCGTGGTAAGGTGGAGGTAAAAATGTTTCTTTGTTAGGTAGAACACCGCAATGCCTTTTAGGTTGCATCTGGGTTGCCCTCTCACCAAATTTCTTGCCAATGAAGATCGATCCGCCTTTTGAAGCCAATAATTTTCGCACCGACCAGGGAAGCGTCAGCATCCGCCGATGGCAATTGGAAGGCGTTCAAGTAGCGCACGCCCATTCGCGCTTTCAACAGCCCGGTCGTTTTAGCTGGCAGGACGACCGCGATATCGTTCACCTGCACTTTGCCTTGAAGGGAGCTTGCAGCTTCAAGGCCGAGCGTATCGGGCAAACCGATGTGCTACAGGCCGGCCACCACAATTTGTTGTATGCTCCTTTTGGCGATATGGTGGTGCACCACTACGATACGGCCATCGAAACCTTTGGCATTCAATTGCACCGCGACCGCTTTGTGCAGTTGACGGAAAGCGCCAGCGATTCGATTCGCCGGTTTGCCGATGGCATTTTGGAAGGCAAAGCGGGGCTTTTGCGCCCTAAGTGGGGGAATTGGGATGGTGCGCTGCGGCAGGCCATTCAATCGGTGATCGACAACCCGTTTTCCGGGAATTTACAACGGCAATGGATTTGGTTCAAGACCATCGAAATTTTGGTATTGCAGGCCGAGGCCCTTGGTGCTGAAGACCCGGTGCGCGTAGAAGGATGGTCGCCAAAAGAACAAAAGCAATTGGACGAGGTGCGGGAATTGCTGCGTAGCCGTTTCAACGATCCGCCTACCTTGCCGGAGATTGCGCGCGCGGTGGGCCTCAACGAGTACAAGTTGAAGCGGGGCTTCAAAGCTCGGTTTGGCACCAGTATTTTTAAATACCTCACCGCATTGCGATTGGAAAAGGCCCGGCAACTGTTGTTGGACTCGCAAGTGGCCGTGAAAGACATTGCAGTGGAGTTGGGCTACAGTTCTCCGCAACATTTGGCCACCGCATTTCGCAAACAGTTCGAGCAATCCCCACGGGACTACCGAAAAGCGAAGGGTTGATTTAATCCCGATTGTGTACATTTTCAAAAGGGCGAGTGCCCACCTTTGCATCCAAAAACGAAGACATGTCTGCACCACTAATTGTTCGCGAAAGCATCTACATCGAAGCACCTGCTGCAACGATTTGGAAACACCTGACCACTGCCGAATCCACCCGCACCTACATGTATGGTATAGGAGTGCAATCTTCCTGGAAAGTAGGGGAGCCCGTCAACTGGTATGGACCCAATGAGGCAGGCGAAGAACACCTGATCTTGAAAGGCACCCTGCTGGAATACGATCCTTACCGCCGGTATCAGTACGACATCATTTGGATTTCCTCTGGCCGAGCCGACATCCCGGACAATTACACCACGGTCACCTTAAGTTTTACTTCCGAAGGGAAAGGCATTCGCTTGAGCATCGAGCAAGGCGATTTTGCCACGTTGGAAGGCGGCCAAAAAGCATTTGCAGAAACGCCGGCCCTGTGGAAGGCTTCGCTGGAAGCGGTGCGGCAACTGGCCGAAAAGGAGGCAAAACAAAGGTAGTTTAAGGATTCACCTTTATGCGATACGGGTAGCCGCTGGGCTCCCAAATAGTGATTCTGCCTTCCGTATTTTCCGGAAAAGTGATTTTGAGGGGCCGTTCAGGCTCTATGAAAGTGCGCTCATCGGTTTGAGTAAGCAACACTTTTTGATCTTCGATGGCCAACCATAACTGGTCTTTCACCTGTCTGAAGCGCACCTTTTGGTCTCTCCATGGGTATTCCCCCAAGAAGGGATCGACCCAATTCAAGGCCTTGGTAACAGGTTCGTGTATTTCAGGTCGCACATATTCCCATTGGTACTCGTGGCTGATGGCCCGTTGCACGTAGTCGAAAAATCCGAAAGCGTTGTCGCTGTTGGTCATCACCACAACGCCCTGGTTCTTGGCCAAAGAACCGAAAAGGATGCAGTTAAAGCCTTGATTGCTGCCCGAGTGCATGAAAACAATGTCTTCGCCCCAGTCCCACAGGGAAAACACAAACCGACCGCCGAATTTTTTAAATACCGTTTGGGTGGTTTGCTGCGAAACGAGGGTTTGGGTGCCCTTGTGGTGGTCGTCGAGCAGTGCGATGAGAAACTGGGCCAAATCGGTGGGGGTAGTCCAAATGCCGCCGGCCGCTTGATAGGGAAACAAGCGGTAGGGGTAAGGTTCCAGGTTTTCGGTGTAGCCAGTGGCCCGGTGCGCCATCAGGTGTTCCGGCAAAGGTTGCAGAAAGGAAGAGTGTTTCATGCCTACGGGCGAAAACACCAGTTCGTCGATGAGCGGAGCGAAAGCTTGGCCGGAAACGTCCATTAGCAATTGCTGAATGATGCTGTATCCGGGATTGGAATAGCTGACCTTACTACCCGGTTCGCGAATAAGGGAGGTGGCCGGATCCACCGAGGGGGACTTACCAGCCAGCATTTGGGTAAGGGTTGGGACCGTCTCATCGGGTAAATAACTGCTCCACATATCGTTTTTGATGCCTGCGCTGTGGCCGATGAGCCTACGCAAGGTCACTTTCTCCGTGGCCGTCCATTCATTTTCCGGCACTTTCCAGGAAGTCAGTTGTTGGTTCACATCCTCGTCCAGGTTCAACTTTCCGCTTTCCACCAGCCGCAGGGCAGCCATCGCCGTGATGGGCTTGCTCAGGGAGGCCCCGGTAAATACCGTACTACTCGCTACGCGGGTAGAATCTTCGAGGTTAGCATAGCCATAGTGGCGAGTCCAGGCCAATTGTCCTCCATCAACAAAAGCAATACTCACTCCAGGAATGTGGTCTTGGGCCATCATTTCCGGAATTGTGGCGGTGCGCACTTTGCCGGCCAAGGAATACTTAGGCACGAGATAAGATTCAATGCGCTCAGCATGCATCGAATCAGCGGCACTTCGGTTAAATTCAGTCTTCTGGGGTGGTTGTACAGGCGTTGAAGCTGGATTGGAGCAGGAGGCCAGCAAAGCGACTATTCCAAAAGAAAGGAGGTAACAATGAAATCTGCTTGGTGGGCGCCAAGACTGGTTTTGTGGGATCATGGTGTTGGGTGGGTAGTTTACTGATTCAAAGCATCAAGGAATTGCTTTTCCATCTAAATGCGTTCAAAAATCACGTTCTGAATCCGGCCATTGTTCACTTTCAAACCGATCACTTGACCATCCGCATCACGCACAGCGGTGATGTGGTAAGAGTTCATTCGAATAAAATCGTTGAGCTCCAGTTTGCCTTTGCGCTCCCGACCGTTTTTGGTGATGGCAAACGTGTAGTCTTCCACGAATTGGATTTCGATTTTGGTTTCGGTTTCCGGGTTGTAATAGTTGCCAACAAGGTCTGTTTGAACACAGTTTTTCCGGTCGTTGGTTGCGGGCAGTTTTTGGTAGGCAACCGGGTCATGGTAGATGGAATAGGAGATGAGTGTTTGTTCCGGAGTACCTACATCGATAAAGTTGAGGCTTTGTTGGTTGTTGCCTTCAAAACGGTACCATCCACCTTTTTCGTTGATGATTTTCTCGGGTTCATACCGATACATTTCCCGAACCAGCGCACCTTCTTTTTCTACGATGCGGATGATGTCACCCGCTTCATTCTGGTAGCTACCGACCAACATTTTAAAATCTGCCAGCTTCTCTACCTTGTTGGGTTGGGTAGGGTACTGTTGTTTGTCCAGCCCAAACATCAGGTCTGCCAGTTGCTGGGCAAGGTAATGGGGTGGAACGTTCCAGTTGTTGGTTAGCAAAACAATCGATAGGTTCTTCTCTGTAAACCGAAGAAAAGTAGCCTTGTAAGCACCGGTGCTGCCGTCGTGGTAGGTGTACTTCATGTCTCGATAGGTACCAAAATCAACCCCAAAGCCAGAGTTGGGGGCCGTAGTGTTGGCTACAGGAGACTGGGTTTGCGCTAAAAGGGTTTTCGAAAGGTATTTTCCGTCGTTTTGTTGTAGGATCTTTTCCCATTGCAGTTGATCTTCTAAGGTGGTGAACAAGGCGCCATCTCCATGCGTCTCCGTGATGGAGGGAAACTCTTTCCAGGTTCCCCAATTGCCATAAGGCCGCGCCTTGTGTGGAACAACCGCCATGTAATCGGTTTGGAAACCAGTACTGGGCATGTCCAGTTGTGCAAACAAGGCGTTGGATACTTCTTCGAACGCTTCGCCAATGATTTTTTTGACAATGGCAGTGAGCAAGATGTAGTTAGAATTGCTGTAGATACGTGCTGTTCCCGGCGGAAAGTTCAATTCCTGTTGTGCGCTGATAAGCGCTATGGCATCGTCGTTGTCTACAAATGATTTCCACCACGTTTTACCCGTTAGCGCCCAAAGGTCATATACATCTCGAATGCCACTGGTGTGGTTGAGCAGTTGCGAGATGGTAATCGGTTGCTCAATGTTGGGATACAAATCAGGCAAGTACTTGCGGATATCGTCATCCAGTTGCAGTTTGCCTTGCTCGTTCAATTGCAGGATGCACAAGGCAGTAAATTGTTTGGCATTGGAAGCAATGTTAAAACGCGTTTGAGCATCGATCTTAATGCCGTGGTTGAGGTCGGCATACCCCAAGTAGCGCTGGTATACGGTTTGGCCATTTTGTATCACCCCAACGGCAAGGCCGGGATCTCCCTCCTCCACGTAGCGGGCGAGTTGTTGGTCGAGTTGTTCCGTGAGTTTTTCATCAAACTTTTGAGCTTGGGTCGATAGGGCAAAAAGAAAAAGAGCAAAGAGGTAGATGGGTTTCATGATGTGTAGGTAGAAGGTCAATTGTTCAGGTGGACAGCAAGCCGCCCTGTCTTGCCTTACAAGATATCTTTTTCTTTCAATCCTGGGAGGTGTTTTTGGCCCTCAGTTCGGTCAGGTCATCGAAATAGCATGGAAAAGAAAAACGTAAAATTGGAGGGTTCAAGATGTGTTTGGAGGGAAAACCCCTAGGGCCAAAATATTGATTAATTCCCTTTCTGTTTTCGCATTTGAATGAATGAAACCAGCAGGTAAATGCCCAGTACCACCGCGTGTATCAAGGAGATAATTCCCAAATAAAACATCCAGGTAAACCCACTGCCACCCCCAGATTCAAATTCCAATAAATACCAGAAGAAAGGCGCATACAATAGGAAAATAACGCCATTGATAATGCCAGTTAGTTTGCTGAAGCGGAAAGCTAAAAGCGTAAGCAATACGGGAGCTAGCAATAGGGTGAGCAGAAGAAGAGAGTCTGCCATGAGAGCTATCTTTTAGGGGGTTCAATACCTCTGAAAAGTACGAAACCTGAATTTGACGCTCAGGTAGAAGGATTATAAAATTAAAGTCAAGTGATGTAATGAAATGCAGTGAGTTGATGAAGCGACATCGATATTAGGGGTATCTGGCAAGTTCTCGTTGCAAATACAAGCCTGCGTCACTTTCTGAATCAAGGCTCAATAAGCCTGATTGATGTCCTTTTTCTGAAAATTTTCTCCCCCTATTTTTGCCGATTATGTTGCCAGATGCAATAGGTTTCATTAGGGTATTCTTCCTCCAAATTGATCTGGTCTAAAGAGTACCAATGGTTCACTTCGAATTTTAGCAGCTCTGGTATACTCAATTGAACTGCACCCTTTCAAAAGTTGCTTAACGCCCCTTGGCCGCTTCCAATTGGTGCAGCAGGGCCTGGGTGCGCTTGCCCATCATGCCTAAAAGCTTCAACCCTTGTTCGGGGTGGTCCAAGAATCGCTTGAGAAACGCCTCCTTGGGCAACACCATCAGGCGCACGTTGTCTTTGGCTACCACGTCCGCCGAGCGAGGTTCTTCGGTGATCAAGGCCAGTTCTCCAAACACTTCACCTTGCCCCAATTCTGCGATGACCTGATCGGTTCCTGCCAACAACACCTGAACGGTGCCATCCACCACAATAAAAGCCTCTCGGCCTATTGTGCCCGCACGAATGATGGCTTCCCCGGCATTATAGTACCAATTTTCGTAGTCGCGAAGAAAATCCTGGAGGTCGTTGTTTTTCACATAATCCATGAAGTAATCGTTCAAACCGCTCCAATCGTGCAACAGGGGTAATACCGGAACGCCGGTATGCGTTTCAACGAATTCTTCACCGATCACCCGGAACCCCATGTTGGTGATCAGTCGTTTTATCTCCGGATTGATCGGTGCGAAGACGTGCGTCACTCCCTTGGAAGCCGCGAAATAAGTAGCCATCAGCAACAAGCCTAAGGCAAGCCGGATTCCTCGAAATTCTTCGGTCACACAAAACATTCCGGCCGACATCACAAAATTATTGGCCGGAATACGTTGCCGAAAATCAAAGTATTCATCGGCCGGCACCCCCACTTCAGAATCCAGGGTAAGCCGCAGTGCACCAACTACCTTTGAGCCATTTAGTGCAACAACGGTAAAGGTGGTGGGATAAGCATCAAAACGGTCGATCATTCTACCGTCGGCGGTAGGTGGGAGGTAGCCTCCTTGTTCTACAAATACTCGGTGGCGAAGTTGAAACACTTGTTCGATCAAGTCGGGCGTATCGGCAAGTTTAATTTGAAAAGCCATAGATGTAAAATTGGGTGGTTGGGCAATAATGCTGTTCGGGTTTTACAAGATATTCATCTTATTGTTAATCCGGAGAAATGCAAATAATTCGAAGGATGGCAAGGCCCACCAATCATCACTTTGAGTGGCAAAACAGCTCTCAGGTTGTGTGTTTGCCTTTTGCTTCTTCCAGTTGAAGCAGCAAGGCTTGGGTGCGTTTCCCCATCATTCCAAGTAGCTTCAGCCCTTGCTCCGGGTGGCTCAAAAACCGCTGGTGAAAGTCCTTCTTGGGCAGTACCATCAGCCTAACATTGTCTTTGGCCACCACATCCGCCGTACGGGGTGCGTCCGTAAGCAGGGCCAATTCTCCAAACACCTCGCCTTGTCCTAACTCTGCCAGCACCTGATCGGTGCCCGCCAAAAGCACTTGTACGGTGCCATCCACCACAATAAATGCTTCTTCGCCAGGTGTTCCGGCCCGAATGATGGATTCTCCTTTTTGGTAGTACCAATTCTCGTAGAAACGCAAAAAGTCGAGCAGTTCATTGGATTGGACGTATTCCATGAAATAGTCGTTCAATTTGTTGATGTTGAGCAGCAGGGGCAACATGGGTACGCCGGTATGTGCGTCTAAAAACGCTTCGCCAACCACTTCGAAACCGATGTTGGTGATGAGCCTTCGAATATCTGGGTTGATGGGCGCAAACACATGACTCACCTTGTTGGCGACTGCAAAATAGGTGGCCATCAGCATCAAACCCATGGTGAGGCGAATGCTGCGAAATTCGGCGTCAACGCAGAAGAAACCGGCATGTAACACATAGTTCTCTTCTGGTAACAGCCGCCTGAAATCGTAGTATTCATCGGCCGGTGTGCCTTCTGAGCAATCCAGGGCCAGTCGCAAAGCCCCCACTACTTTTTCATTTTGAATCACCACAAAGGTGTTGGTAGTGGGATAGGCATCAAAGCGGTCGACCATCCGGCCATCGGGTGTGGGCTGTAGCAGTTCATTCTGTTCTACAAACACCCGATGCCGCAGTTGAAACACCTGCTCAAGCAGGTGGGGTGTGTTGGCGCGTTTTATTTGAAAAGCCATGCTAAGTTTTAGGGAGCGGTAGCCCAATCCTTGTCGGCTACAGCTACATATTCTACTTCATTGAGTTTCCGGCGGGAGTCGTTGGGGAAAAAGGCTTCTTTGAATTCCGGTACTCCGGCCAGTTGTTTGAATTCGTATCCGGCTGCATTTACAAAGGCTTCCATCTCGTTTTTATCACAGGTCCATTTCAGGGGCTCCGCTTTCAGTTTTAGATAGATTCTCAAGAGTGGGCCAAAGGTGGTGGCACCCGGATTGGTCGCCGTGAATACTACCCGACGACCGTTATGCAGAAATATGGGTAAGGAGGCAAACAGGTGTTGCACCTGTTCAACGGTGAGGTACATCAGCACGCCTTCGATGGTGATCACCGTAGGTAATTCAGGCTGAGCCAGAGGAGAGGCACTGAGTACATCTTCTAAGCGCTGGGTGGTGAAATCCACCGGAATAAAATGCAGGTTTTTCAACTGACCCGTGGCACTTTCCAAAGCCTCACGCTTTACTATATGGGTAGCCGGGTGGTCGATCTCAATGAAATTGACTTCCGGGTATTTTTTGGCGTAACGGAAGGCCAGGGTATCGAAACCGGCTCCCAGCACGATGACTTGCTGGGCTCCTTCGTCAATTGCTTGTTGCACGCAGGTTTGAATGTAGCTTTTTCGAAGTACATAATTCAACGTGATGCCGGGTAAGGTCAACCGTTCGATGAGGGGCACCAGCCGCGGAAAGATGACCGATTGAAGTAAGCGAAGGCGTCTCTGACCTTCTTCGGTCGCCGATAGAATTTGCTGGGTGGCCGTTTTCATTTCGTCCGAAACCAGGCGGGCGTGTGGGGTATGTTTGGCAATGTACAGCACACCTTGTGCGACCGTAAATGCCGTAGAACTGGCTTGATCTTTTTTCACGGGTAGGAGCGAATTGGAAGCACAGCAAGCTATGCAGCGCTTTGGGGCAGGATGTTGACGATTTTGTAATATGCTTTGAGCCGAAAATAAGATTTTCGAAGCAGGATCAAAGGAAGTTGTTGGGAATTGGGAGCGTAAGAGAATTTACGGTTCCGTGAAGCGTGGGGTAGCCGCTGTAGCCTTTTATCGATTTACGAAGAACTCCCCCTCATTTGATCACCATTTCCTCACAGTAGTAAAATGGCATCCCGTTAGAGTTGATCGTATTGTAAACGTTCCTGTAGCAGCCCAAGTCTCTGTCTTCCGGTAAGTTAGTCACCGTCATTTCTACTGTTTTACCAATGTCATGGGAATCATCCATAAAACAGGGAATCAGTACATAAATAACGGTAGCGCGGTTAACGTCTCCTTTGGAAGAGGTGAGTTCGATTTTCATGGTCCCGGAATGGCAAATAACACCACACGCGCACCCCATTGAAGATTGCTCTCGGATGATTCCAGAAAGGTGGAAGGAGGTGCTGAATTCCGTTCCTGGCGCTTGGTAAACAATTGGAAAAAAGACTGGCCTCGAACCAATTGAAGGCAATTTTTCAATTGCTGATAGTGGAACCTTTTTCGGAAACTCCTGAGCCATAGCAGGTGCTGAAAAGCATAGCATACTGATGAGGAGGCAAAGGGTTTTTAGGGACATTGTAAGATCGTAACTGAGGAACAATAGGGGGAAGTATTAATGGTTTAAAGCGTATCCCTTGGCCAGGGATAGCAGTTTTTTTTTAGCAAACTAAACCTAGTAAATGCTATAACCTCTGCAGGCCAATGTAAAAAGAAATTAGGCCAGCAGTAGCAAGCTGAAAGTAAACCGTTTGGGTAATTAGGAACGTTGTAATTACCTCCCAAGTTTTTTTAACGTCCTCAAATTTTTAATCATGTCCCAAAGCGAAAGCTCTTTTTTGGCTTCAGCAGCCATTAACCTTTCCGCAGCGCCAATAATCTCAGGTGCTGCGGTGGTATAGTTTCCGGATGCATAAATTGGATTTGGATCGTATTCAATGGCCAATTGTGCCACTTTAGCGGCTGCTTCTCCTTCGATTTCCCGCAATAGATACAGGGCCATGTCTATGCCGGCAGATACTCCGGCAGCCGTAATGAATTTTCCTTGCTCCACTATTCTTTCCCGAGTGGGAATCGCTCCAAATTCGGAAAGCAAATGGATCGGTTTCCAATGGGAGGTAGCTTTTTTGTCTTTCAACAAACCGGTGGCGGCCAATAGGATGGAACCGGTGCACACCGTGACCGTTTTTTGCGTGGTGGCATCGATTGATTTGATCCATTCGAGCACCTTTCGGTCCTTCATTTCCCGAACGAAGGCAATCATTGAACCAGGAATCAGCAACAGGTCTGCCTGGTGCACCTCATCGATCTGGTGCTTTGCATGCAGGTGCACCACACCGCTGTCGGCGGTAATTTCTCCTTTCTTTTTGGCCACAAGCCGGATGTTGGCATTTGGTAAATTTCTCAATACCTCGTAAGGGCCAATGGCATCTAGCATGGTCATGCCGTTGTAGATGTAGATGACGATATTCATCGGGCAGGCGGTCCGCTTTTCAGCATCGAATTTTAAGTCTCCAACGGTTTTGGAGAAGCGATGGGTTTAGGAATGGTAAGCTTCGTTTCAACAAAAAATTTCGTGAGCGTGGTACGGTACAAGAAGTAGCCCGCAAATTAGTGAGAGATCACCAAAAAAAGGCACTATTTTTCTTTCCATTGGTGGAGAAGCAAATCAATGGATTCCTTGTCCTTGTTTCTTTCGTAAAAAAGGGTGTTGTCCAGGTTTTTTAGATCATGGACATAATTTATTGCTTCTTGAAAACGATTGTTTTCGGCCAATAGCCGGGCTTTAACCCAGTAGAGGTGCCCCACAATGTAATCTCTCGGATAATATTGATCATTCCAGGCAACAGTCGCTCTCATGATCTTTTCACCTTGGTTGATCCAGGATAAGGCCAGGGGTGCATGGGTTTGGATTTGCAGTAAATGCGCTGCGCCTTGCAGGTAAACCACCCATTTTATGGGTGCTGGTTGTTGGGCCGCACGCTGTTCTACTTCCTGTTTAAACTGCTCGATATAGTCGGTCTCGAAGGGGATTTCTATTTCGTAAAATGCCCATTGGAGCACAATGCTTCCGTGCTGGTAATCCACCTGGCGGATACTGTAATTTAAATTTTCTACTTTGTTGGTTCTCTTTTTAGGAGCCACCTCCATCCTTACCACATCTTCCTCCTTGTTGTAATCAAAAGCTCCCCATTGTTGATGGGAGCGATTGAAAATGACGGTCCACTTTTTATGGGCTCTTGGTATGATGAATAGGGCATATTTACCGCTGTCTAATGTCGTTTTTTGGAGGGTGACCTTTGCACTGAAGGCTACCGTAGTGGCATTATTAGCACCTGCCCGCCATACTTCATTATAGGGAACCAAGGCTCCCCATATTTCCCGGTTTTTTACCGCTGGGCTGCCGTATCTTAGGTTGACTTCAGTGTAGCCAATTTTTTGATATACTCCTTTATCCGGGCTAACCCGGGGTACCAAACCAATCTGATACTGACTGAGCACTATTTGTGATGCAAGCAGAAGCAACAGGGTAGGGAAAAATCGATGCATGTATTGATTTTAATGTACATGCATAACAACGAACTCGGAAATAAGGGGTTGCTTGATGGAATTGATTTACCCCAACCCTCAAATGGCAACTACCGACGAATATTCAACACGTTTTTGGGAATTTTTATCAATTTCTCCGCAGCCGACTCAAGGTACTGTCGGTTACACCAATGTAGGAGGCAATGTATTTCAAGGGAGCCAGCCGATTGACCTGGGGTCTTTCTTGACGCAACTGTTCATAACGCTCTTTTGCGGTGTGGGTGTGGTGTGACAAATAAAATTGCTGGCGGGCAATTAAGGAACATACCATCCAATTCTTGCCCCATTTTCCAAAAGCGGAACTCTGTTTCATAAAAGCTTCAAAGTCGGGCTTCTCTACTCGCCAAACTTCCGCATCGCTCAAGGCCTCGATGCCTTCCAACGAAGATTTGTGAAGAAAGAAACCGGTGAAATCCAAGGCAATCTCACCGGTAACGTAAAAATTAGTGGTCATCTCTTCGCCCTCCGGGGTCATCACATACGACCTTAAAACGCCCGATTGTATCAACCAGTAGGCTTTTGCGCTTCGACCAATGTGCTGCAATGCCTGTCCTTTTTTCACTTGGGTCAATTGATGAAAAGAGGATAGCTCGGCTATTTCGCTGGCTGATAGCTGAGAATGTTGATAATATTCCGTTAAAAATTGACTCATAACTTGTGCAAGGGCTAATTCAGGATATCACGAATGATCTTTAAGTGGTGGTTGGTGTGCACTTCGATGAACCGAATGCTACGGTCGCGGTTGATGTTTTTGAAGGCGAAATGGTGATAAAAACTATCCTCCGGCAGGTGCATGAACTTTTCAAGGGTGTTTCGAGCCTCCTCCAATTGTGCATAAAGGTCTTCCGTTTCGATCACCTCAGGAGGCCGCACCGCTTGGGGAGATTGAGCAATGCCCCTTGGAAAATCGCCCATGGTGAAAGCCACCACACGTACCCAACTGAATTGGTATTTGTAAGTAGAGGGCTGTGAACTTTCCAATGCTTCGTAGATCTTATTGATCACTTTCAAGCTATGGTCCAGGTGCCACGCCACGTCTACCTTCGAAACGGTTGGCTTCAAACTGTCTCGATGTGGAATGCACTGCTCTATTTCATTCAGGTGTTCCAGCATTTGTTTGGAAATTGACAGTTGGGCTTGTAATACAGATACATTCATAAAAATAAAAAGCAGAGCGATGGGCCGTTTGATGAACTTACATTTTTTCACGGAATGGGAAGAGCGTATCGCGGGTGGTCTCTTATGGCAACCGCCGGTAAGCTGATGGGCTGCTGGCAAGAAGAACCCTTGGTGAGCAGTTATTGGGCATAGGTGGTAGCTGTAAAAGCAGAGAAGCCTTGGCACTTCTCCGCTTTTAATGCGCTTTTTGATGTACTCCATCATCGTTTGATGAATTTTTCGGCTCTGCCGTCAATCAAAACCAGGTAAGTTCCCGGAGGCAATGGCGCGATGTTGATGGAATTCGTTTCCATTCTATTGGTCATGATCACTTTTCCATCAATTGTCAGTAACCGGAATGTAGCACCGGGCTTTAGCTCAGAAAAATACAGGCGATCGGTAGCTGGATTGGGGTAAATGGACCAACTGACGGGTAACTCAGTGGCCGCATTATTTTCAGGATTCCCCTTCGGTGCCCCCAACTTTTTCAACACTTCGGCTGTCGGTTCGGCCTCTGTGGAAGCATCGGGTAGGGGAACAACTACCTCATTTTCAGTAATGCGCTCAGTAGCCGTTTCATCTGCTTCTGTATCCGGTTGAACCCCTTTCAACGGTTCGTCAACCATGGTTGAGGTATCAGCATTGGCCAATTCTTCCTCCTCAGTGGGCTGTTCTTCAACGATCGGCTCTTCCTCAACAATTGGCATTTCGACCCGTGCCTTTATTTGCAAAAACAACATCCTGCCTTGCGTACTCGTATTTAAGGCTTTGTACACTTTGTTGTTGTTCGGATTCACCACGTATTTGTTTTGAAGCTCGTTACTTTTGACCCAAACGTTGTCTTGCTTTAGGTGGTAGATTTTTTCATCTATTTTTCGAGGTTTCATGTAGCGAAAACCTGTGTATACGGCTTCAAACCGATCAGAAACTACCGTGTTTTCCGGATTTAGCCGGTTGGCGCTGTTAATGCCGTAGGCAATTTTCTGGTTGATTTCATCGAATTTGTGGAGCAATCCACCAAGTGAATCGCCGAGAGATAGGAGGGAGGCTTGGGTGGCCTTAGCACCTTTGGTCGCGGTATTTTTAGTTGCATTTGCCGTCGAAAAGTTACCGGCAAGCAGCAAAAGCGAGAGGATTAAAATCTTGGAGGTCATTGCGCTAAATTTTGGTTGAGTGCATTAGAAGTAGATTCGAGTTCGTCCAGAGGAATCGCCTCGGAGGCCCTTTCCATTTCGGCCGCCAAGGTGCGCAAACGCACGGCTACCGCTTCCAGAGCTACCAATTTGTTGTTCAGTTGGCCGACTACCATCCCCATTTTTTGAAGGCTTTCTGCCATTTCCGGGAGGGTATTGTTTTCCACTTCCAAAGTTTGGTTGGTGTCTGCCGGTAGAAGGGTACTATTGGTAGGGTCAGCAGTGGTTGGCGACTGCGCAGCAATAACTGTCGTGGTTAAAACAGATGCCAATAGGATGGCACTAAAAAAGAAGATTTTCATGCTTTTTTGAATTGATGTTTCCATGAGTAATTTGTTGGTGATACAAATCTCCATGGAAGCCATTCAATAAAACTTGCCCTAGAGCAAGAAATGGGAGCAGTATTGTAAAACGCCAATAAAATACAGCAGCTGCTTACCGTGGACGCTTCACCTTTGGGGCAAAATGGTGAAGGGATAGCGCGTAGCGAAACCTTCCCCTAAACATGATTCATTCATTTAAAACCCAAAAAAATGGACATACCCGGAACTTTTTTAGAATATGCCACGCAGTTGATGAATGACCTGCCCAAGAACAAACTCAATGCCTATGCTTACGGATCGGTGAACGTTGACGAAAATGCAAAAGCCGTATTTAGCTCCAACCCGAACTATCCACTGGCTTCTGGCAAGAGTGCAGAAGATCAGATTTTTAATGAGGTGGAGGTTTCCGTTCTCGCTTTGTCACTCCCTGCGGTTTGGGGAATTCATAACGGCCTCCACGATCAGCCTGCCGTAGGATATTCGGCAGAAGGAGCTCCCTTTGTCCTGACCGATTGTTCGGGTTTCATGAACCACCTGGTTTCTACGGTGAATCAAAGTGCAGACGCGGTGATCAATGCCGAAAACAAATTTTGTTTAGCCGAGGATTATGCCAACAACAACTTTAAAAATAAAGCATTGTGGAAATCTACTTTCATTGGCGGTTCCGGGGTGTATCCACTCAAGGCGGGAGATATACTTTGCTGGAGATTGAATTCGGAATCAGTGGGCAATACTGGTACGGGTTCAGGTTCAGGCGCCAGTGATACCGGGCATGTGATGCTAATTGCAGAAGATGCTACCTTGACTGCTGACGGGAGGGTTCATGAGGTAAATGTGCTCGATTGCTCCGATATAAAACACAAGAACGATAACCGGGTTAACGGTTATGGGGTAGGCTGCGGCATCATCACCTTGCAATGTGATGATGCTGTAAATAGTTGGATTGTTTCCGTTGAGGGTACGGCCTCCATTTCTCCTTACAACCGAATTGATGCATTGTCCCAACTGCAATACGTGGGCGGATCTTAATAAAGCCCTTCTCCACCAGCGGTTTTAGCCGCGATCATAAAAGGCTTGTGTCTTTTTCTATAGGTAGAAAAGACTCAGGCCTTATTTTTATACAAACATTTTGGTGATCCTACCAGCACCGGCTATCTCAAAGTTGAGCAAGTACATGCCTGCCGAGAGATCGCTCACATCCACATGGTTCATGTTGTCCGTGGTCATTTGAAAGGTGCGCATGCGCTGGCCGCTCAGGTCGTAAATGTGAACATTGATGGTTTCGCCAGAATTGGGCAGCATAACCGTGAGTGAGGTATTTACCACAGTTGGAAACACCTGAATATCGGGAGCAGATAGCTCGTTGATGCCAACTGCTCCTGCTACACCATGATAGGTCAATTCGATGTTTTCGGAAGGGTCGGAAGTGTTCCACAGTTTGATTTTTATGTAGCCCGTACCAGCTACACCGTGTGGATAAAAATGCGTGTTGAGATAGCCACCCAAGGTGGGTAGGTCAAAACTAGCACTGGTTACACCTTCCGGGTGGCAAATTTCTGGATCACAGTTGGAGGTGGTCCATCCGGTTGGGATCGATTCTTCTACCCGCTCCCAGCTGATGTTGAAAGCGGAACCGGCATCATTAAAAAGGTCAATGTCTCCAAAAAAGGTGGATTCGGTGTGCGATCCGTACAAGGTGGTATCTGAAACTTCGGCACTGAAGTTCTGCGCCTGAAGCCCGATACAAGAAAGCAGGAAGATAGAGAGTAGAAGTTTTTTCATAGCTGAATCCTGAAAGTGGAGTCTGAAGTTAGCTAAATTTCTCTCAAAGGCTTTTGCCTCTCGAGCGAATCATGAAACATTTAACATTTGAGGATAACCACCAAGCGAGCATTTTGAGGGGCGGAAGCACCGTCTATCTATTTCCTGCTTTTTCTTATTCCGTGAAGGTGAATGGCACTTTTTTTACCCTTGAGCACCTCTTCTCCCAGGTAGGTGGTTTGAATTCGATCGTCGGGCTGCAAGTAGCTCAGGAGTTGACCTGAAACCAACAGGGCTTCGTTCAACTCGTTGCACCGGCTTTGGATGCGGGCGGTAGTGTTGAGCACGTCTCCATGGTAGGCAATTTCTCTTTTTACAAGACCTACCTCGGCTACAATCACATTGCCCAGGTGCAGGCCGGCCTTGAAAAAAGGTTGCAGCCCAAATGCTTGTTCATAATGCTCCGATCGGTTGCGAAGTACCTCCATAAAATCAAAATAGGCATGGATACAATGGTTTTCCGCCAGTCCACTTGGCATCGACCAGCTCAGCACTGCTTCATCGCCTACGTATTGGTAAATTTCTACATTGTGTTTGGCAATCACGGGAGTGAGGTCGGCAAAACAGTTTTGGATGAGGCTGCTGAATTGCAGGTGTCCCAATTTTTCGGCCAGGGTGGTTGAAGCACGCAAATCCAGAAACATGAATACCCGCTGCTCTTCGCGTGGATTTCGGTACCGGCCAATGAACATGTTCCAGAGCATTCCAGGCCCAAATTTGTAGCTCACCATGCGGATGAAAGAAATGGTGCTGGCCACTACTATGAAGTAGGAGAAGATCACCCAATACCGCTTGCTGCGCAACACCTCTATCGGGTCTACGGTCTCCACCAAATCGCTATTCAATGCCAAAGCCAGGGCGATGCCTACCCCCATGCACAGCTTAACCCCGAAAAAGAAAAGGAGTAGCTTGCCAAGTAAAATTTTCAGGTAGGAATATTGCTGAAAATAGGAGCGATCGAAAAGTAATTCGACTGAAGTATATACCAGGCCAGCCAGGCATCCAAAAAGCAGGTTGATGGCCAATACTTGCTCTATGGTCAATATTTTTAAAGGAATATTGGCCTCGGGGTCAACTCCGTAGTTGCGCAAAAAATTAAAGAACAGGGTGGCAACAATCCAAACCAAAATGAGCCTCAAATAAAGCAGTGCAATGGGTTGAAATTGATGCTTGAACATGGCAATTTGCAATGACGTGAGGCAGAATAACCGTCAAGAGGCAGGTACATCTCCGTTGTCGCTTTTCTTTCGGGGTGGAACAATGGCAATCGAAAACTGAAAAAATGGGCCATTTTCCACATTGAAGTTTTCATTGTCTGAAGTGGCCCCGCGGAGCTCAATCGTACGGCCTACGGCCAGTCCTCCGGTGGCCTGCAGCTGTAGGACTTTCGCCAAACGATACCCACAAGACGGCCCCACCAAAACGCGGCTGTAGGCCACCTTATCAATTGTTTCCACTGTGCCGTCGGGTAAGCTATTGGAAAAGTTGGCATTGAAAAAAGCCCCGTTGATGTCCATTCTTCCGCCCATCGAAAATTTGTCAAATTCATAGGCGTAGTGGATTTTTCTCGGCAAAAGCAGTTTCAGTTGACTGTTTTTCCACCGCTTGGATAAGTGAAAGATAGGCAAGTAGAGTGGCCCACCGAATCGGGTGGTGCGGGCGATACCAAAACCGTATGAATAATCTTCCGATTTCCGCTTCACCAACTGTAGTGCCCCATTGAAAATAAAATCTTCGCTTTCGAGCGAAACATTGAAGGTAGAGGCCAGGGTAGGGTTGAGTACCAGCACCACCCCCCAACCCTTGCCGATGGCATGAAAACCGGTGAGACGATACCCCAACAGGTGCAGGTTTTGCCCCTCAAACCCTTCGGAAGAGTCGTTTTGGGCAATCGGACGAAGTGCACCGTAGTGCAGTCCGTTGATCACTACCGTTTTGTTGTTTTTGAACTTTTTGGGCAGGTTGATGAAAAAGGAATATTCGTTTAGCCGCAGGTCTTGGGCCGCCCGCGAATCTTTCAGTTCCGATTTTGGAAAGCGGGTAAAACTTGCGCCAGCCAGCTCGAAATCCTGACCCCAAACCCAGCTTACGGGCCAGCAGAAAAGGGTGAGGTACGCCAGTGCTTTGAGCAGTTGTATCATGGCCGGGTTGGAGATGGTTAGTTTACCCGGGTCCATTCCAGGTCTTTAGAAAGCCAACCGGCACTAACTTCGAGCAGGAGCTTTTCGCCTTCCAACTCGCATACAACATCGAAATACTCCGCTTTCTTTTTAGAGTAGATCTTACCTTTCCATTGTCCTTCTTGGTATACTACGTTCAACAACTCCCGGGCCGTCACCTTGGTGCCATCAGATTTAATGGGATACCCAATGTAGCGGCCGTCTACCTTTTGAATTTCGACTTTCCCTTCACCTGCATCCCAGGTACCTACAATTTTGTCGGCCGCACTTTGGGCCAACACGGTGCTCGAAAGGGTCAAAAGGGCGATGGTGAAAAGGAGGGCAATGTGCTTCATGTGATGTTTTTTCGGATTTCTAAAGCGAATCTATTGGGCACATTTACGGCAGAGAAATAAGATGAACGAAGGATCGAAATAAATGCACCAAAGAAAGGCTTCATCGCACCAAGTGTTTGGTTTAAGAGAACAGCACTTTCGTATGCCATAGCAGCTGTTTCATTTATTTCATGCCAATCCTCTCAATTCAGGTCGTATTTTTGGATAAATGACCGATTCTGCCATTTCCAAAACGGAGCGATTTCTCAAGGTGGGTCCCTATGCCCTTTGGTTTGGGATGAATACCATTATTGGATTGGCTTTGAGTTATCAACGTGATGGGGTAGAAGCCATCTACTTTTTGCTCAATTTCTTTCTCATGGGCTCGATCATCATTTGGTTTTTTGGGTTCAAATTGTTTCCGATTTATTTGGAAAGTGATGGAAAAGTGGACCAGAAGCTGGGCCTGCGCATAGGGGTTTTTATCCTTTTGTTTTTGATAGGGTTGAGCAACCATTTTACGCTACCCAAACTGTTGGGGCTGGAGGCAGTGGCAGCACGGCATAGTCTCCCGCTACTCGTAAGGCTGGGCATGTGGAATTTGATGATTTTAACGGGTGTGATCTTGATGGCCAGCATCCGGGTGGCTAACGCTTACCACCAGGCACAGGTGGAGAAGATCGAGCAACAAATTGACCGGGTTCAAACGGAACTCAAGTTGCTCAAAACGCAAATCAGCCCTCACTTTCTTTTCAATACCTTAAATAACATCTATGGACTTGCGTACATGAAAGATGATCGGGCTGCGCAAATGATTTCCAAATTGTCGCAAATCATGCGCTACCTGCTCGACGATTGTGAGCAACCCCAGGTGCCCTTGGCGAAAGAAAGAGACTTGTTGGAACATTACCTGAGTCTGCAATTGCTCAAGCATCAAGGCACCATGAATGTTGATTTTTACCATGCTGGTGTTCAACACAGCCATCGCATTATTCCAATGGTCTTGATCAATTTTGTTGAGAATTGTTTCAAGCATTCAGACCTTGAAACCAATTCGGAGGGATGGATCAAAGTGAGCATGGAGGTAGAAAAGGACCACTTGCATTTTAGAACCGAGAATACCATTCGAAAAGAAGTCGGTGAACGTACGGTCAACCGACAAGGGATTGGATTAACCAATGCCATCAAATTGTTGGAGGCCAATTATCCTGATCGGCACCAGGTGTCGATAGAAAAGAACGAGCAGGTGTATCAGTTGGATGTAACCTTAAACCTTTGCGCATGAAGTGCCTTGTAGTGGATGATGAACACATTGCCCGGCAATTGCTCGCGGATTATGTAGCCAAAGTGCCAGAGCTGGAATTGGTTGGCACTTGTAGCTCTGCTATGGAGGCCATGCACCGGATTAAAAATGAGCAGATTGATATCCTTTTTTTGGACATTCAAATGCCTGACCTCACCGGCATCGACTTGTTGAAGATCATGCCCAACCGGCCGGCTACCATTCTTACCACCGCCTATTCTGAATATGCGGTGCAGAGCTATGAGTTGGAGGTAGCTGATTATCTTTTAAAACCAGTGGAGTTCGACCGGTTTTACAAAGCCATTACGAAAGTGACCCAACAAAGCACCAAACAAATGGAGCTATCGCATCCACCTGCTGGCGCTGAAATCACGGACAAACTATTTATCAAAGCCGACAACAAAATCATAAAGGTGGGATTTGATGAAATCATTGTGATCAAGGGCCACGGTCCTTATGTGCAAATCATGACTACCGATGGTCGCAAAATCATGTCTCTGCAGTCGATGAGCAAATTGGAAGAACTACTGCCCAGAAATTTTTACCGCACCCACCGCTCGCACATTGTGAACATCGATCATATCGACAGTATCGAGGGCAATGTGATCCATTCAAAAAAACATGCAGCGCAATTGAGTAAAAACAAACGCGATGAGTTTCTCGCCTTGATCGATCAGCTCAATTTGTTGGGAGATGGATAGGTTGAAAGATGCTTCACTGCCCGGAAATATCAGGGTTTGGATGCACCGACCGACTTGCTGAGGCAGTTTTTGAGGATGCGCTCAATGCCTTTGCGTTGCAGTCGTTTACCAATCACTACAATTACACTTTGGCTGTGAGGCGCAACGGCTGCTTTTTCGCTGGCCTCAATGGTGAACCGTTTCCCAACGGATTGCAAAAGGTGCTGCTGTTCAGATCCTTCTACCCGTAACCAACCCTTCATCCGGTACAACCCTTTGGATTGTACCATAAACAAGACCATCAGCTGGCTTTGCAGCATCTGAAGGTCAAAAGGTCGATCAAAAACCAAGGTGTGCGAAACGATTTCTTCGGTGTGGTGATGGTGGTGGTGGTGGTGCGGACGAGCTACCGGAAAATTGGGGGTTTTGTGTACTGCCTCCGTTATCTTTTGATGAAATAAGGCATCTAAAGGTGAGTTTTTGAGGTGCAACGCTACCGCTGGAAAGGCCTCCATTGTCCCATGGAAAATGTTGGCCAAAGGGTTTAAGCTTTGTAAATGTTCTATTAATTGCTGGACATATTCCTGGCTTACCAGGTCCGTTTTGTTGATCAATAGTACATCGCTGTAAGCCACCTGTTGCCGGGCTTCCTCGGTTTCCTCCAATTGGTCTTCGATCAATTCTGCATCTACCAAACAGATGACTCCTTGCAGTGGAAACTGCTTTTTAATCGCCGGATGTACTAAAAATGGCTCGGCCAAACCAGTTGGATCGGCTACCCCGGTAGCTTCAATGAGTATTTCGTCAAAACGTTCTCTTTGCGCATGCAGCTCGTTTAAAATATCGTACAAGTTATCGTTGAGGGTGCAGCACAAACATCCGTTGTTCAATTCCACGATGTTTTCTTCGGGCCGTAATACCAGGTCTCCATCAATGCCCTGTTCGCCAAACTCATTTTCGATAATGGCGAAGCGAGTGTCCTTTTTTTCCTGTAAAAGGTGGTTGAGGTAAGTGGTTTTTCCTGCCCCCAAAAATCCGGTAAGGATCGTAACAGGTGTAGGAGCATTACTCATGGCTGCGATAAGTCTTGGATATAATTCTCAAAGTGGGATGGGGTCACCACCTTCCCTTCCCAGGTGTCGGTTACCAACGTATTGATTTGTTGATCAATCAAAGACTGAAGCTCATGACGGTAATTCAGATAGTCATCGAAATGGGTTTCTGTGACCTGATTGAACTGATTTTGGAAGAATGTAACCGGATTGAAAAGGGTACTCCAGCGTATCAATTGGTTCCGATCGCGGTATGCTTGTTCGATAGGTACAATGCTTGTTTTCACCAGGTCATTGAAGAGGGCCGGGGTAGATGCCTTGTAAGCCATTTGGCGTTTTTTTCGATCCTCCGCGATCGGACTATTGGCGATTTCTGGAAAACGCTGCTCAATTCTAGCGTGCAATACACTGTCGGGTAAATCGTAGAGTTTCCAAATTTGGTCGCGCTGTGCATCAATAAGTTCTGTCATGAATCCGGCGGGTTGAACAATGCTAACCCCTTGGTGCACCGTTGCTGGAATGATGAATGCGAAGAGCAACCATGCTCCGACCATTTTGAGCGCATTGCTCAGGATAGTGGTGCTGTTTCGAATCAATAAAAAGAATAACCCCGACCAAAACAAGAGATACAGGGAGCTCCAAAAGAGCATTTGGCCAAAGGCAAAACCAGCATTTGTAAACACTCCGGTAAGGTAGGCACCGTATATCAGCAAGCCTAAAAGGACGATCCAAAGCAAACCGATGTAGAACAGCATCCTACTGCCCAACCACCAGTATCGGGAAGCGGTTTGTACTTCTATCAAGGGCAGAAAGCCTTGTTCCGCTTCCATGCTGTTTAGGTTGTAAAGCATAATCAACAAAACCAAGGGCAGGAGGTAAAGCAGGGCAAAAGCAAAATCGAGTGACCCGGTTTGAAGGCGCTCTGGGTTGGCAATTTCCTGGGTGAGGTCGTTATCATAAGAACTGGCCCGGGTAGTGATTTTTTTGTAAAACCCATATTGCTCGGCCTGCCCAATGCTGAATTCCATGGCCGAAGAGGGTGTATTGAAATGGTAAATATTGGCGTACCACATGGCCCACATGGGAGCGGTAACATCCACCCATGGCCGTTTTTCAGGCCCCTTTTGGTCAGCTTCGTAAAATGCAAGGCATTCTTGCCTTGCTTCACTCATTTTCGCTTCGATGTTGGCCACCTCATCCATTTGGGTCTCGTAGAGCCGGGCGCCATTGTGCAGGCCGTAAACACTGGCTGCCACAAACAACAACAAGGCAACCACTTTAAAAGGGCTGCGCACAAAATGCTTCCATTCGTATCCCAAAATGTTTAGACTGGTCATAAAAGAGGCATTTTCCTCGTTGCGAAAATCAAAAGAAGACTCACCAATGCCGACCATGCCAGGAGTAGCACCAAGTCGAGGAAATAATGCGAGATAACCGCTGACAATCTTACTGGTTGGTAGACAAAATCGGAAACAGATTTAAAAAAGCCTTGATCTACTTTCCACTGCCAGTCTCCAGTAGTAGAGCCGCCATAGGCATGTTTGTCGTTCAAAGTTTTGATAAAGTCTCGACGGTACAGCTCTACCCGAACCAAGAATTCCTGGTGATGATAGTTGTCGCTGCCAGCAAAACCCATGCTGGCATTTTGGAGTGAAATGAAGGGGTTGAGCACGCCGGCCAATTGATAGTCTTGTTTTTGGTGAGCCAGAATTTCGCGGAGCCTGCCAAAATGCTTGTCCCACACTCGATTACCATATGCTTCGTCGGCTTGCATGCGGAGTCCATCAAAGTTGATCGGGAGTTGAGACACCTCCTCCACACCATATTTTTTCAAGGTCTGTTCTTTGAGCTCCTTGCTGCGCTCGTCCGATGGGTTGTGCCCATCAATTCCTTTGGAGCGGTCTGCTTTCATGGCCGTTTTAAAAGCCTCACGGCTGGGCAACTCGTGCCATTGATCCACCGTACTCATGAGGATGTTGGGCAAAAAGATGGTCCAAAGTATCCAAATGCCAAGCATAGTCGTGAGGGCAATGGTGGCGTTTTTTCCAAGAGTGGAGAGCAACACGGTGAGTCCACTGATGATGAAATAGAACAAGCCATAGGACAAGAAAAAGAAGAGGACGCGCAGGGCAGTATTTGCATCAATGCTCGATGAGCTGGCCAATGCGTAGGCTACCAGGGTGAGCAACAACAAAGCCATTCCGTACAGCCACACTGCAAGTACTTTGGCCCAAACCAGTCGCTGGAGTTGGCCACCTTGCAAGACGAGGAGTTTTAATCTACCGCTTTGTTTCTCGCTATTCACACTTCTAAATGCCACAAACAGCAGGAGAAGTGGAAGAATGTATTGCAAGAGCAATGCGCTTTTGAGCTTGCCAAATTTTGAGACCGCCTGCATCTGTGAAGCTTCAGAATGCACTATCTCGTTTTGTACATGGCCTTCTACGCGAAGTACTTTGCCAGTGACCCCATTGACGCCTTCGTCTAAACTGCCTAAGAGCGAGTTGGGCTTAAACACGTAGGTGCCATAATGGGCGGCACCATGCGGATTCATAGGGTTCAGGTTTTCCCATTGTTGCCGCACCTCATTTTTGGCCGATTCGTATTGCCGCTGTTGCAAATGGGTTTGTAGTGTGCCCAAAACCACAGTGAGCAAGAGTACCATCATAAACCCTGTACTCAAGCCCAAAAAAGCCCGATTTCGGTGGAGTCCTATCCATTCGTTTTTAATGATGTGCCACATACCACCGATTAGCTTTTCATGTACTTCAGGTAGAGGTTTTCCAGTTCATTGGTGGTAACATCCTCACTGCGCAATTCTTGAATCAGCTTTCCATTCTTGAGTATTCCTACACGGTGGCACACCTCCCGAACTCGAAAAATATCGTGGGATGCCATAAGAATAGCCGCTCCTTCCGCAGCGAGTTTCTTTAAGAGGTCTGACAACTCATTGCTGGCCAGTGGATCAAGGCCACTGGCTGGCTCATCAAGGAGATAAACCTTGGCTTTTTTGGCATAGGCGATGGAGATGCCCACCTTTTGCCGCATGCCTTTAGAATAGTCCGATACTTTTTTACGGTGTGCTTCTTTGGGCAAACCACAGCTGGTTAAAAATGCCTGTAAATCGCTGCGATTGTACTTGAGGCCGGCTAACCGACAGAAATAATCGAGGTTTTCAAAGCCAGACAAGTAAGGATATAAGTTGACATTCTCGGGTATGTATCCAATTGTAGCGCGTACTTTTTTGTAAACTTTTGTTACATCCATCTGTTGGATGGTAATTGATCCAGAATCGGGTTGAACAAATCCGAGTAACATATTGATGGTAGTGGACTTTCCTGCTCCATTGGCACCCAATAATCCATACACTTCTCCACTATTTACCTGTAAGGATAAGTCTTGAATTGCTGGTGTACCTTTGAATGACTTGAAAGCATGGATCAGTTGTATCATCACAGTGGTTGAAATGCAATTATATAGCGAAAAGGTAAGGGTTTATGCTGTTAATGCAACAAAATTGCACTAATTTCGCGCCATGGAAGTCCTAAGTGACAACAGGATGATGGATGCCGGAATGTATCCGTTCATACATGCATCAATTGTTTCATTGGCTACTCGACCCATTGAAACCTATCACTTGATAGATGGCATTTTTTTCTACCGTTTTCCAAAGCGAGCGGAGCATGCAAACTTCAATCAATCATCTCTATATAATTGCACCTACCGTTGCGATGCAACAAGCAAATCTGAATGGAATAGGTATCCATTCTCTACCCATTTCACTACCAAAGGAGCGACTGTGCTGAGACATGAGCAGTGGTGTTCTTCTGGCAATCATCATTCCCAACATATTTTATTGAAAGGTAGACTTAATCGAAATGCTGTTTCTCGAAAATTAGTATAACTGCTCGGAGTAGTACGAAAGGTGGACATATGATTTTTAGAAGGAGTGTGAAACGGCTAATGTTTCTTTCATTTCTGATGCTTTTAAGTCCCATAGTGGGCTTATCTCAGTCAGATTCATGCAATTATTCTGTTCGTGGTACGGTATTGGACGTTAAAACCAAGAAGCCGATTCCTTATGTAAACGTGGTGGTACGCGGTGCTAATCGTGGAACTGTTACCGACATAAATGGTGCATATGTAATTGAAGGGCTGTGTTCGAAAGTCAACACCGTTGATGTTTCTGGCTTTGGATACAGTGATTCCAGTAGTACCAGCAATACTTCACAAGGGGAGACGCAAAACATATATCTGGAACAAAAAGCGTTGAAGTTGAAAACTGTCAATGTTACCGGCAAGCTAGAAAAGAAAAAAGGTACTGAAACCATCTCTCAAATCCAGATGGGGCAAGCAGAGTTGAGCATAGACCCAACCCGCACCCTGGCTTCAGCTATTTCGGAGCAGCAAGGTGTCTCGTTCACTTCCATGGGGAGTAATGTGCAACTGCCCGTTATTCATGGCTTGTATGGGAACCGTGTTTTGGTGCTGAACAATGGCATGAAGCACGGTTTTCAAAACTGGGGTACGGACCATGCTCCGGAAGTAGACATTGCCTCAGCTAGCCGTATCACGATTCTCAAAGGAGCCGCAGGAGTTCGCTTTGGTCCCGAGGCACTCGGTGGAGCGGTGATCGTTGAATCGGATCCCCTGAACTTGCGCAATCCATTTAATGCTCAGGTTGGAGCTGGCTACCAAACCAACGGTAGAGGATATAATTCCAGTTTGAAGTTGGGACAAGGCTTTAAAAAATGGAGCTACTTCGTAAACGGTTCTTTCACCAAAATAGGTGATCGGGAAACGCCGGATTATGTGTTGACCAACAGTGGTAAAGAAGAAAATACCTTTGGAGCAGGTCTGCGTTTTTATTCAGGCAATTGGGATGCCAAAGTTTACTACAGCTACGTCAATCAAAACTTAGCCTTATTGCGATCTTCCATCGCGCACAGTGGTACTGCTTTAACCCAAGCCATTAATTCGGAAGAACCGGTCATCATCCGTCCCTTTTCCTACGACATTGCAGAACCGAATCAATTAGTACAGCACCATTTTGCAAAAGCTGAAGTAAGTTGGAAAAATGACAAGGTGGGCAAATTGACGATGCGTGCGGGAAGACAAATCAATGGGCGTCAGGAGTTTGATGTTCGTAGGAATTCGGAACTGCCCATTATTGATCTCGAACTCAGTACCACAGATTATCAATTGGATTGGAAACACAAACCTTGGATGGGGTTAGATGGTTTGATTGGAGTACAGTATTTCTATCAGGATAACAACAATAACCCTGGTACAGGCACAACACCTTTCATTCCAAATTACAACACCGACCGCTACAGTGCCTTCCTGATTGAAAGTAAGACATTTGGCAAAAATATCATTGAAGCCGGCGTTCGCATGGATTTTGAAATCAATAGCGTTCGCGGAAGAGAGGTGAACCAGAGTATCTTCAGAGACGAGTATGATTTTGCCAATATAACCACCACCGTAGGGTATGTGCGAGAATTGTCTGAAAAGAGTTCTTTTCGCACCAACATTGGTACTGCCTGGCGAACCCCGAACATGGCAGAGCTTTTTAGTTTTGGTCAGCACGGTTTTAAGACGCAATTCGGATTGCTGCGCTACTATTTTAATGAAGAGGGGGAAGTGCGCACAGATCGGGTAGTTCCAATCGCCGAAAGCGAAATTGAGCCTGAAGTAGGATATAAATTTATCAACGAGTTAGAGCACAAAAGTGGTCGCAACCGACACACCCTAACTGCCTATTCTCACTACATTGAAAACTTTATTTTCAATCGCCCCTACGCAGTAATTAGTACCATTCGAGGGCCGATGCCGGTTTTCATTTATGACCAGGCCGATGCACTCTTTATTGGGTTTGACTACAGTTGGAACAGAAGCTGGACCGAAAGCATTTCTGGCACCCTTGGTATTAGTTATTTGTGGTCCACCAACATGAGTAAAAATGAGCCACTTATCAATCAACCGCCGATATCTGCGGATTATCGATTGACGTGGAATCAGGGAGAGTTTTGGTGGTTCACGGCCTCCAAGTTTACGGTGAAGCCAAGGTATACCTTCCAGCAGTTTAACGCTCCACGAGAGGTCCCACCAGAGGACCTGATTGACGGTACCGAAATTATTACCAACGATTCGGAAATCTTTGACTTTAAAGCAGCTCCAGACGGGTACTTTCTCTTAGACCTCACTTGGCAATTTGAATTAAACCGATTGAGTGGCAGCTTGTCTGTCAACAATTTGCTCAATGCGCGTTACCGGGATTACCTAAACGAGATGCGCTACTTCGCCAATGAGCCGGGACGAAACATCATGCTCAACCTCCGGTATCGGATTGGTGCAAACCAAAAAGGCAGTTAACAAGACAATCCGACTTCATATCAGAAACACAAATCAACTTATTGATACTTAACCAAAACCAAATCAAATCAATTCAACCAATCCTTAGTATGACTATGAATACTTTTTTCAAACTCCGTAACTATGCCTTAATCGCTTTGATGGCAAGCAGTGTTGTACTTACCAGCTGTGGCGATGACGATGACGATGACGTACCAGAACCCGTAAATGAGGTAGAAGTTATCACTGATGTGAAACTGATTTTCACCAATTCCAATGATGCTTCTGACGTAGTAGAAGCCAGAGCTCAAGATCCTGATGGACAAGGGGTACAAGAGTTGGCTATTTTGGATACCATCAACCTGGATACCAGCAAGACTTACATCCTTACCTACGAGATTTTCAACAACCTTGAAACTCCTGGTGAAGATATTGGAGCTGAGATTCTCGCCGAGGATGATGAGCACCAAATTTTCTTCAGTTTTACTGATGGTGCTTTCTCAAGCCCAACTGGTAACGGAAACTTCGATAATGCTGCCGATCCGATCAACTACAATGATCTTGATGACAACAACATCGAAGTAGGTTTGAATACTACCTGGACCACTCCGTCTACCATGACTGCTAATGGTTCTTTCCGCGCTCGTTTGCAACACCAGCCTGGTGTAAAAACCGCTACTTCAACCGTAAATACCGGTGATACCGACTTTGATTTGGAGTTCGTAATCAACATTCAGTAGTTGGTTAGAACCTAATTCTTATTGCAAAGAAAAAGCCTTGAAAGAAGTTTCAAGGCTTTTTTTATGGCTTTGTCTTTGGGTTGTAAGAGGCGTGAAAGAAGCTAGATGAGCCCAGTAAAAGGGCGGATTACACCATACTGATCTTCTTTACTTCGATTTTCCGCAGCACTTTTTAAACTTTCGGCCACTACCACAAAAGCAGGGATCGTTCCGCCGAATTTTTGTGGTCGATGCATTAGAACCGCAACAGTTGGGATCCGAGCAGCATGGAGCCTGAGAGGCATAGATGCGCTCTAAATCATTGACAGGAATTTTATTCTCCATGTTCTCCAGGGTTGGTACCGGTTACCCGATACTCTGTTGAAACCAAAGGTATGGAAGATGATCTAAAGTGACCTAATTGTGCTACCAAAGGATCAATTCAAACAAAACCGTTCTAAGTGATAGAGTTCAGGGGCCGCATCATTAAATTGATTTTTTGAGCGGTCATAAATTTTAGCATCCATTTGTATACGATCGTTAAGCTGGTATTTCAACCTTGACTTCAAGGCTTTAATTTGGTCTACCAGCAGGTGAGAAAGGGTAAGGGTTCTGAAGTTCCCGGGTTGCCAAACGATCTTGGTTTTCCGATGTAACTTAGACATAGAATGGTAGAAATTCCCCATACCACTAACTCTGGCCAATTCAGCATGATGTAGAGCGTCTAAAACAAAACGGTTGTCATGGGCCAGTACAAAACTGATCTCAGTAATGTTTCTCCGAAGAATCAATTCCTGAATCTCATTTACGGAGTCGTACTCAAGTTGAAGGGAATTGCCCAGTGAGGTTAAAAAGTAGTTTTCCTGTTTGAACCGCCGGTTGATGATCCCTTCTAAATGATCGGTAGGACAAATAAAAAACAGGTGCTTTTTCATTCGGATTGATTTATTTAGACAGGGACCCAATGCGGACCAATGGACGTTATCAAATATTTTTCAGGTCGATGACCTCAAAGTTTCGAGCATCGAAGTAGTCGTCTAAACCGTAATCGGTGTTGATGATGATGCCTCCCAATAGGGTAACCGTATCCACGTGAAATTCATCTTTACACGCAACGATATGATCGTGTACTTTTTGATCAATGATTTTATAAGTAGCCTCGGTAATGGCTTTGGCCTGGTCTTCGTTGGCAAGAATATCATCTCGGTGGGGCAATAAGCTTTCTTCCAGCTTCATTTGCTGATAGTCCTCATCGTTGATTACCGGAGCGTAACTGCCGTCTTGAAAGCGCTGCAAAGCCAACATGAGTGCCCCGCACGAGTTGCCGGTTTCCTCCTGCCGTGGACGATACATTTTTCCCAACTCCCCGTCCAGGGTAACACCGATGTGGGGACCATAAAAAATAAAGGCGCTGCCTTCATCGGGAATGTGGTGTGCGAAAGCGGTCATACCCGTTTGACCGGCAAAAGGCAAACCGCCCAGACCTCCCATGATAAAGGGCCCAAACAATACATTGAAAAAGGTGGTAGAGGGAATGTTGATATCATCGGAACACACCGAGGTGGCCATCAATACTTTGGAAATATCAATGTGGTGCTCGAGTTGCATTTTGCCCAGGTAGTGAATAGAGGTATCCTTTGCGTCTTTGGCATTGGGGAAGTGGCCTTTTACCACCTGATCAAATTTTCTTTGTAGCATGTAATGTAGTTTGAATGTTGAAGGATTAAATCCTTGCTGAATGTTGACGCATCATTGCGGAGAAGTACTAAGGAGCGAGGGCATTGGCTTTGCTGACAGATGACGATTCATTTGGAATTGCACAGCACGCCTCATTTTTGCATTGGCAGTATTTTTTGTTGTAGAGGTGCAGGCACATTAATAAAAAGGCACTGGAATACTTGAAAGCTTCGTGGATGGGGTAGAACGCAGTTTTTTCATTTAAAATGAACACAGTAAGTGCGATCCAACTGGCAATCAAGGCGTATTTCATCCATTGTTTGCCCGTATTGCCAACCGACCAATACACCGCAAAAGCGGTGATTCCTATGAACAAATAGTCGATAGCGCTCCACCAGGTGGGACTGCCCGTGCAACAACCGGTTACAGCACAAGTTTGTACCACAAACAGCAGAGGGGTAGCAGCGCAGTGTACTACACACAATCCGCTTGCAACGGTGCCCAGAAGGTCAGATTTTTTTTGAACGAGTTCCATCTATCAATATTCACTTGCAACACTGTTTCAAAATTAAGCATAGATCGTGTATTTGCAACATGGTTGCATGCTAAAATGATGCTTACTCAACAAGTATTTTGAGAAATGCGAGAAATACGGAAACTGGCCTGATTATAAGGCGAAAGCCATGCCTGGTTTCGGCCACTTCAGTAGTTGGCAGGCTACAGAAAAGGGCAGGTGGCTCAAAACTTTCAATAAGCCATTTTCACCAGGTTTTTTGGCCAGGGGTCGGGAAAATCTCCTCCGTTTTGCCAATGTTGGATTTCTTCTTCGGTGAGAAAGCAAGATTTGAGCGCCTCCGTAAACTGGTCTACCTGGGTTTGATCTCCGATAACGGTGAGGTGGCAATGGCGGTCGCCAAACCGTCCCGACTCTTCGGCCAGTTGTTGTTTGAGTTGCTCCACTTCCATTTCCATCAGGCCATTGTTGGTGTCTTCCACAATGCCAGAGCGCCATTGGCCGATCACTTCTAAGCTGATGCTGCCAGCCGCCAGGTTCCAGAGCAGCGACATTTTATCACGACTCGATAGCCAGAAAAAACCTTTGCTTCGGTAGATTTTCTGGTTGAGGTATTGATGGCACACTTCCCACAAGCGTTGGGGGTGAAAAGGGCGGTCGTCTTTGATGACCCGGGTGGCCATGTTGTAAGGGCGATCGCCGGAAGCTTCTGCGTCCAACACAGGTTTCAACTCATTGATCAGTTGTCCCACCCGGTGGTAATCGTATTCGGGCATGGCCAACAATTGGTCGATGGGCAATTGCCCAAACAACACGGAAAGAATGGATACCAAAGGGTTGATGGGCTTGATGAATTCCGCCATTTCAACGAGTTTGTTCTGCTCAATTCGATCCGCTTTGGTCAAAATCAAGTGGCTGCAAAACATGATTTGCTCTACCAGCAAGTTGACCATGTCCCGTTTTTGATGTTGGATGTTGTGCCGCATCAGAGGCACCAGCTGCCGCCCGTATTCATAGTCGTGGGCCAGCATCAGGCTATCTACCAGCACCAACACACCGGTGAGTTTAAAATGGGATTGAGCCTTGAAAAACTCCACCAGTGGCATGGGGTGGCAGCTCCCAGAAGTTTCGATAATGATGAGCTCGGGCTTTGGATTGGCCAAGAGTTTTTCCAGCGACTCTTCCAATTTTTCAATGCCTTTTTTGCTGCTCAACACACACGAGTGAATGGTTTCTATGACCGGTGCATTGCTGCCGTCTGTTTCCGTGTTGCTGATCAATTCCCCATCTACATCGAGTTCACTCATGTCGTTCACCACTGCGCCAATGGGCAGGTTGTTTTTTCCAGATTGTACTAGCAGGTTTCTAAAAAGAGTGGTTTTGCCGGAACCTAAAAAACCGTTGAGGATAACGACAGGGGTTCTCTGGGATGCATTCATGGGTGTTGGTATCGATGCGATAATTGGAGGGGATTTACCTGGGTTTTTGCAATAAACAACTGCAAGGTTTACCACAGTTTTGAGGTCTCCCGAATAACTTCTTGCGGCAAATGTAGTGCGAATTGGTAAGGGCGCAACACAGTTGCATTGTGGAATAGAACGGTTGAGGGAGCAGGGGGGAAGCCCTGTGATTGGGGCTATCAGACGGCCACGTGGAATGCACAGGAAAATGCCAGCTACTCAGTATGGTGGTCTGCTAATTTCAAGTTGTGCCGGATACCACGGAGTAAATGCCGTTGAAAACAGAAAACAATGAGACGGAAAGGCAGGTGCAATGCTTTGCCCAGTGGTCCGTGGAGTTGGTAATTGCTGGTCAGTATCAATTGGATGCCGTCGGGAGCTTCCACCAATTGATATCCTCCGGTTAGGATTTCGAAGGGGCCTTTCGACAGGTTCATGAAATGACCTACTTTGAAATTTTTGGTAGGACTGAACTTGAAGCGGTATTCTTTGTGCCGCTCCCAGCTAACAATTTCTTGTTTGAATTGTGCCGCATTTCCAAAATGGGCAACCCGGTAGCCCCCAACGCCTTCACGAATCACTTCCGCCGATAAAGGCTTGGGAACGCCAAAGAGTTGAAACAAGAATGGAAATTTGAATTTGGCGACCATCACGTTGGTGATTTCCTGCCAGATGTCAACTGCCTCAGCGCTAATATGAACCGAATTCGAAACAGATTTGGACAGAAAGCCTTGGATGAAATGCATGGCTGTTGATGAGGTATTATCTCGCGGACACATTCAAATTTACGGCAGTACAATCAACAATGAAAATTTAAAAAGGCGGTTTTAGAGAACCGCTTTTGGTTGATCATTATATCCGATTTTATGTCATTTCTGAGGGGTAATAAACCTGCTATCCAAAATGGTAGATTTCCTGACGGTTTGTGCTTTTCGGAGACCGATTTAACGTGCCAGTCAATAGTTTTGAAAATCTCCCTTTTTCAGGTGCCTCATTTTCAAACCCTTTCCGTCAATTTTAGTGCTCAATTGAGGGTAAATCAATACTTTACCTTCGCCTCCACACCAACACCACTACCAATGGAAATTCCATCCGCAATCGTAAATCGAAAAGGCGTCCGCAAAGCAGCGGATATAAAGCCAGAAGTACTCGCACTCCTAGAAGAAGGACGAATCGAAACGGTGAACCTCACCGAATGGCTGGCGGTAGACCAACTAAAAGTACTCCAAGTGGTGCTGAAGGCACTCCAGTGGGAAGCGCACTATCCGGTGTTTGAAACTGCGGTAAATGCCCAAAAGAAACCCAGTGCCAACAGCAATACGAAAGTGATTGGTGCTGAGTTGGCGCGTCTGAGTGATGATCCAGCCGTGT
>CALCCE010000250.1 GCA_937899835.1 uncultured Flavobacteriales bacterium | reverse complement strand
AAGCCCCCGTTTTTCAATTGGATCATCATTGGTTTGTTCAAGCTCTTTGGCCGGGCAGATGAGGGTGTGATGCGGATAGCCGCAGTGGTGCCGCTCTTTCTTTTTGCGGGTACGCTTTTCGTTTGGGTGCGGAAACACCTGAACACTGCCACCGCTTTTTTGGCTGCTGCAGCCCTGTTGTCCTTTGGGCGAATGCTCATTTACGATGCTCATTTGGCCCACATCGATATTTTCTATTCGTGGATTACCTTCCAGGGATTTATCGTAGTCTATCATTTTTCCCAAAAGGGAAATTGGCTGGCCCTCTACACCATTTCTTATGCGCTGGCCGCCATTGCTTTCTTGTGCAAAGGTTTGCCAACGGTGTTGTTTCAAGGCTTCACCTTGATCGGATGGTTCTTGGTAGAACGAAAATTCTGGAAACTGTTTTCCTGGCAACATGTAGTGGGAGGTTTGGTATTTGTAGTGCTGGTCGGCGGATACTTTTATCAATATGCCAACTACAACGACCCCATCGGGTTTTTCGAAACCCTGTGGGACCAAAGCCGCCAGCGCACCGTAGCCGACAAGGCTTGGTACGAATCAGTCTTGCACCTCTTTACCTTTCCTTTCGAACATTTGGTGCACCTGTTGCCCTGGTCGTTATTGATCGTGTTTTGCTTTCGAAAAGGCTTTGTGAAACACCTTTGGCAAGATCGGTTTACCCGTTTTTTGGTGGTTACCTTTGGGGCCAACATCCCCGTTTATTGGCTCAGCCCCGAAACTTATCCACGGTATTTGTTCATGCTCTATCCGATGGTGTTCATTGTGTTTAGCCACGCATGGTACCGTAATTCGGAAGGGATGCCGCGCCTTAAAAAAGGGTTTGAAATCCTGTTTTTGGTGGTGCTCAGTTTAGTTGCCTTGGCCAGTCCGGCCCTTTATTTTATCCCTTTAGAAGTGGAAAATATCGGGCTGGAAGCTACTGTGCTGGTAGTGGGTTTTATCAGCGTAGCCTTTTTCTATTACAAGCTGCAGGGACATCGCTTAGCGCTGCTTTTCATCGCACTGGGGCTGGTGCGCCTGGGCTTTGATTGGGTGGTGTTGCCGCAGCGCTTTGCCACCAGCGATTGGGCCGAATACCGCGAAGGTGCCATCGAAGCCAGCCGCTTGTCGTTGAATGGTCCCTTGCACCTCTACAATGGAGCCTCACTCAACCACTACGCTACTTTCTACATCGAACGAGAGCGAGGAGAAGTGCTGGACTTGCTTCGGCCTCAGGATGCGCCCGACAGCTATTTCATCGTGTACCACACCCTGGCGCAAGATTCTGCCTTTGAAGAGTTGTATACCTTTCGCATACGTTACGAAAACCGCACGATGAAACTGGTGAAATACGAAGATTTTGAACTGGGCAAACCCGCCGACCTCAAAAGCCGATTGCCCGAGTAGCCAGTGGCTTAAAAGCTATATTCTACTTCTAAAATAAACGCTGTTGCACCTCCTGCATCCAGTACAAATTCGGTGGGAAAGCCATTTCCAGCCGAGTAAGGGATGAAATTAACCCCGCTCCTAAAACCTCTGTATCGTCACAGGCCATCCACGAAAGTGCCACTGTTCAAGCACATTGTGCCATCACACAGGTATTCCGCCTCGCAACCGACAAAAAGCAACTGAAGCGGTAAACGAGCAGCAGGGGAAACAATTTCCCGTTCTCATATGTCTATGAGAGCATTAATGGCTATCAAAAATCAACGATTAAGCACCTGGAAACAACCTTTATTCAAGGTTGCTGGAAATCCTTCAACCACTACTGTGGGAGAACTGAAAGTTGCCCTACAAAAATTTAAATCGACCTACCTTCGCTTCGCATGGAGTATTGGGAATACCTCTTAATTTTTGCCGCAGGCTATGCAGCCGGCACCATCAATACCTTAGCGGGTGGTGGCGGCATTTTGGCCATGCCCACCCTTATTTTCCTGGGATTGCCGAGTGTGGTGGCCAACGGCACCTATCGCCTGGCTGTAATTGCTACCGGCATGTTTGGTGTGGCCGGTTTTCGGAGCAAAGGCATTACTACCTGGCCCTACAGCCTCTACCTGGGCGGTGTGGCCTTTGCAGGAGCATTGATTGGGGCCGAACTGGCCAAAGTATTGGACGATACGTGGTTCAACCGGGTGTTGGCCATTGTGATGGTAGGCATTGTGGCCCTCATGGTGTTTCGACCCGTGAAGCCAGCGGCCGAAATCGTAGAGCAGATGGCCCAAAAGCATAAAATACTGGCCTACATAGCGTTTTTCTTCATTGGGATTTATGGTGGATTCATTCAGGTTGGGGTAGGGCTGATCATCCTGGCTACCCTCACCAGCATCCACGGTTGGTCGATTGTGAAAAGCAACAGCGCCAAACTGATGGTAGTCATGATCTACACCCTGGGAGCCCTGGGCGTTTTTATCTATGACGGTTTGATCCGCTGGGACCTTGGCCTGATCATGGCTGCGGGCAATGCCGGCGGGGCCTGGGTCACCAGCCGTTGGTCGGTGAACAAGGGCGATCGGCGGATTCGCATCTTGTTGTTGATTGTTGCCATTGTGTTGGCCGGTAAACTGTTTTTCTTTTAGGTCTTTGCCGCGGTGCCAGTTAGGAATATTATTCTAATTTAGACCGAAGCCTCGGAGCACCATTCCATTACTTATTGTTAGCAACCTATGGGAGAGCAAGATGTTACCCTGGCGGAGTCTCGCCAGGAGCGGCAAAAATTTATCCGTCACCTACTCAACGATGTAAAAGCCCTCGATCGCATGCTCGAAGCCGGGCAATTCGAAACTGGGATTCAACGCATAGGCGCTGAACAGGAATTCTGTCTGGTAGACCGATCGTGGCGACCCGCTCCTCTATCATCAGAGGTGTTACAGCACCTCAACGATGATCATTTCACCACCGAGTTGGCCAAGTTCAACATTGAGATCAACCTCGACCCGTTAGAATTTAAAGGCGACTGTTTCCACCAGATGGAAACCCAACTCAACCAGCTCTTAGAAAAGGCCAACTTTGCCTGTTCTAAGGAAGATGCAAAGGTCTTGCTCACGGGAATTTTACCCAGTATCCGTCGGTCAGATCTGGAGTTGGAAAACCTCACCCCTAACCCACGGTATCTGGCCCTTAACGAGGTGATGACCCAACTCAAAGGCGGTGAATTTGAATTCCACATCAGCGGCACCGACGAATTGATCACCCGGCACAATACCGTGCTGTTTGAAGCTTGCAACACCAGTTTTCAAGTACACCTACAGGTAGATCCCGACGATTTTGTGGCCCAATACAATTGGTCGCAGGCCATTTCGGGGCCACTTTTGGCCGCCATGACCAATTCGCCTTTGTTGCTGAGCAAACGCCTTTGGGCCGAAACCCGTATTGCGTTGTTTCAGCAATCGCTGGACCTTCGGCAGCTAGCACACCAAAACCGCGAGGGTTCTCCAAGGGTATTTTTTGGCGAACATTGGGTCGATGGGTCAGTTGCTGAGGTAATTAAAGAAGACGTATCCCGCTACAAGCTTTTGCTCAGTGCTCCTTTAGAAGAGGAAAGCCTCAAAGTGTTGGACGCTGGCCAAATTCCGAAGCTCACCGCCTTGAAATTGCACAACGGTACCATCTACAAGTGGAACCGGCCCTGCTATGGTGTAATGAACGGAAAGCCCCACCTGCGGATTGAGAGCCGTTATATTCCTGCCGGACCAACCGTGCTCGACGAAATGGCCAATACAGCGTTTTGGCTGGGATGCATGCGGGGCATGCCTGAGGAGTACCGCGACATTGCCAAACACCTGGAATTCGATGATGCCAAACGCAACTTTTTCCGTGCGGCTCGGATGGGTATCGGTGCGCAATTCAAATGGATGGGAGGGAGGCAACTGCCTTCCCAAGAAGTGTTGCTCAAAGAAATGCTTCCCATCGCCCGTGAGGGACTTTCCAAGGTAAACATCGACCCGACGGACATCGACCGTTACCTGGGAGTAATTGAAGAACGGGTATCCAAACAGCGTACCGGAGCTCATTGGTTGGTAGATAGTTTTGAGAAATTGAAAAAGGTAGGTACTCGCGATGAAGCCATCGTTTCGCTTACGGCGGGCCACTACAATCGGCAAATTACTGGCCTTCCAGTGCACGAATGGGACCTTGCCGGTGCGGAAGAAGGTGGCAATTGGTCCAATCGCTTTCAAAGAATTGATCAAATCATGTCCACCGATCTGTTCACGGTTCAGGAAGATGACCTGTTAGAGTTGGTGACCAACATCATGACCTGGCGAAAGATTCGCCACCTTCCGGTAGAAAACGATGCCGGAGAATTGGTAGGGCTGGTCACTACGGGCGGTCTACTTCGAAAAATCAATGAAAACCCAAAGCTTCAGGATGAAAACATTGTGGTGAAAGATTGCATGGCAACACAGCTGTTTACGGTCACTCCTGAGACCCTCACCAAAGAAGCACTGAAGCTCATGCGCGAAAATAGTATCAGTTGTTTGCCGGTTGTTCGAAATCAACAGCTCATAGGTATTGTGACGGAATATGATTTTGCCCGAATTTTGGAGCATCTTTTTGAAGAATTGGAATAATCGGGAATGATCACCATCAACAGTGAGGTACTGGGGAAAGCAGTTTCCACCGGACGTTTAATTGGAAAAGTAGAAGGCAACCACGAAGGACCAACCTTGGTTTTGTTGGGTGGTATGCACGGCAACGAACCTTTTGGAGTTTTCGCCATCAGTGAAATTTTGAACCACCTCGAAGGGCTCAAAGGGCAGTTGCATGGAAAAGTTTATGGCTTTGCGGGAAATCTCAAGGCGTTAGAAAGCAGGCAACGCTATGTAGATGAAGACCTCAACCGCTTGTGGCGAGACGATGTTTTGAAAGGTTTGGACCATGAAAAATGGCCCGAAGCCCGGTGGAACAATGAGCTGCACCAACTGGTTGAATTGCGCCAGGAACTCAATCAGGTGTTGGACGAAGCCAAAGGTCCCAGCTATTTTATCGACCTGCATACAACCTCAGCTTCCGGTGGTCCCTTTATGTTCATGACGCATACCCCGGCCAACTTGAAGTATTCCGAATATTTTCCTGTTCCAGCCATTGTAGGCATCGATAAATACATCAAAGGAGCGTTGCTCTCCTTGGTGAGCAAGCGCGGTTATGTTTCCCTGGCTTTTGAAGGAGGGCAACACGAGGACCCCGCTTCTTTTGACCTGATGCGGGATTTTTCGTGGTTGTCGCTGGCCGCCACCGGTTGTCTCACTCCCGAGCTCATTCCCAACCTGCGCGAACGTTTCAACCGCCTGAAAACCGAAAGTGCCTTGCCCGGTCTGGTGTTCGATATGCTCTACCGACACCCAGTTATTCCTGAAGATCAATTTGAGATGCGCTCGGGTTTTGAAAGTTTTCAGCGCATTGCCAAAGGCGATTGGCTGGCCAACGACCGCAACGGTAGAATAAAGGCCGAATTCAATGGGCATTTGTTCATGCCGCTGTACCAAAAACAAGGTGAAGACGGTTTTTTTCTCATCGGAGAAATGGCTACCGCCAATTCGCCACTCGACCTTGAAACCAGCAGCAGCGAAGCCCCTTCGTAGTCGTTTGGGGGGTAAAATACCCGTAAAACCTATCTTTATCCGGTGAGGTTTTTTGGTTGGCAACGTATTCCCGAAGTTCTGGTATTGATAGCCATACTAGCAGCAGGCTTAACCAGGGAATGGAATAGCCCTTGGGACCGCACCATTCGCAGCGATGGAAAAGGCTACTATGCCTACTTACCCGCCTTGCTGCTCCATCAAGACCCTACTTATTCGTTCGAGTACGCCTACGAACACACCTATTACCACCACGAGGGAGAAGCCCCCAATTATTACCGTCAGGAAGTCAACGGCCGCACCGTCAACAAATACTATCCAGGACTGGCCATTTTGTTGCTGCCCTTTTTTCTGCTCTCTCATATTATCACTTTGGTCATGGGAGCCCCGCCTGACGGCTATGGGCCCATCTATCAGGCCGGGGTGGCGTTTGCCGCGATGGTGTATTTGTGGCTGGGCCTGCGATGTTGTTGGGCACTTTTGCGCCAGTTGGAATTTTCTAAAGCGCGCTCAGCAGCTGTTTTAGGCAGTGTATTTTTGGGCACCAACCTGTTTTTTTACAGCCTCTACGGAGCGTCATTTACGCACGTTTATAGCTTTTTTCTCATCGGCTGGCTGTTGTGGTCGGTGGCCCGATTTCCAGAGGGTAAAAGCTGGTGGAGTGCCGCAGTGGCCTTGGGTCTTCTGGTATTGGTGCGACCGGTCAATGCCTTAATTTTATTATTTCTTCCAGTGATTTGGGGCAACTGGAAAACCATGGGAAAAGCCTTAGCGAGGCCCTTCAAAAACTGGGCGATGGGCCTACTGTTGTTGGCCGGTTTGATGACCCTGTTGCCCTTGCTTTGGTATTGGCAAAGCGGGCAATGGATCGTTGATTCTTATGCCGGTGAAGGATTCGATTTTCAGCATCCGCATTGGTGGGAGTTTTTGGCAAGTTTTCGAAAAGGGTGGCTGCTTTATACGCCCCTGGCCATTTTTGCTCTCGGTGGCTGCGGTTATCTTTTGATCAAAAGCCCCTTCCGGTGGACTTTTACTATGTTGTTTTTGATTGCCGTGGTGTGGGTGTTTTCCAGTTGGTCGAGTTGGTGGTACGGCGGTTCGTTTGGCCAGCGGCCCATGGTCGATTTCTCAGCCGTTTGGATGCTCTTGTTAGCGTGGTCTTTCACCGGGTTGAGTCGGGTAAGCCAGGTTAAAAAACGCGCATTTGCGGGGACAGTGCTGCTCCTGGTGCTGCTCAATCAATTCCAAACCTGGCAATACCGCAATTATATTTTGCCCAACGACAACATCACGCCAGTTATTTATGCTGAGCGATTTGCTTCCTTCCTTCGGAAAACCAACGTAGAGCTTCCCTCCAACAGTCAGAAAATTCGGCAAACCCACCACTTGGTGTGGAGCCAAACCAACGCACAGAAAAACATTCGCCCCGCTGAGGGGACGGCCACCGGATTTGCGGCATATGTTGGAGAAGGTACCGCCTACAGCCCAGGTATTGAAGTAGCGCTAAAAGAAGCCGTGCAACGTGGTGCCAATCATGCATTGGTCGCAGTGGAACTCAAAGCCTACGATTTTCTCAGTCCGATTGCTTTGGTGATCGAAGTAAAAGCCGAAGGCGGGGAAACCCTGCATTATGCCGCCAAGGAATTGGGCCCTTACCTGCCATGGCGCAGGTGGCAGGAGGTACAATTTTTGGAAGAACTACCGGCTGAAGCCCACCTCCTCAAAGCCTACTTGTGGGATGCGAAAGGGGAGGGGAAAACCGCCATTGGTGCCTATCGGGTAGACCTTTGGAGTGTGCCCCAATAACAGTTGCTGCACCCAAACTTGAGGAGAAACGAGAAATCGCGCTTACCGTGGGGCATCGCGGAAATACTTTTGGCCTACCTTAATTTTTACTTTCATTTGACGTCTACCAGACGAAATTAGCGTGTGAATTTGCTTTATTTGCGGCCTCAACGCATTGCCGATGTCTACACCCACGCTGACTAACCTGTTGCTCATTTTTGCCAAAAATCCCGATTTAGGAAAAGCCAAAACCCGTTTGGCCAAAACCGTTGGCGATGAAGCTGCCCTTCGGGTATACAAAGCCTTGTTGGCCCATACCCAAGGCATTACACAAGAAGTGAAGGTCGATAAGGCTGTGTTTTATGCCGACCGGCTTGGGCCCGAAAACGATGGTTGGCGGACTGATGCTTTCATGCGCGAAGTACAAAGCGGAGCCGACCTGGGCGTACGGATGTCCACGGCCTTTTCGTGGGGCTTTGTTCAAGGATACAAACGCATCGTCATCATTGGAACCGATTGCTATGAGTTGGATGCCCAAGGACTTGAAAATGCTTTTGAGGCCCTAATGGATCACGATGCGGTGATCGGACCAGCCAAAGACGGCGGCTACTATTTGTTGGGATTGTCGGCCATGCAGCCCAGCCTGTTTCAAGATAAAAATTGGAGTACCGATGAGGTATTGCCCGCTACCCTCAGCGACCTCGAAAAGGCGAACGCCAAAGTAAAACTGTTGACCACCCTTAGCGATGTAGATACCGAAGCCGATCTGCCCGAGCCACTGCGTCAACTGCTTTGACAAGATGGAGCAATTACCGTTCATCCCAATCACCTTGTATAGCCCGGGGAGCATTTTATCTTTGCGGCAAAATATAGGGTCAACACTATTGAAAATCAGGAGCTAATCAAGCTACAAACAACCATGTTAGAACAAATTCAGGAAGCCGCAGACTACATTCGGCAACAAGGAATAGAAGCCCCGGAGGTGGGCATTGTTTTAGGTACCGGTTTGGGAAAATTGGTAGATGAAATAGAGGTAGAGGTTAGCCTGGACTACGGCGATTTACCCCATTTTCCGGTAAGCACCGTAGAATTTCACCAAGGCAAGTTGTTGTACGGAAACTTGTGTGGAAAAAAGGTGCTGGCCATGCAAGGCCGCTTTCACTACTATGAAGGTTATACCATGAAGCAAATCACCTTCCCGATTCGGGTGATGAAGCAACTGGGCATACAGCTGCTGCTCTTGTCCAATGCGGCCGGAGCGATGAACCTCGATTTCAAAAAAGGGGATTTGATGCTGATTGACGATCACATCAACCTGTTGCCGGATAACCCACTTTTCGGGAAAAACCATGAGGAATTGGGCCCACGATTCCCCGATATGAGCCAACCCTATTCGGCCGATCTCAACGCCAGTTTGAGAAAAGCGGCAGCAAAAAACAATATTCAGTTGCACGAAGGCGTCTACGTAGCGGTGGGAGGTCCCAACCTTGAAACCCGCGCAGAATACCGCTTTCTCCGCAACATTGGAGCCGATGTGGTAGGCATGTCAACGGTGCCCGAGGTAATTGTTGCCAACCACATGGCCTTGCCTTGTGCGGCCATCTCGGTATTGACCGACGAATGCGATCCGGATCATTTGAAGCCGGTAGACATTGCTGAAATCATTGCTGTAGCAGGAAAAGCAGAGGCGAAACTGATTCAAGTGCTGACCACCTTTTTAGAAAACTTGTGAGCATAGTCGATCCATTTGAAAACCATCCTTTTCCGGTGCTTGACATTCGGCAAGAGGATTTGGTTTCACTCGATCAAAAACGGGAGATTGATTTCAACGCGGTGAGCAATTACGACTTGCCCGTAGAGTTGATGATGGAAAATGCAGGCTTGAACGTATCGCGGTTAGTGTCTAAAATCATTGAGCCGGGCAGTCATGTCGTAATTGGGTGTGGAAAAGGCAACAATGGTGGAGGTGGCCTGGTAGCAGCTCGCCGATTGCGTGGCTGGGGGTATCAGGTATCATTGGATTTACCAGAAAATCCGGAGAATTTTCGGTCACTTCCCGCCACACAACTCAAAAGAACGCTTGCTTTTGGAGTGAGAAAGAACCGGCATAAAGCCCCTGATTTGGTGGTAGACGCCTATTTTGGTTTCAATTACCACCGACCGATGGATAAAAGGTATGCCAATTCGGTAGAATGGATCAACAGCCTGGATTGTCCGGTGATCTCTGTCGATTTACCATCTGGTGTTTCTGAGGCCACCGAAGCGAACGATTTGATTGTAAAACCCGATGCCGTTTGCGTGTTGGCCGCTCCTAAAACAGTGGCATTTCAACCAGAAGTAACTGGCCGAAAGTTTATTGCCGATCTTGGAATACCCCGAAAAGCATTTAGAGATTTGGGCATTCCGATTGGTTTTGATTTCAGCAAAGGCACTTTGTTTGAAGCACGTTTGAAGGCTTCATCGGTTTAAAAAAGGTTGGATTCCAAGGCCTGTGGCCAAGGAATTTTCCAGCTGGAATTCATTTCAATAATTTGTAGTCTTAAATCCGACAACATCATGGGCGATCTTCTCTCAAAAAAACTCTGGAACCGACTGTTGCTCTTGGTAGCGTTTGGTCTTGGCACTATGGCCTTTGTTTCGGCCCCTGCACTCCGTACGGAAGAGATTGCTTACCAGGAAAAGATTGGCGGAGTCAACTTCGTTTCGCCGGCAAAAAAAGTGGGTGCCGACTGCTTCAACTCCCTGAATAGGATCAGTTCTCAATGGGTGGCCCTCAATCCATTTGCTTTCGGACGTCCCAAAGAGCCCAAACTGAGTTGGGACCTCGATTGGCAATGGTGGGGTGAGCGCAGCGAAGGCATCAAAACCATGATCAAATATGCGAAGGCCCAAAACCTGAAAGTAATGATCAAACCACACATTTGGGTGCGGGGCGAGGGTTGGGCCGGCGATTTTGTTTGCGATACCGAAGAAGATTGGGCTACGTGGGAAACCTACTACGAACGCTACGTGATGATGTATGCTCAAATTGCTGCCGATTACAAAATTGAGGCGTTTTGTTTGGGAACCGAGGTACGCAAGTCGGTAAAAGACCGGCCCCATTTCTGGGAACAGCTCATTGATAAAATAAGGGCGGTTTATGGTGGAAAATTGACCTATGCTGCCAACTGGGACAACTACATGAACGTTCGTTTTTGGAATAAGCTCGATTACATTGGGGTGGACAATTATTATCCGGTGTCCGATCAGATATTGCCGGAGGTGGATGATATGATAGCTGCATGGGAGCCATTTTTTGAAGAAATGAAAGGCTTTTCGAAAAAGGTAGACCGGCCGGTTTTATTCACCGAATACGGTTACCGCAGCATCGATCAAACGGCTTGGAAACAATGGCTCCTGCCCGAGCATTGGGAAAACGCGGAAGGTGAAGTCAACCTCACGGCACAAGTAAATGCCTATTCGGCCCTTTACAAAACCTTTTGGCAAGAAGACTGGGTAGCCGGCGGCTTTTTGTGGAAATGGTATGCCCGCGACAACGAATCGGGCGGTAAAAAAGACCGCGACTACACCCCACAGCACAAACCTGTGGAAGCTTTGATCAAAGCGTGGTATCAGGGCTCCAAGTCTTGAAACTACAAGAATTCCTTTTCTGTTTTTGGCGATATAACCAGATAATGTTGGATATGTGACAATTTCCAATTGCCTCAACCTCCTACCTTTGGTGCACCACCCTTATTTTGGGTAAACCGACTAATGCACTTCTAACAGAACAGGATCATGAAACGATTAATATATACGGGTTTAGCAGTATTTGCTTTTGCTGCTTGTTCCAATCCGGCATCCACCACCAACAGCGAGGCATCCGAGGAAAAGCCAGCCATGGAAACCCAGGCAGAAGAGGGGACTGAAACCCAAGCCGAAACCATGGCACGGACCTTAGCCGATCATTCCATTTGGAATGATTTGCTGCAAAAGCACGTTTCGGATGCAGGAAATGTCAATTACAAAGGCATTCAAGACGATCAAGCCCGTTTTGAAGAATATTTGGAAGAGTTGCGCAACCACCCGCCGATGGAAGATTGGGAGGCCGGCGATATCAAAGCCTATTGGATCAATGCCTACAATGCTTTTACGGTAGAACTCATCCTAAGAAACTACCCGGTAAAAAGCATCACCGATATCAAAGACGGCGACAATGACGCTTGGAACATTCCTTTTATTGAGCTCAACGGCCGTGAGCCCATGACCCTCAACGCAATCGAAAAAGGAATTTTGCTCAAAGAATACGACGAGCCCCGCATTCACTTTGCGGTAGTATGTGCTTCCTTCTCTTGCCCCAAGCTGCTCAACCAGGCATTTACTTCCGATCAGTTGGAAGATCAGCTGGTAGCCCAAACCAAAGCCTTTTTGGCCGATACCAAGCGCAACCAGATTGCGGCCGACCAACTGGAAATATCTCAAATTTTTGAATGGTACACCGGTGACTTTACCAAGCAAGGTACACTCATTGAGTTCTTGAATCAATACGCACCGGTAACCATCAATGCAGATGCCCAGTTGGGCTATATGAATTACGATTGGAGTTTGAACGAATAAGCATCAAAGGTGGAGAAGTTTAGAATTAGGTTATCTTCACGTGTATTAACCCTAATTCTTAATGACCATGGAAGAGCAAAATCAACCTCAACCTGTTGATGAAAAAGCTGGTGCGAAGCCAGTAATGACCGAAGAGATAATGGCCCAATTGCGGCTGGAACAAAATTTACCAGCGGGGGTTGCCGCAGCAGCGGTTGCCGCTTTAATTGGAGCCATATTGTGGGCTGTAATTTCGGTGGCAACTGGCTATCAGATTGGCTATATGGCCATTGCAGTCGGTTTTATTGTTGGATTTGCCATTCGGCAATTTGGTAAAGGAGTAGATCCGGTTTTTGGCATTGTAGGCGCTGCCTTGGCCTTGTTCGGATGCTACTTAGGAAATTGTTTGATGATTGTTGGATTTGAAGCTGAAGCAGTAGGAATGGGCTTTATGGATGCCCTAAACTTACTCGGCCTATCAACAGTTATTAGTCTTCCAGTAGAATATTTTGAGGTAATGGACCTTTTGTTCTACGGAATTGCCGGATACGAAGGCTACCAGTTCGCCTTTCGGAAAGTAACCGAAGAAGAGTTGGCCGGGTTGCAGCAGTCCTAACAACTGCAGCGGCCGAGGTATAGAAAAGACAAGATGACCCATCGGCTCAAAAATATTTGGCAGAACAGCAGCGCCCGAGTAATGGTGCTGCTGTTTGCTGCTTTGATGGCCATTGTCGTCTTTTTCCTGACCTACGGCTATTTTACTCAGTTGCACCTGCACCAGGAGAAAATCCTGAGCCTCAACCTGGCCATCGCCAAAACCCTGGCCAACGACCTTAGTGGCGATCGACACCAACGCTTGTTTGATCACTACCCCCGGAAAGATGACATTCGGAGTGCAGAGCAAGACATCGACTACAACAACCTCCATCAAAAATTGCGGATGGCCATGGAGTCCAACGGGCTCACCACCGACATTTATACCTTGGTGAGAAACCCGAAAGAGGAGGGCTATCTGTTTGCGGTCACTTCCGGTGAAACCCCTTACTACCGGCACAGCTACAAGCTATTTCCCGAGGCTTTTGTCACCAAGTTTAACGAAGGCGCGACACTTCCGCCCTACACCTCCGAAAATGGCCATTGGCTTTCGGCTTTTAGTCCCATCAGGAACAGTAACGATGAAGTGGTGGCAGTGGTGCAAGTGGATCAGAACTACAGTGGATTTATTGCCAAAACCAACCGAGCCATCTTTCTCAACAGCTTGTTGTCGTTGGGCATCATGTTGATAATTGCCGTATTTCTTATCCGAGCCATTCGAAAAATATTGGATCGGGATGCCCAACTCCACCAAGACCTGAGCCTTTCGCATCAGGAGGTGGCACAGAAGAATCAAGACATTACCGACAGCATCTTCTACGCACGGAAAATCCAGGCGGCTATCTCACCGTCGGTGGATCGCATCCGGCAGGTTTTGCCCGATTCTTTTGTTTTAAACCTTCCGAGAGACATTGTAAGTGGCGATTTTTATTGGTTTGCCGAGGTGGAAAACAAAGTGGTTTTGGCGGCAGTAGATTGTACGGGTCATGGCGTTCCGGGTGCTTTCATGAGCATGATCGGCACCATTTTGCTCAACACCATTTGCATCCAAAATGAAGAAATCCACCCAGGAACCATCTTAAACGAGCTCGACCGTCAACTCATTGACTCTTTGCGTAAAAACCAGGAGTCGCAGGCGGCTGACGGAATGGACATTGCTTTGGTGGTGCTGGACAAAGAGACCCAAGAGTTAGAATTTTCAGGAGCGCTGCGCCCGTTAATTTGTCAAAAAGGTGAAGACATCACCGTGATTCGAGGAGACCGTTACCCTATTGGGGGCGACTATGAAAACAAGCCGGAATTCACCACCCACAAATTGCAGTTAGCGAAAGGAGAATCCTTCTTCATCTTCTCCGATGGTTACATCGATCAGTTTGGCGGGCCCCACGACAAGAAATTTATGATGAGACGGTTCAAGTCTTGTTTGCATGAATTTCGTCAACTCAGCATGGCCGACACGCAAACCAAATTGCACAACACTTTGCTCAACTGGAAAATGGACCAGGAGCAAATTGACGACGTGTTGGTGATCGGATTTCGGGTTTGATTTTCTAAGGTACGGCTTGCAACCATTGTGGTGCGAATCCCATCACACTAACCAAGGATAAAACCACCACTTTGGATTTCCTATTCGGTTTTCATCGTACTTTTAAACACCAGAAATTTTAGCCCCAGCATGGAAAACCCGCATCCTACCGGAACCGAGCTTCGCAAATCCGAAATCATCGGCCACCTGAAAGCTCCATCTACTCCGGACAAGACCCTCCCTCAAATACCCATCGAAGCTCCCTACACGGCCGAAGGACAACGCAAACGCTTAGACTATTTGGCGTCTCTACGCAACGCATCCCTGGACCACCTTGCAGGAAAAAAGACCTTCGAACACCACGCCGATTTGCAAGGCAACATCGAAAACTTTGTGGGCATGACCCAAGTGCCTACCGGTGTAATTGGGCCGGTGGCGATTCACGGTTCGGCTGCCCAAGGGGACTATTTTATCCCTCTGGCTACTTCAGAAGGGGCCCTGGTCGCTTCCTACGGTCGGGGTGGCAAAGCAACACGCCTGGCGGGCGGCATTACCTCCATTTGTTTGAGTGAAGGCGTACAGCGCAGTCCGGTTTTTAGGTTCGAGCAAATTCGAGACATCGGTCCTTTTATTTCGTGGGTGTTGGAACACCTCGAAAAATTTCGAGCCATCACTGCTCAAAATAGTCGTTTTGCACGCCTGGAAGACCTGCGAACCAACATCGAAGGCAACCACGTGATTCTCATTTTCGAGTTCACCACCGGCGATGCTGCGGGTCAGAATATGGTGACGCTATGCACCGAAGCCATTTGCCGCTACCTGCTTGAGCATTGCCCTACCAAGCCCGTGCAATGGTATATCGAGAGCAACTATTCAGGCGATAAAAAAGCCACCGCATTGGCCTTCACCCACGTTCGGGGAAAAAAGGTATCCGCTGAAGTTACCCTACCCCGGTCGGTAGTGAAAGAAACCTTGAAAACCACGCCCGAACGCATGGCCGACTATTGGCAGGCGTCCACCTTGGCGGTGATTCAAAGTGGAGCCATTGGGGCACAAGGGCATGTGGCCAACGGATTGGCCGCGCTCTTCCTGGCCTGTGGGCAAGACGTGGCCTGCATTTCCGAAGCTTCCATTGGGGTGACCCGCATGGAGCTCACCTCCGGAGGGGACTTATATGCTTCGGTAACGCTTCCCGGACTGATTGTGGGCACGGTAGGTGGAGGTACCAGCTTACCTACTCAACGCGAATGCCTGGAGTTGTTGGGATGTGCAGGACAAGGAGGAGCCCGGGTTTTTGCAGAAGTTTGTGGAGCCGTGGCCCTGGCCGGCGAAATATCTATTGCTGCCGCCCTTTCGGCCGGACATTTTGCCCAAGCGCACCGCCAACTGGGGCGTAAATAAAGCCTTTTGAACGGTGGAAAAAACGGAGCAGCAGCAACCCTTTTGGTGGCGTTTTTACCGTTATCAAAACGAACGTTTTCCCTTTCTGGGCCACGGATTACTGGTTGGGGCTTTCACCTTTTCGGCCATTTCTTATTCCCGCATTTGCCGCGGTGTAGAAGGTTTTATCTCCCTGCAAGACTATGCAGTAGGACTCTTCATTACCCTTAGCTTATTTTTTTTGCTCCGGATTTTCGATGAATTCAAAGACAAAGAAGATGATGCAAAATACCGGCAATACCTGCCCGTTCCAAGGGGCCTTATTCGTCTGGAAGAGCTAAAGTCCATTGGATGGATCGTTGGTTTTGCCCAGTTGTGTGTGCTCGGCTGGTTCCAGCCGCAGATGCTGAGCCTTTACTTTTTGGTGATGACCTACCTGCTGTTGATGGGCGTAGAGTTTTTTGTGCCCAAGTGGTTGAAAGCCAGACAAATTGCTTACATCGCTTCGCACATGGTGATCATCCCCCTGGTCGACTTGTATGCCTCTGGTCTGGATTGGTTGCTCGAAGGTGCACCCCCGCACAGCGGATTGGTGCTCTTTTTTGTGGTTTCTTACCTCAATGGTGTGGTGCTCGAATTTGGACGTAAGCTCCGGGCGCCCGAAAGTGAAGAGCCCGGCGTAGTGTCCTACACCGGTTTGTATGGAGTGCGTGGCGGTACTATTGCCTGGATGGGATTGCTCATCGCCACTTGGGTAGCCGTATTGGCAGCCGCTTCCTTTGCAGGATATGGGTGGGTCGGCAGCTTGATTTTTACCGCGCTGGCCATTATCTGTCTCGTACCCGGTTTTGCATTTCTCCGATCTCCTACGCCTAAAAAGGCCAAATACATCGAATATGCCTCCGCCCTTTGGACCTTCACCATGTACCTGGGGCTCGGTGGTATTCCGATGGTACTCCAATTGATTTGACGCCAAGCCCGGATACCTGCGAATACGCTATCTTTCGAAAACCGTGAAGTACTTTTCGCCCCAACATTGGCCTTCACCCACAGATCGGGTAGGAGGAAAGGCGCACCAGTTGTTTCAATTGTTGAAAGAAGGGTTGTCGGTACCGGCCTTTGCCGTTATTCCCGCAGGAGCCGAGGTGTCCTCCTGGACGAACGAAGATTGGCAAACCCTTCTCGATCAGCTTGGAGCTAACGACAAAAGCCGTTTGGCCGTCCGATCATCCGCCATGAGCGAAGACGGGAGCCAATTGAGTTTTGCAGGTCAGTTTGCCTCCTTTCTCAACGTTTCGCCCGATGCCATTGCCGACCACGTGCGCAAGGTCCAAGCTTCCGCAGAAAGCGAACGGGTAGCCGCCTATCAAGCGAAAAACAACTTGCCCAACCTCGACCTGTCGATGGCAGTAATCGTGCAAACCATGGTTTCGGCAGAAGTAGCCGGAGTGGCATTCGGCATCGAGCCAGTGAGTGGGCATCGAAAAGTCAAAATCGTTTCCGCGGTTTGGGGGCTGGGCGAAGGCCTTGTAAGCGGAGAGCTGGATGCAGATACCTATCGGGTTGAAAATGAATTGGTGGTGGCATCAATAGCCACAAAGAAGCGAGGCGTATTTCCTGAAGGTAAGGGTGTGGCTTATCGTGAAATACCGCAAGAACAACAAAAGGAGGCATGCCTGAGCGATGTTCAAGTCCTGCAGGTTGCCCAGGTTTTGGAGCAACTGCACCGCTCTTGGGGCCGGCCTCAAGACGTGGAATTTGCCTTTGCACAGGGGCAGCTGTGGGTACTGCAAGCCCGTCCCATTACCCACCAACACCGGCTTTCCGATCCTGATGGTGCTTACATTGTTTGGGACAACAGCAACATCATCGAGTCTTATCCCGGTGTGACGACACCTTTAACCTTTTCGTTCATTTTGCGCATTTATGCCGCCGTTTACCGCCAGCTGGCCGGCTTGCTTGGGGTAAGCCCCGAAGTGATTGCGGCACACCACGAAACTTTTGAAAACATGTTGGGCCTCATCAACGGCAGGGTGTACTACAACCTGCTGAGTTGGTACCGCCTACTGGCCATGGTGCCCGGCTATGAACTCAACGCGGCCTTCATGGAAAAAATGATGGGGGTGAAAGAACGATTCGAACTTCCTCCACAGCCCGCGCCCTCCAAGTTTACTTCGTATTTGCGCATCGCCCGGTCGGTAAGTGGCATTCTCAAAAACCTGATCACCTTACCGCGTCAACGGCGACAGTTTCTCGCCATGCTCAACCGCACCATGGCGCATTATGAGTCCATCGACCTGCATGCTTTGCGGCCTCATGAATTGATGGAACTCGATCAGGAGTTTGAAGAAATACTCCTGAAAGAATGGAAGGCCCCGTTGGTGAATGATTTTTTCGCCATGATTTTTTTCGGGACCCTCGAAAAATTATTGGCCAAATGGGCAGGACCCGAACACAGTGCTCGATTAAACGATTTGTTGATTGCCAGCGAAGACATCATTTCGGTAGAACCCGCTCGCCGGTTGAGCGCCATGAGCCAACACATTCAGCAAAACCCCCAATGGCAAGAACGGTTTGAAACACTCGACGAAACTGAGCTGATTCATCAATGGAAGCGGGGAGAACTGCAAGCATTAGGAAGTGAGATTTCGGAATACATCCACCGTTTTGGGGAGCGGTGTGTAGGAGAGTTGAAGCTGGAAACACGCTCCTACCGGCAGGATCCAATACCCATTTTTCGGGTATTGAAAGGCTACGCCACCCTGGACGGTGTGAAAACTGCACCACCGGCCAGTGTGGGCGATCAAAAAAGGCAGGAGGCGGAGCAAGCCATTCGAAAAGCGATGGCCGGGAAAGCACTAAAAAAACGCTTGCTCTTCTGGTTTTTGCGCCAAACCCGAACCTTGGTGAGTAGTCGCGAAAACCTGCGTTTTGAGCGCACCAGGGCCTTTGGTATGGTACGCGCCTTGTTCACCGAACTCGGCAGGAAACTCTGGGCAGAAGGTCAAATCGATGCTCCTCAATCCATCTTCTACCTCACCCGAACTGAGATTTTCGACCACATCAAAGGCACATCGGTCAACGGCCCGCTCCAACCGCTGATTGAACTGCGCCAAAAAACCTACCGGGAGTATGAAGCCGCCGGACCCACCGCCGAGCGCATTGTGACACGGGGAATGGTCTACCAAGGCCACGACTTTTTTCAATCGGGTACGGCAAGTACTACTTCGGTCAAAGACGCCTTGAAGGGAATTGGAGCATGTCCAGGCATTGTAAAAGCCCAGGTGCGGGTGGTGCAATCCCCATCTGAACTGAATTCATTGCAGGGCGATATTTTGGTAACTGCCAGTACCGATCCGGGCTGGGTCCTGTTGTTTCCCTCTGCCGGTGGCATTTTGGTAGAACGTGGCTCTCAACTGAGCCATTCGGCCATTGTATCGCGCGAAATGGGTATTCCGTGCGTGGTGGGCATCACCGGATTGTTGCAAACCCTGAAAACCGGCGATTGGGTGGAAATGGACGGTACTCTGGGAACCGTAAAGCGCATCGAAACCCCTTCTGAAGCATGAGTGAGCCCCTTCAAGCGGTAAAGTTTGATTTCATTCGCTACGCCAATTGTTGGGAGGACGCCGAATTGCTGGTTCGGGAGTTGGGGCCTTTGACTCACGCAAGGGTGCTTTCTATCGCCTCCGCCGGAGACAACAGCTTTTCTTTGCTCGCTGCCGGAGCCCAGGAAGTGGTGGCCGTAGACCTCAACCCCGTTCAACTGAAATTGGTTGCCTTGAAAAAAGCCGCCATTCGGGAGTTTGATCAAAGGGCTTATTTAGAATTCATGGGTTTTCGTGATGCTCCCCAACGAAAAAAGCTTTGGCAGCATGTAAAAGGCCAACTGAACCGGGAAGACCGGGAGTTCTGGTCGCAGCGCGAAACGGAAGTAGTAGCAGGCTTGGCCCACGGAGGTAAGTTCGAACGGTATTTTCAATTGTTTGTGCGTAAAGTCTTGCCCTTTATTCATCCGACCCATCGGGTAGAGGAGTTGCTGCGGGAGAAAAGTGCTGCTGAACAACAAGCCTTTTACACCCAACGTTGGAACACCTGGCGCTGGAAATTACTATTTCGTCTCTTTTTCAGCCGTTGGGTCATGGGCCGCTTAGGGCGTGATCCTGCCTTTTTGAAAGAGGTAGAAGTTGCCGTAGGTACCACCATTTACCAACAAGCGGCCCGGCATTTGGCTTCGGTTTTTGCACCTCATAACTGGATGCTGCGGTATGCGCTCACTGCCGACTTTGGTTCTGATCTACCGCATTTCCTACAACCCGAAATTTACCCGGTAGTGAGGGCCAACCTTTCCAAGTTAACCTTGGTCCACGGATCAGTGGAGGCGGCTTGTACTCATGGTTCTTTTCATGCTTTCAACCTTAGCAACATATTTGAATACCTTCCGGAAGCTACCTGTCGCGAAATTGGTGAAACGCTCTTGAAGGCCTCAGCACCGGGAGCCAAATGGGCCTATTGGAACCTGATGGTACCCCGATCGATGGCGGCCTGGTTTCCGGATAGAATGACCTCCGTTGCCGCTGCCGAATATCCCGCAGACCGCGGTTTTTTCTACCGTCAATTGCAAGTAGATCAACTCACCAACGTTTGATCCTAGGAATTGCATCTTTGACAAAAGGTTTATTTTAACCCCACAATGGATCAAAACCTCCTGCATGCCACTTACCTGGCTTTGGCTTATGGAGCGCTTTTTGGAGCAGCCGAGTGGCTCTACCACGTGCGAAAACTGGCCGCTGAGTTCACCCGGAAGGTGGTGCACAGCATCACCGGTTTGTTGACCTTGTTGTTTCCCATTTTGCTCGATTCCCATTGGTGGGTTTTGACCCTCTGCGGAAGTTTTGCCGCTTTGCTCTTGCTCACACAGAAGAAAGGTTGGTTGCCCTCCATCCACGCCATCGACCGGATTTCGCGGGGGAGTATTTTATATCCCGCCATCGTATACGGTTGTTTCTGGGTGTTTGAACAGAGTGATGAAGTCATTCATTTTTACCTCCCGATCCTCATCATGGCCTTGTGCGACCCTTTAGCTGCCTTGGTAGGCAAACGCTGGCCCTTGGGGCGTTATCAATTGTTTCAATCTCCTAAAACCATTGCGGGGAGTGTTGCTTTTTGGGCGACTGCTTTTGCGCTTTCCTGGGCTTTGCTTCAGTCATCAACCGCTTCGGGAGTCATTCCTCATTCCCTCTTGGCCCTATTTCTGGCTACTGTTACTACCTTAGCAGAAGGCGTCAGCGGACGGGGCTATGATAATTTTACCATTCCAACCGTAGCATTGTTAGTGCTCTGGTTATTTGGCTATTAAATCCAATTTCTCTCTTCTTAAAGCTCTGATTTTCTGGTAGATTTGTGCTGTGGGTGATTTAAAAGTTGGGGTTACCTTACCTGATGGACCGAATTATGAAGCATTTCTCGCTTTACCAGACCTGCTATATCCAGAAAATCATCCAGGACGACAGTTCAAGAATTCTATCTTAAACGATCACCTGATTACCCTACTGGTGGCCAAGCGAAACGATGAAGTAGCGGGCCGTTGTAGTTTGTACTTTCCTCCGGGGATGTTGGTGAACGGTGCGCCTGCGGCCTGTGTGGGCCATTACGAATGCATAGATCACCCTGAAATTGCCCAAAAACTGTTGAACGAAGCCTCTCAACTGGCGCGTTCAGGCGGTAAAGCCTACCTGGTGGGCCCGATGAATGGCTCTACCTGGAACCACTATCGTTTCAGCGACCACAATGATTCGCCCAACTTTTTTCTCGAACCTTATCACCACCTCTATTACCACGAACAGTTTCGGTCGGTTGGCTTTGAAAATTTAGATACCTATTCCTCGAGTTTAGTAGAAGATATGCGGTTTGATCACCAGCGGGCAGATGAATTGGAGGCCCAGTTCAAGTCGCAAGGCATTCGATTTCGCACCTTCAACCAGAAGCAGGTTACCGAGGAATTAGAGCGTATTTGGCATTTAATTTCGCTCGCGTTTGTAGACAATTATTTGTTTACTCCGATTACTAAAGCAGGTTTTTTGGAGAAGTACTTGCCCCTGATGGATTATTTGAACCCGGCATACATCCACCTTGCAGAAGATGCGAGTGGAAGAGTCGTTGGCCTCAATTTTTGCATGCTCGATCATTGGCACATTGATCAGAGCCGACTAATTGCTAAAACGGTTGCCCGGCATCCTGATCCACAGTTTGCTGGTATGGGTACCGTGCTGGGAAAGCTCATTTACCAGCAGGCAGCACAAGACGGCATCACTTCCTTTATTCATGCATTCATTCGGGAGGGAAATGCCTCAGGGCATCTTTCCAATTCGCTGTCTGGAAAAACCTATAAAACCTACACCCTCTATAAAAAAGCATTGTAGCGCTCCCAATACCCTTTATGAATATTGTAGCACTCTTTTTGAAAGCCGCTCAACGCTACCCCCAGCGTATCGCGCTGGTAGAGCAGGGGCGAAAGGTGCGCTACCACGAACTGGCCGAAGGAGTAGTACAAACGGCAACCTATTTTCGCCAAAAGGGTATTCGACCGGGTGACCGGGTGTTGGTATTTGTCCCCATGTCCATCGATCTGTATCGTACTGTATTGGCTTTGTTTTATTTGGGTGCCTCAGCGGTATTTTTGGATGAATGGGTGAACAAATCCAGGATGGAGCAATGCTGCAGACAGGCCCAATGCCAGGCATTTATTGGCATTTGGAAAGCCCGTGTCTTCGCGTGGTTCTCAGCCCCTTTGCGTCAAATTCCAATTCGTTTGGGGCCAAAATATCCCGTAAAAAAGCAGGATCGTATAGAGATGTATGCCGCCCGCGAGTCGGATACCGCCCTCATTACTTTTACCACAGGGAGTACTGGCCAACCCAAAGCTGCCAACCGCACGCACGGTTTTCTGAAAGCCCAATACGATGCGTTGATCGATAAAATTCAGCCGCACCCCGAAGATGTTGACATGCCGGTGCTGCCCATTGTTTTGTTGTGTAACCTGGGGACTGGCGGCACTTCTTTGATCGCCGATTTCAAGGCCAGTAAACCTCAAACTTTAGCTCCTCAGCGCATTTTGCAGCAAATGGAACAAACTCCGGTGAACCGCATCACGGCATCTCCTTTTTTTGTGTTGCGTTTGGCCGAGCATTTATTGGCAAACCAGCAATCAATGCCCCACCTTGAGAAGGTGTTTACGGGTGGGGCACCGGAATTTCCAGCAGAAGCTGCCAGACTTCAACAAGCGTTTCCCAATGCCCGCAATGAGGTGGTTTATGGGTCTACCGAAGCCGAACCGATTAGTGCCGTCGAGGCTGGCCCATTGGCAAACAGCCGCCAGGAGATGTTGCAAAGCGGACTGCTGGTCGGCCGACCCTACCACCAAACGGAAGTGAAAATTGTTCGAATGCATGCCGGTCCGCTACGGTTGGAGGAGCACGGTTGGGACAAGTTGGAATGTTCTGTGGGAGAGCCGGGAGAGATTGTGGTGGCCGGTGCACACGTTTTGGAACATTACTTCAATAGTCCAGGGGCGATGGAGCAAAGTAAAATCGATGAAAATGGCAAATTGTGGCATCGAACCGGAGATGCTGGCAGGTTTTCTGAAGATGGGTATCTTTACCTCCTCGGAAGGTGTTCCCAAATGATTCCTCACCAAGACAATTACCTGGCACCCTTTCTCTTTGAAAACTTCCTGAAGGAAAAAGAAGGAGTAGTTGCAGGTACCATTCTGGAATGGAACCAGCAACGCAGTCTTGTGTTTGAAGCAGAAAATAAAGAACTTACGTCCGAACTGAAAGCCCAATTGAAACGCGATTTGCCCGAAGTAGAATGCATTATTGAGGTTGATAAAATGCCCCTCGATCCGCGCCACTTTAGCAAAATCGATTACAACCGACTGAAAAATCAATTACAAAATCAGTCTCAGGAATGAAGTATTTCGGAACCATGATTTTCTTTTTGGGGCTTGTGCTAAGCTCCACCGTTTCCGGGCAGGAACTCTCCTTCACCTTAGGCCGCCTGGTGCTGGAAAGTGATTATATCGTCATCGCAAAAGGAAAAGTTCAAAAAACAGAAGAAGGAGCCCAAAGTGTTCCGGTGAATGAGATAAACCTCGAAGTGCAATCGCAATTGAAGGGAATGTCTGATCCACTTATAAAAGTATCCACACAAACGCATGGACCTGGCGACAAGCCCCTTTTCAGTTTTAAGGCCCCTATCTTGTATTTCTTGCACGCTCCCGAAGATTCTACCGAAACCCTTTTATGGGTCACTGGTAATCGTTCTGGTTCAAGGGTCGTAGCTCCTTTCGGCTTAGTGCGGTATTCTGGCCTGATACAAGAGCTCCTTCAAATCGACACTTTGCCCGAAGGTGAGGAACGCACCAACGCTTTAGTAGAGTGGAATGTGAAGTGTGTTGAGGGACAATACGGTACCACTGACGGAATGTTGGAACTGCTTGGAAAAGGATATTTCTTCTCTGCCCCTGGAATAAAAGTAAAAGAACTGCTCACTGTGCAACAGAGAAAACGCCTGTTTGATGTATTGCTCAAGGTTACTGATTTTGACTACCTCCACCTCGAAATGCTTCCACTGGTTTACGGGGTTAATGATCTTAAACTGCAACAGTTTCTGGTGGACAAGATGAAAGATCCATCCAATCTCAGTCCTCGGTTTGCCCTTACGGTAATGACCGAGATTCAGAAATTAAACCAATCTGACCGCTGCAAAGCCTTTATCAAAGAATACGAAGACATTCGCTGGAATGATCCTGAACGCAAGGAAAAAAGGCGGGTATTGTTGGAAGGATTTTACAAGGCAGCGCAAGAATTGATTACTGAGCCCACCAAAGAATGAAGTGGCTCGGCTGGATCGTGTGGTTGCTCCCCCTTCAGCTCCTGGCCCAGGATTCTTTAACTCCGCCTCCCATCTATTTTCAAACCGACTTAGTAGTGCCCGTAAACACTGAGGCCCTGCAGCAACTCTACAATTGGTTGCAAAAACACCCTAACTCAGTAGTGGAGGTCAAAGGGCTTCGAAGTCCTGAAGAAGAACCAGGACTGGCCCAAAGGCGCGCTACCTGGGTGATTCGCGGCCTGCTAAAAATGGGGATGGATGGTAACCGCCTGGTATTGGGCGTTGGTTCTGAACAGGAGATGGAAAAGGCCAGTGAGCCTCTGCAAGAGCGACAAAAAGTACTTGCCGTGCTCTTGACCGATCGGAAAAAAGCCATTCCTACCGGACCAAAGTAAAATCGCCGAAGTAGCGAAATTCCTGGCCAAAGAAACTTTTCAGGTTGATTTTGTACACGTAAACTCCAATGGGAGCCTCTCTACCGTTGAGGGTCCCGTCCCAGCCGTTCATGGGGTCGTTGGTTTCAAAAATTAAGTCGCCCCAGCGATTGAAAATCAAAAACTCGTATTCAGGTACTGGCAACAGTTTGGGCCGAAAAATTTCGTTCAAATCGTCTCCATTGGGCGAAAAGGCATCCGGAAAAAAGATGGTGAATTCCGGAACCACCTCAATGCTTAGAAAAGCAGTATCCACGCATCCAAAGCTGTTGGTCACCACCTGAAATGGCGCATAAACTCCGGCATCAGAATAAGAATAAGTGATGTTGCAATTGTCGCTGGATTCGCCATTGCCCAAAAACAGGCGACAGTTGGTGATGTTATCCGAAAGGTTGGTGTAGGTAAAAAGCGGTTCGAAAATCGATGCCGAATCGGGTGTAACATCAAATACTGATACCGGGCTCGGGTTTACCGAAACGAAATCTTGCCGTGAAACAAAAGAAGTATCAATACAAGCGCTGTCAGTCCAGGTAGTGAGGCTCACATCGTAGAGCCCCGGATTTTGGTAAACGTGACTAGGGTTTACCGCCGATGAAAAGGCTCCATCTCCAAAGTCCCACAAATAAAACATGGGCTGTATGCCCGTACTACTGTTGATGAAATTGGCTTCCAATGGCGCACAGCCCGATTGCGGATTATCTACAAAATTGGCTTCCGGGTTGGGCCATAATCGGACCGTATCAATGTGATTGTCACCACAATATTCTTCTTGTATGGTGAGCTCCACTACATGGGCGAAACTTCCTGAAAATCGCACATCAAAAACCGAATCTGTGTTGGCAGTGGAAGGCGTGGCATTGGGCCCAAAATCCCAAGTGATAGTAGCATTCGGGCGGTAAGTGCCCAAAGCCACAAAATCGAAAGAATTGTCCTCGGCACATTGCATGTTTGGAGACATGAACGAGGCGGTAACCTGCTCATAAACTCCGATGGTATCGTAGGCAGTATCCGAACAGGCAAATCCTGGTTGAGCTATCAGCATCACTACGTAAACACCAGTGTCTGGATAGGTGTAAGAAGGGCTATTGGCGCGCGAAGTGTCATCAATAAGGTTGGGTACTCCAAAATCCCAAAAATAAGTTACTGGTTGGGTAGTGGAGGAAGTGCTTAGGTTCACAAAGTTGTACGACAGACCGTTGCAATCGAACTGATTGAGACTGGTGTTGGGTGGCACCAACTGCGGATCAATCTGGGCGTTGAAGAGCAGCTGACACGGCACTACCTCCAATTGGTATTCCCTTCTCGATTCTCCAATCCATACTCCATTGCGGTATTCTTGAATGCAAATGCCGAGCGAAAAAGGACCAAGCTGGGTAGGTGTTCCCGTCATGATGCCCGTAGCAGGATCGATACTAAAAGCCGGACTGGCAGTAATTGGATTGGTACCGGTGAAGCCAGCATTCCAGGGCACCGTAGCATAGGGAGGTGCAGCCGGAGGAAAAGGAGTAGGGTCCATGGGCGAACCTCCAACGTAAGGATCGCAAAGCGAATACACCAACGAGTCGCCATCCGGGTCGGTTGCGCTTTGATCGGCTACCAAGGCCTCGTTGGCACAAACGGTTAATGACGGTGGCGTATTGAATTCGGGCGTGCTGTTGCAAGTAACTACTCCGGGATCGGGGATTTGAGTGAAATAAGTATTGCCTTGTTGGCCTGAGTTGACCACATTGTTGACGCCGGGCGGACGACAGCAACGCTGAAATGCAATTTGATAGCCGCCGGCACGTGGAGGAAGCAAAATGGTATCAGAATAGGTGCCAACCTGTGTACAAGCCGTGCTGGGGGTGGTTTGGCACGGGTTGGGCAGCACTGGGAGGGTTACGGTGGTTGGGTTATCAATGGTATAGGTGAACAACAGGTTGGAACTACCATCAAAAATGCCCACGGCCACGCTGGCATCCAATTGAGCTGCACCGGGTCCACAAAAGCGGTAAATTTTCAACGTCAATACATAAGTGCTGTCGTTTAGGCACTTGTATGACATCTCGCCTCCTTGCAGGTGCGTTGCAAGCGCTCCTGAAAGGACCGAAAACAGGAGAAAGCAGATAAGAAAAAAACGCTTCAAGCCTCGGTACCGAATTGTTTCATTGCTAACAAAAATAGACCGGGATAGTTTTGTTAGCGGCTGTTAGGACGATACTCGCAAAATAGGAGAATCCTCACATTTTCCATAATTTTAATTCGAAAAGTATAACAAACCTATTGACCTTAATTCTGGTTACTTCAAAGGCCAGCCCCCCCAAACGGTCATAGTTACAGGATGATATGAGCAAAAGAAGAAACATTGCTTCAGGAGTTCGCTATGAAGAATTGGTGGGATATTCCAGAGCCGTACGGCATGGAAATCGTATTGAAGTTTCGGGTACTACCGCACTATCGGATGGACAAGTTGTAGGAGCTGGCAATCCAACGGAACAAACCCGGTTTGTACTCCAAAAAATTGCGATGGCGATACAAGATGCCGGTGGGGCGATGGAAGATGTGATCCGAACCCGCATGTATGTAACCAACATCAACGACTGGGAAGCTATTGGAAAAGCGCACCAGGAGTTTTTCGGCAAGATCAAGCCGGCCACCACCATGGTGGAAATTAGTCGTTTGATTCATCCCGATCTGGTAATAGAAATTGAGGCAACAGCGATGACAGAAAGTTAGCCCCTATGAAGCATTTGCTTGGAATCCTTTTAATGGCGACCCTATGGTCGCTCCCTACCCACGCCCAATTTCAGCCAGGGGATTGGATCGTTGGCGGTCAGTGGTCTTCACACGCTACCAAATACGGCGAGCCGTTTGGTATGTTTACCATCGACCTGAACTATTTCGTTCACGAGCGGGTGAGTTTAAACCATACCTATGCCTTCTCCGAAGGCTATTTTAGAGTACCGGCTGGCTACGCTTTGGCTGCGGCCATAGGTGGCCTTTCAGGAGATGTGGAAGGATTGTTGGCCCTTTTTATGATTCCGGAAGGCGTCACTTATTTTCATCCCATGGGCCGACATTTCACCATGGGTACCTACGTGAACCTCATTGGGGTAGAATTCAACGACCGGGAATTGGAACAGCAAAACGAATGGAACCTCAATGGAGCCATTGGCGCCCGAGCCTATGCTTTGTTGGGCGAACGGTGGGTGCTCAACGCCAGTGTAGAAATGCGCATGGCCTATACCGAGCCCAACAGGTGGGGCAATGTGAACATTGGTGGAGGCTTGGGATACCGCTTCTATTACGATATTTTTTAAGGACTTACGAATAGAGCAATTCTCCATTTGTGACCTTCAATTGGCACTTGGCGTTGGCAATAAGCGCATCCTTTCCTATTTTTAGGCTTCTGATAACGTTCTATTTATAACCCCAATTGATATGGCAGAAGACCTTGCAGTTGGCACCCGCGTAGAGCATCCAAAATATGGAGAAGGCATCATCAGTCGGGTCCACCTTACCAGCTACGATATTATTTTTATACACGGTGGAGAAATTCAATTCTCCAAGTCTACCCTCGATCTGGAAGTGCTGGAACGGCCGGAAGGTGCCAGTGCATCCGGAAATAGCATTGACATTGAGCAGGTGCGCGAAATCATTGATTACGCCTTGGAAAAGCACGCTATGAACAGCGAAATAGTAGATCTGGGTGAAAAATGGATTGGCGGCTCGCTAGATATTAAACCTTCCAACCCCGATCTGCAAGCCAAAGAAATTCCGGTAGAAGTGTTTTTTCACAAAATTGTGATGTTGCGCGATCGGCTTCGGGTGTTGGAACAAAATATCAATTCTCATAAAAGCCTCAACGATGAAGAAAAGGTGCACTTGCAGCAGTACATCACTCGGGCCTACGGAAGCCTCACCACCTTTAACCTGCTTTTCAAAGACAAAGAGGACTATTTCAAGGGAGCAGGCAAAGGTTAAACTACCGCGTGAGTACGATGTAGTCTTTGATCAAGGTTTTTAGAAACTCCAGGCGTTTTTTCTTGATGGGCGGAATGTCCAACACCTCGCACATGTGTGCCGTGAGGTCGATCACCACCTGGCGGTGGGCCGGATTGCGCAACCTGCGGTAGCGCTCGATAACTGCTTTAATCACCAGCATGTCTTCTTCCCGAAGGCGCGCCACTTGCGGGTACTTTGGTTCGTATTGATCGCGGGTGCTGATCTTCACAATGTCGGCCAGGCGCAAAGGCACACTTTTGTTGACTTTCACCACGGTGGTATTGCTGAGCAACCCACCTAAGCGTTGGTTTTTTTCGCCCGAACTGATGAGGATAGCCGCCACAGAGCCAACCGAGAGGTAAATGTCGATCATGCGGAAGGACCACCGGAGGATGTAATCGCTCAAATCGGGCTTGTTGCCATTGACCCGCACCACCCGAATGCTCAATGCCATTTTGCCGATCGATTGTCCATTGTTGAACACTTCCCAAAACAGGGAATAGAAGAAAAACACAGGCAGCAGCACCAGGTAAGTGAAATACCCGTAGGCATCACCTGCTCCGAAGGCGGTAATAAAGAGAAAGGCGAGGAGAAATATGGCCGCCAAAAGAATGATGAAGTCAAGGATGAAAGCCATAATTCGGTCTTTCAACAAACCAAGTTCATACTCAATGATGACGTTCTGTGCCGTGGTGATTTCAGCTGTACGCATGTCGGTAGATAATTCCTAAATTTACCGCTTTACTTCTTCCCCCAATATCCCTTGCCCGGATGCGTGAGTCAAAATTCATTGAGCAAAATAAGAAAAAGTGGGCCAGGTTTGAGCAAATACTGAAGTTGAAAAAAAAGGACCCCGACCAGCTCAGTGAGCTGTTTGTCCAAATTACCGAAGACCTCAGCTATTCCAGAACCTTTTATCCCAATCGCTCCGTCAGGGTTTATCTGAACAGCCTTGCTCAGCAGGTGTTCAGTAGCATTTACAAAAATACCAAGCCAAAGTTTCAGCGCTTGCTCTTTTTCTGGAAAGAAGAATTGCCACAAGTCAATTACCTGGAACGCAGGGCCTTCCTGATTTCCTTTCTCATTTTCGCCTTCTTTGCCATTGCAGGGGCCGTGAGTTCGCATTTCGACCCCAACTTTCCAAGGGTGATCTTGGGAGATGGTTATGTGGACATGACCCTGGAAAACATCGAAAAAGGCGACCCGATGGCGGTTTACAAAGACGGGGACTCTTCTTACGATTTTCTAAGAATTGCTTTCAACAACCTGCGGGTGGCTTTTGGGGCTTTCGCTTTGGGAGCCCTGTTCATTGTGGGTACGGTTTATATTCTGCTCTACAACGGGATCATGGTAGGAGCGTTCCAATATTTCTTCTATCAGCACGATGTATTGCAAGAATCGGTACTGGCCATTTGGATCCATGGTACCCTGGAAATCAGCGCCATTATTATTGGAGGGGCAGCGGGCATCACGATGGGCAAGGGACTGGTCTTTCCCGGCTCCTATTCCCGTTTGCAATCGTTCCTGTTATCTGCCAAGCGGGGAATAAAAATTATGTTGGGCATCGCTCCCATCATTGCTTTTGCCGCTTTTTTAGAAAGCTTCGTGACCCGCTACACCGATGTGGCTGACATTTTTCAGGTCGGCATCATTGTTTTTTCGCTGTTGTTCATCTTGGGTTATTTTGGCCTTTATCCCCGATTGCTCAACCGCCGAGGATGGAGCAAACCCTTGAAAGACAATCGGGTACAGCCCGATCGTAAAACCGTTATCAATTACCAGCGCATGCGGGGCAATGGGGAAATTTTTACCGAAGCATTTGCCCTTTACAAAAAGTACATCGGCCGCTTGTTTCGCACCTCGTTTTTTGCTTCGCTGCTGTTTATTGGTCTTTTCTGGACCTTCCTCTACGACTTCATTGAAGGGTACTTTTACCTGGAATCAGGATGGTTTGCCATTTTTCCCAACCTAGCTGGTTTCTTTGGCGAGATGAACGGCTGGGCTTACCTCCTGGTGAGCTTGCCCGGTTTTTGGCTCATTTGCAATTTGACCCAATACTTGCTGGTGACCGATGCCGACCAGCCCGCCAAAAAGGCCGGGAACAGCTGGAACAGCCTATGGCAGTTTACCCGAACAGCATTTTTTCCGGTAACCTTAAGTTTGATTACCCTACTGGCCTTGCTGTTGATTCCGTTCAACAATGCATTGGTGGTGGCCCTGGTGTGGATCGCATACTTGTTTTTGCAATCCTTTTGTGCCATGTGGCTGCACCTCTCCCTCAAAGAAAAGGTGGGAGCGTTTGCCGGGCTGGGCAAAACCATTTCACTGCTCAGCGGCTATTGGTTTCGCTTGTTTGGGCTCAGCATAATGATCACCGCCTTTTCAGCGTTGCTCATGTTTTTGGTCAACTCCCCCCTGAGCTACCTCTATTTTGGCATTCTCAACGACAACCTCGTTTTTGAAGATGCGCTGGTAGACAAGATTCTCACCACGGCCTTTGCCTTTAGTTGGGTTTTTGTGCTTCACCTCGCCATCCCGCTGTTGCTCATTGGCAACAGTTTGTTGTATTACAGCATCCGGGAAATGAAAGAAGCCGTTACCCTCAAACAACGGATTACCCAAATTGGTAAAAAGAAATCGCAGTTTGGCATCGATCTCGTGGAATAAAGCCATGATGAGAAAAACCTTTTTGGTTTTGTTGAGCTTGCTGTTGGGGCTGTCTGTGTTGTGGGCTCAAGACAACGATGAAGACGATGTCGCCCAACGCGATTACCTCGATGAAGAAGTAGAACCCCGTCCGTTCAACGAAGAAACCTGGAAAGGCCTTACCCGAGAATTGGATTATTCTCGCTACGAAGAAGAAGAAGAAACGCCTGAACCCTTGCCGGAAAGCGAAGGAGGAACACAATCCGGGGATTCAAAGTTATCGAGCGATGGTATTTCAGGTGGAGCCTTTTTTCAAGTCCTCTTCTTTGCCGTGATCCTCGTGATATTGGGCTTTGTTATCTGGAAGATATTTGGCAATTCTGCCCTGTTTAGCAATAAAAAGATTGCAAAAAAGGCAGGTTTCACTCTGGAAGAAATCGAAGATAACCTGACGGAGTCGGACGTAGACCGCGCCCTGCGGGAGGCGATGGAAGCAGGCAACTACCACCTTGCCATCCGCTTGCAATTCTTGGCGGTACTTAAAGAGCTCAGCCTGCAAAACCGAATTCGCTGGAAAAAAGACAAAACCAATGGCGATTACCTCTACGAACTTTCCGGTTCGCGCTGGTATGCCCCTTTTGGGGAATTAACTTACTTGTTTGAAATCGTTTGGTACGGTGAGTTGCGCCTTACTGAAGAACTCTTTTTACAGTTGCAACCACAGTACGAGCAGTTCATTGCCCAACTCAAAAATTCAACCGGATCATGAGTGGGGGCAATATGAGCAACAAAAACGGCTACTTCATCCTCCTGGGGGTGGTCGTATTGGGCATTTTGCTGATTTTGTGGGCCAACCAACGCGCTGAACGACGACTGGTCTGGTACGAAAGCTACGAGGAAGGCGACCGCCAACCTTATGGGTTGTACTTGCTGTTTCAACTGCTGAAAGATGAGTTCCCCGACCAGCAGTTTCATCCGATCAACAATTCTCTGGTAGAATCGCTGCCGCTGAAAAACAATGGACCACGGTCGAACCTCTTGTTGATAGGCGATTACCTCTACCTCGATCGGGGAGGAGATTTTGATCACCTGATGGAATACGTGGCCTCGGGCAATAATGCTTTCATCGCTACGAAAAACCTGCCCTACGATGTGATGTCGGAATTGCGCTTTTTTGAGTGCGGCTACATGGAAAGCTACCCGATCTATACCGATAGCTCCATCAACCTCAATTTTCTGCATCCAAATCTCCGCACCGAAAAGGGCTACAACGTTTCGTTCCACTACAAGTTCGAACCTGTTCAGTACGAGTTTACCTACATTGATACCAACGAGTTTTGCATCGATTACCTTCCTTTTGTTTGCTTGGGTGAATTTGACGAAGGCTACATCAACTTTATTCGGGTAGATTATGGTGAAGGTGCTTTTTTCCTGCATTCCAACCCGCTGGCGTTCACCAATTACTACATGCGTCACCGCGACAACCTGGAGTACACTGAGAAGGTATTTGGGCACCTGTTGGAGGGAGATATCTACTACGATTTTTACCACAAATACTTTCATCGGGAAAGAAGCCAGGAAACTCCTCGGGAAAAACCAGGAATGGCGCGCCAGGGGCCATTGCAATTCATTTTATCCGAGCCTGCTTTGCGCTGGGCGTGGTACTTGCTTCTGGCGGGTACGCTGCTGTATTTCTTATTCCGATCCAAGCGCGAACAGCGGGTGATTCCGGTACTCGAAGGCAACCCCAATACTTCTTTGGAGTACATTCAAACCATTGGCAGGCTCTATTTCCTGCAAAACGACCACCAAAAGCTGGCCGTACATAAAATGAAATTGTTCCTCGCTTTTGTGCGCGATCGTTACCGCTTGTCTACCAACGAAATGGACGAAGCACTGATCAAAAAGATCGCCCTCAAATCGCAATTACCTTACGACGATATAAAAACCATATTCAATCATTTTGCCGTGGTAGAAAAACGCGACCAGATCGACGATTTTCTGTTGGTCAATCTCCACCACGCCCTGCAAAAGTTTTACGACAACTGTAAATAGAACCATCGACCATGGAAGAATCTCAACTCCCACAGGAAGAGCCGCATAAAAAAGAAAATGAAACGGAAGGCACGCCAGCACCGGAAAACCAACCGGAAGCCGACAAGCTGGAAGCCGCTGAGAAAGAAACTCCGGCAATTGCTGAACCAGTAGGCAATAAAGCAGCCGCTGAAGCGCCAGTGCCAGTTTCTGAAAACGCAGCATTCCGCCCGGCCAATCCAGATTTGATAAAAATTAAGCAAGCCGTAGAGGGAGCCAAAACCGAAATCCGCAAGGTAATTGTTGGGCAGGACCGCATGATCGATCTGCTGTTGGCTGGATTGTTCACCGGAGGGCACATTCTGTTGGAAGGTGTTCCCGGCATTGCCAAAACCTTATCGGCACGGTTACTTTCCAAAACCCTTTCGGTTGATTTTAGCCGCATTCAGTTCACGCCGGATCTGATGCCCACCGATGTTACCGGAACCTCTATTTTCAACTTGAAAGATTCGGAATTCAATTTCAATGCCGGTCCCATCTTTTCCAACATTGTGTTGATTGATGAGATCAACCGGGCCCCGGCCAAAACCCAGGCCGCCCTTTTCGAGGTGATGGAAGAACGGCAAGTCACCGTTGATGGTACCACCTATCCCATGGAGTTCCCCTTCCAGGTGATCGCTACCCAAAACCCGATCGAGCAGGAGGGAACCTACCAATTGCCTGAAGCCCAGCTGGACCGGTTCCTGTTCAAAGTGGTGCTCGATTATCCGAGTTTGAACGAAGAAATTGATATTCTCAAGCGTTTTCGTCAGGATTTTACCATGCGGGTAACTGAAGAAGTAAAATCGGTGATGACGGCCGAGACCATCAAAAACTGCCAGGCCATTGTAGAACGCATTCACATCAGCGATCAATTGATCGAATACATCGCCCGGTTGGTGAACGATACCCGCAACAATGGAGACCTTTACTTAGGAGCCTCTCCACGTGCCTCTCTGGCCATTTTGCGGTCTTCCAAAGCCATAGCAGCCATGCGGGGGCGCGATTTCGTAACTCCCGACGACATCAAATTTGTAACCCTTCCGGTGCTCAACCACCGGGTGGTTATTTCTCCCGATCGGGAGATGGAAGGTATCGAAGTAGGCGACATCGTCAACGAAATCATTCAGAAGATCGAAGTCCCCCGTTGATGAAAATCAAATTCCTGTCCAACCTTTATTTGTCCGATCGCTTTTTTCTGGCCTTTGGAGGGTTGGTGGCGCTGTTCATTACCAGCTTTTTTGTGCCCTTGCTGTTCGCCTTGGCCAAAACCGTCTTGTTAGTATTTGTAGCGTTGCTGGTCGTGGATGGGATTTTGCTGTTTCACCCCCGAGTGCGGCTTTCCATTCACCGGAAGTTGCCCGAATCCTTATCCTTGGGCGATGACAATAGCATCTACCTCGATTTGGTCAACCTGTCGGGCCTTCAGCTGCGGTTGTTGATTCTGGACGAACTACCGCCACAATTACAGAGGCGTGATTTGCGCATTTTGGTTACCGTTGCCGGAGCAGAAAAAAGGCAGCTCAGCTACGAAATTCGACCTTTAGAACGGGGAGAATATACCTACGGACAAGTGTTGGCTTTTGCTATGACTTCTTTGGGATTATTGCGCAGGCGTTTTCGTTTTAACGAAGCCGCCAGTGTGCCGGTCTATCCCAGTTTTATTCAAATGAAGCGCTATGAACTCATGGCCTTCTCCCGCACCTCCAACATTCAGGGAATCAAACGCATTCGGCGTTTGGGACACAGCTACGAATTTGAGCAGATCAAAAACTACGTGCGGGGCGATGATTTCAGAAGCATCAACTGGAAAGCTACTAGCAAGCGCAATGAATTGATGGTGAATCAGTTCGAAGACGAAAAAGCCCAGCAAATTTATTCGGTCATCGACAAAAGTCGCTCCATGCGCATGCCTTTCGATGGGCTAAGTTTGCTCGATCACAGCATCAATACCAGTTTGGTCATTTCCAACATTGCCCTCTACAAACACGATAAGGCTGGTCTCATCACCTTTTCCGACAAATTGGGGTCCAGCATTCGGGCCGAACGCAAAAAAGGGCAATTGCAAAAAATTGTAGATGCGCTATATCGCGAACAGGATCGAAAATTAGAGGCCAACTATGAACTGCTCTACCACTCCGTTCGCAACGTAGTGAAGGGCCGTAGTTTGTTGTTTCTTTACACCAATTTCGAAAGTCTGTACTCTTTGCAACGGGTGTTGCCAATACTTCGCAAAATCAACCGCCAACATTTGCTGGTGGTGGTGTTTTTCGAGAATTCGGAGATTTTCGATTTCTCCAGCAAAGAGGCAGATGACCTGGAGGGTATCTATTACCAAACCATCGCCCAAAAATTTGTTTCGGAGAAAAAACAGGTTGTACAGGAATTGCGCAAATTTCGCATTCAGTCCATCCTCACCCGGCCAGAAAACCTATCGATCAATACCATCAACAAGTACCTGGAGCTCAAATCGAAAGGGCTCATTTAGGCTTAGCGCAAGAAGCGCAAGCCGATGTTGAAGGTAGAACCCGCACCTGCACCAAAACCAGCAAAGAAGTTGGTGTAGAGGGCTTCCACCTCCAGGTTTTGCAAGACCTGATACTTGGCACCTACACCGGTTTGCGCAAAATGGTTGTTGTACATCCATTCAGCACCAAGTCCGTGGGTGAATCTTGGGATCGCCCCCACATCAATGGCCTCTTGATTAGAGGCCAATTCCTCGTAGGTGGGCGAGTATTGCACCATGCCATATATCGTGGCTTTGGAGGTAGGGAAGTAGCTTAGAAATAAGCTCAGCGGTGTTTGAAGCTGATGGCCTCGGCTCCGGTCTTTTGAAAACCAAAACAGCAGGTCGGCTTCTGTAAAGACCTGGAAATGATCGTTAAACGAATGGTCGAAGAAAAATTGGTTCCACCAGGTGTAGCGGTCGCGATCGATCCAGGGCGACCCCTCCAAATTACTACCTACCGGAATCCAAAAAGCCGATTGGATAGAAAAGTGGTCCAGTTTTTTGATGGGCGAAAATTTGATTTTTGGCCCAAAAGAGGTAATCGTCATGCGGGAAGTATCCGAATCTCCACCAAATACCAAAAGCGGGCTACTGTCAGGGTCACCATCGTAGCGTACCCCTTTGAGGTTGACGTCAAAACCTACATTGATTCTAGCTTGGTCAGAAGCACCATACAAGAACTGGAAAATACCGGTGTAAAAGGTTTGTCTTTGGTTGAGAGCCGAGCGTTCACCATCCGTATTGTTATACCAATGCGTTTGGGTGTAGAGGTTGTTGAACAATTTGACCTCTACCTGATCTTTGCGCAGCAATACGGATGGAGTAAAGGTTTGTACGTTGCTCCCGGTGGGTCGTTCTACCAAACTGGTGCCCGTACCTCCCGCAGCTGGAAAAGGCGTAGTGCCGGAATAGCTGTTGAGCGACCAGTCGTAAGGGTAGTGCACCACTTTATAGCCCTCAGGAATAGGGGTGGTGCGGTAGCGGTTCACGAAATCGGTGAGGCTTTGGCCGTCTTTGGTAAAATCACCTTTGTACCATTCGAATATTTGCGACAAGCCCACCTGTTGCTTTTCGGCATTGAGCCGCACAAACCCAGGATCGTTGAGTGCCCGGCGGGTTTGGCGTTCCAATTGCCGGTCGAGCGATTCGGGTCGATAAGCGCGCTCAATGATCGGAGGGCACCCATTTGCTCCGCAAACCAACACAAAATGCAGCCGCGCGTCTTTGAATACCGGTCGAAGAAGCTTATTTTCGATTTGATCGAGCGTATATTTTTTGGCCCCCAACTGGAATTTTGTCTGCTGAAAAAAGCCGGGTACTTCCTGGCTGGTGGAGATCGGATAGTGTTCCATGATTTGAGCAACCGTGAACACGTTGTAGGCATTAATCAAGAAAGCCTTTTGGGTGTTGCCCTCCATTTTTTCCCATTTGGTAGCAGAAACCTGTTTCGAAAGCTGCTCTAGCCCCTGGCGGTCTTGCCCGATAAGTTGGTAGTCTACTTTGTTGCCGACTACATGTTTTTGAAAAAAGAGGTCAACTTCCCGGAAAATATCCGATTCAGTTTGTCCAAAGGTCAATCCTGAGGCCAAAACCAAGGAAAAGGACCATAATAGCGCTAATTTGTTCATGCTGTACAAGTATGAGAATCTCTATTTTGCTCCCTGCAAATGTAGCACGCTACTGATTCCATATTTTGTCAGAGCATTGACATTTTAATTTTTAGGCCAACTCTTTATTTGCATTCTATCTTTTCTACCATGACCCACATCGCCATAATTGGAAACGGAATATCGGGTGTCACAGCTGCCAGGCACATTCGCAAGCGTGATTCCCAATGCCGTATTACTCTAATTTCGGCGGAAACCGATCACTTTTTTTCTCGTACAGCCTTAATGTACATCTACATGGGGCACATGAAATTCGAGAATACCAAACCGTTTGAAGATCACTTCTGGCCCAAAAACCGGATCGACCTCAAACGCGCCTATGTAGAAAAAGTAGATTTTGCCAACAAAACCTTGCATTTTGACAACGATGCGCCCATGGCGTATGACGTGTTGGTGCTCGCCTGCGGGTCTAAACCCAACAAGTTTGGCTGGCCAGGTCAAGATTTGCCTGGAGTGCAAGGGCTTTACAGCTATCAGGATTTGGAGACCTTGGAGGAAAACTCTCCTGGTGCTAAACGTGCCGTTATTGTTGGCGGGGGATTGATTGGAGTAGAATTCGCCGAAATGATGCTCACGCGGGATATAAAAGTGTCGTTTTTGGTGCGTGAAAACCGTTTTTGGGGCAATGTACTGCCTCCTGAAGACGGTGATATGATCATGCGCCACATGCGTGAACACCATGTCGATCTGCGTTTAAATACGGAATTGAAAGAAGTAATTGCCGGAGACGACGGCCGTGCTCGTGCAGTGCTAACCAGCACTGGTGAAGAGATACCATGTCAAATTGTAGGCCTCACCGCCGGGGTAAGCCCCAACATAGCCTTCCTCAAAGAAAGCGACTTGGAAACTCAACGCGGGATTATGGTCAATGAGTTCCTCGAAACAAACATTCCAGATGTTTATGCCATTGGCGATTGTGCACAGTTCCATCAACACCCTACCGGTCGAAGGCCAATGGAGCAAGTGTGGTATACTGGCCGGATGATGGGGGAAACCGTTGGAGCCACTATTACAGGTAAAAAAACTGCCTACAAACCAGGTGTTTGGTTCAACTCGGCTAAGTTTTTTGACATTGAATATCAAACCTATGGTGATGTTCCTGGCAAGGCCAAGGAAGGACAACAATCCTTTTGGTGGGAACACCCGGAAGGACGCATTGGGGTCAAATTGGTATTTGATGAAACCACTCACCGTTTTGTAGGCGTTAATACCTTCGGAATACGGATGCGCCATGTCGTATTCGATAAGTGGTTTCACGAAGAGCGGAGTGTGGAATATGTATTGGAATACTTACCAGACGCCAATTTTGATCCAGAATTTTACCGCAAGCATGAAAAGTCCATCTGTGATAAATTCAACAAAGAATTTAATACGAACATTAAACCACGCAAAGCCCGTTGGAAACGAATCTTAAACATTGCCTAATCCTTGAATAAATCAAATCAACCATGAGACCGATTCAAAAAATAGGATTAGCCCTCTTCTTGCTCTGCTTCAGCGTATTTGTTATTAGCCTTAGCCTTGGAAGCTTCCAAATGACTGAGTCTGCCCTGCGGCAAGGCATGGAACAGGTGGGAGCCAGCGAGGCCCAACAGCAATACGTTATCGATCAGTTGGGAGAAGAAGATGGAAAGGTATTCGGATCTCAATTTGCTTATGTACCCGCCCTCACCGAATTAGTAGCCAAAGCCAACGCGGCAGTTATGGCCGAAAATGGTGTTTCTGATGAGGAAATTGAACAGTTAGTAACCCTGAGTTCGGCCGATGGAGCGGTTAATTATACCAGCGAAATCATTGATCAGGTGTTCTCACCCGAAACTGCAGCTGGAAAGAACAAAGCCATTCGCGACAATACCGGATGGATGATTGGCCGCGAGTTTTCCGGCGTAGAGGATTTCAAAAACAACCTCGATCAAAAGAAACAAGACATCAATCGTGGAATCGTGGGCCAACTGGGGTTACCCGACGATAAAATCAAATACTTAAAATACCACGCTACCAAAGCCGCAACGGTAGGTCTCATTCGCGACCACGTAGGGTTGTTTTCGATCATTTGCTTTCTGCTGAGTTGCTTGGGTGCCTTGTTGTACATCGTGCCACAGATGAACGATGGAACTCCGGGCATTAAAAACGATGGGGTGTTTTTTCTCAACGTGATGAACCGAGGCTGGATCGGGATTTCTTTCGGTACGTTTCTTATCGGTTTCTACGTCTTTCTCTACAAGTTTCCCGAATACATAACCAACTGGGTCTTAATGCTGGACCCGGTGAGTGAATCCATTAGTGGAAAACCCGCCGACCAATGGTTTATGTACGGCGTCTTGTACTGTTTGGCCATGGGGGTCATGGGCATTCGCATGATGGTCAAATACCGCCACAACCGCTACCAAATTGTTCGTACCGGCTCCATTTTGTTCTTTCAGTTCGCTTTTGCCTTTACATTACCTCAAATCCTGAAGTCGCTCAACCGCCCCTCCTACGACCTTAAAAGTGCGTGGCCGTTGGAGTATACTTTCTTTTTTGACTACCGTTTGGATGAGCACCTGGCTGCTGGCACCCTCGGTTGGTGGATGATTGGTTGGGGAATTGTGCTCTTTTTGGTTGGGGTTCCAACTTTCACCTATTTTTTTGGGAAGCGGTGGTATTGCTCATGGGTGTGTGGCTGTGGAGGCCTCGCAGAAACCCTTGGCGACCCTTACCGTCAACAAAGCAATAAATCTACTCGGGCCTGGAAAATTGAGCGCTGGTCCATCCACCTGGTGTTGGTCTTTGCGGTGATCATGACCATTGGAGTCGTTTACTCTTTTCTACCATTTGAAAGCATCTCCCGCGATATTTTCATTGTCATTGTGGCCGTATTGCTGGTAGGAACACTGGGCTACGTTTGGTTTCTGCAACGGAAACACACCATTTTTCAAACCACCTCGCTCTACCTCATGTCAGGTGCAGGAGTTATGCTGGTGGGCGTGATGGTGTACAATCATTTCATCGTCAACGCAGAAAATATCATGTTTTTCAACCAATATCAACTTCGGGGCAACTACGGCTTCATGATTGGTTTTGTGTTCTCTGGAGTGGTTGGAACAGGTTTTTATCCCTTGATGGGCAACCGCATGTGGTGCCGCTTTGGTTGTCCATTGGCTGCTTACCTTGGTTTGATTCAGCGTTTAAAATCGCGTTTCCGGATCACTACCAATGGAGGCCAATGCATCTCTTGTGGCAACTGTTCTACCTACTGCGAAATGGGGATAGACGTCCGGGCTTATGCCCAAAAAGGGCAAAACATTGTGCGCTCCTCCTGCGTTGGGTGTGGGATTTGTTCAGCAGTTTGCCCACGTGGCGTACTCAAATTAGAAAATGGTCCTGATGACAACCGTGCCGAAACCCCCGTCATTATCATTGGCAACAGTGGCGTTGGTTTGAGTGATCAAGTGACCTACTAAAAAAATATTTCACCCATGGCCCGTATCATTTTCGGGATATGCTTTGTTCTATCGCTCTCGTTGGCCTTTGGCCAAAAAGGAACATGGCAAGCGGCAGTTTTCAGCAATGGCTCACCCAAAGAGCAAGGGCACTTACTCAACGGGCAGAAAGTAGGATACTGGCGAGCTTTTTTTGCCAATGGAGCCCTGCAATCCGAAGGACATTTTAAAGATGGGAAACGCCACCAGTTTTGGCGGAATTACCATTCCAATGGCCAATTGAGTGGGGAGGGTAATTTTCAAAGCGGAAGCCTCACCGGGCATTGGGCAACCTACGATCAAAACGGACGCATCCTCTCGGAAGGAACTTATGCAGAAGGCCAAAAAGAAGGCTATTGGAAACAGTATTTCAATGGGCAGTTGCGTTCCGAAGGCCACTACAACGAAGGTCAACCTGCAGGATATTGGCATTATTACGATCACCAAGGCCAACGCTACCTCGAAGGCAATTACAATACCATGGGCCAGCGCACGGGCCATTGGAGAAAATTTCTCACCGGAAACTTAGAAGCGGAAGGCATTTACCAGAAAGGCTATCGAACCGGTGCCTGGGTGGAATACGATCAACTGGGAAACATTACGGGCAAGGGGAACTACAACAAGAGCCTAAAAGAGGGCGAGTGGCAGGAATTTGAAAACAACCACCTCATCGCTGAAGGAGAATATCAAAAGGGCGCCCGATCAGGCTACTGGCGATTTGTGGATGCTGCGGGAAACACGACCCTGGAATGCATTTACAAACAAGGAAAACGCACCGGACCTTGCAGGTTGTATGAAGGTGGAGCGGTAGTTGCCGAAGGGGCTTACCAAGGCGGTCAGCGCTCGGGTTATTGGAGATTCTTTGATCGGAAAGGCCGGGAAATCCGTAAAGGTCACTTTAAAGATGATGCGCAATCTGGTTTCTGGGAAATCTTCAATGCAGACGGCAAACTCTGGCACCAGGGAAAATTTAAGCAGGGTAAAAAACAAGGCTTTTGGCAGAGTTTCCACCCCAATGGAAAGCTCAAGCGACAAGGGCATTATCAAGACGGCAAAAAGCAAGGTTTTTGGGAATATTTCACCGAGCAGGGCCAATTGAAAGTTACTGGCAACTACCAAAAAGGAAAAAAGAATGGGTGGTGGAAAAGCTTTGAGGCCGATGGCCAATTGAATTTGGTAGGTCGGTTAACCAACGATCAACGCCATGGAGTATGGAAATGGTTGTATAATGACGGAACGGTGCGCAAAATTGGTTCTTACGACAACGGAAGTCGAAAAGGATTCTGGCACACCTATTTTCCCAACGGTCAGTTGCACCTCACCGGAGCCTACGAAGATGATCGCCGAAATGATTGGTGGAGTGAATTCTATGAAAATGGGCAACAATATAGCTTAGGCCAATACCGTCAAGACGTAAAAACCGGATTTTGGCAATACTTTCACATTAACGGGCAAATCAGGAAAATTGGAGAATACCTCGAAGGAGAGCCCGACGATTGGTGGCAAGTGTTCGAATTCAATGGCGACCTGGTGTTCGAAGGCTCCTTCATTACCAATGTTAAAGACGGCCATTTCCGTTACTACCGTTTTGGACGCCTCTTCAGCGAAGGCAGTTATGAATCGGATACCCGGGTAGGAGCTTGGAAATTCTACGATGCGGCAGGAGAGTTGGAGAACATCATCGAATATTGATTGAAGCAACTCGCTTTCCAACCACTTACCTTATCAACATCACGTTTTATCGGTTTATACTCCATTTGAATTCAATTTGGTTGGAGGATAAAACCGATGAATAGAGAATATAATCCATAGAATCCACTGAAATTTGCTAATAAAATGTCAGCCGCAAGACACCCCGGTCAACTCAATTGTTTCACTTTTGCGCAAATGGATCGAAACAGGAGAGGACTTTTGCCTTGGAGCGGATAGCTGAAGAAAGACCGAAGCCAACCATCGATGTGGTGATTCCGGCCTTTAACGAAGAAAACTCTATCGGCAAGGTGTTGGGAGATATTCCTAAAACCCTGGTCCGCGAAGTAGTAGTGGTCGACAACAACTCCTCCGATCAAACGGCACAGCAGGCAAAATTGGGAGGAGCCACTGTGCTACCAGAAACCCGTCAAGGCTACGGAGCAGCTTGCTTGTGTGGCATCAACTACTTAAAGGCCAAAAAAGATCCGCCTGAAATATTGGTATTTATCGATGCAGACTATTCGGATTATCCAGAAGAAATGACCCAACTGGTAGCGCCTATATGGGAACAAGACGCCCACCTTGTGATCGGGTCGCGTGCTTTGGGAAACCGTGAGCAGGGAAGTATGACCCCTCAGCAGGTTTTTGGCAATTGGCTGGCGACCAGCATGCTCCGATGGTTTTATGGCGTGCAATTCACCGATCTGGGACCTTTCAGAGCCATCCGATGGCAATCGCTTATGGACATCAACATGGTCGATACCACCTATGGTTGGACCGTGGAGATGCAAGTGAAAGTAGCCAAGCGAAAGCTCAAAAGTGTTGAAATACCAGTGAAATACCGGCGTAGGATAGGAGTTTCCAAAATTGCGGGAACTGTGAAAGGTACTATCTTAGCAGGGTACAAGATCATATTTACGATCTTTAAATACTTGTAAATTAGGAAGATGACCACATTGCAATTTGTTCTGCTTTTAGTCTACGCTGTCCTGTTGTTGTTCATCTTCTTGTACAGCCTGATGCAGGTGAGCCTCGTGCTCAATTACCTGCGTTTTCGTCGACAAAAAGAAAGTAAAGAGGTCCGCCGACTGGATACCGGTACCGATCAGGTGCCCATGGTCACCATTCAACTGCCCATTTACAACGAGAAATACGTTATTGAGCGCCTCATTGATGCTGTAGCAGCATTTGACTATCCGAAAGACCGGATGGAAATTCAGGTGTTGGACGATTCAACCGACGAAACCGTTGAAATCACCGCGCGCAAAGTCGAAGCCACCAAAGCCAAGGGAATAGACATTGTACACGTACGTCGGGAAGACCGCCAGGGCTTCAAAGCAGGAGCACTTGCCGAGGGTATGAAAACGGCTAAAGGCGAATTCCTTGCCATTTTTGATGCCGACTTTGTGCCTAAAAAAGACTTTTTGCTCCGTACCATTCCCTTCTTCGATTGCGATGAGGTAGGAGTAGTGCAATCCCGCTGGGAGCACATCAACAAAAATTACTCGATCCTTACCAAGCTTCAGGCTTTTGGTTTGGATGCCCACTTTTCGGTAGAGCAGGTGGGCCGCAACGCCAACGGGCATTTCATCAATTTTAATGGTACTGCCGGTATTTGGCGCAAGTCGTGTATCGATGAGGCCGGAGGCTGGCAATCGGATACCCTTACCGAAGACCTGGATTTGAGTTACCGTGCCCAATTGAAAGGCTGGCGGTTTCGCTACCTCGAAAATGTAGGTTCGCCGGCCGAGCTACCCGCAGCCATGAACGCACTCAAAACCCAGCAATTCCGCTGGACCAAAGGAGCCGCTGAATGTGCCCGAAAAAACCTTTGGCATGTGTTGGTATCCCGAAACATCAACTTTTCAACCAAGCTGCACGCTTTGTTTCACCTGATGAATAGCTTTCTATTCGTTTGCATTATTTCTACCGCTTTGCTCAGTGTGCCACTCATGGTGTTTAAAAATCAAAGCGCGGAATTCGCCGAATTGTCCAAATACGGAGCGTTTTTCTTGTTGAGCCTTTTGTTTCTTGCCATTTACTACTGGGTTGCCTTTTCCCGAACCAATCCTGAAAAAGCCACTTTTGGTCGGTTTTTAGTAAAATTTCCGATGTTTTTGTCCGTCTCTATGGGGCTTTCGCTCCACAATGCCATAGCCGTGGTCGAAGGATACATCGGGCGCAAAACACCGTTCATCCGAACTCCAAAATTCAACATCAAGCAATCTGGCGATCAATGGAAAGGCAATAAGTACCTCACCAGTAGCCTCAACCTGCTTACCTTGCTCGAAGGGTTTCTGGCCCTCTACTTTTTAATTGGCATTCTTATTGGAGCGTGGCTCAATGATTTTGGCTTGCTCCCCTTCCATCTGATGCTGGCCTTGGGTTTTGGGCTGGTCTTCTATTATTCGGTCAATCACAGCAAAAGCATTGTGAAGTAAGGCGTCTTCAGCATGTCCTATTTAGAAGCAACACACAACTTATATAAAGATGCAGCCCTTACCCCCGACGAGGGATTGTGCTGTACCACTACTCCGGTATGGCAACTGCCGGGCTTGTCCATCCCCTCCAAAATGTTGGAAATGAACTACGGTTGCGGTAGTACTGTCAATCCGCGCGACCTTTCCAACGATCCGCGTGTGCTCTATGTAGGAGTTGGCGGAGGAATGGAACTCTTGCAATTCTCTTATTTCGCCCGCCAACCCCAAGGCGTTATTGGCATCGATGTAGTGGATGAAATGCTGGTAGCGTGTGCCGAAAACTTTTTGGAGGCCGAGAAGCAAAACAATTGGTTTCAATCGAAATTTGTGAGTTTGCGGAAAGGGGATGCCCTCAACTTGCCGGTAGAAGACAATAGTGTTGGCGTAGCTGCTCAAAACTGCCTTTTCAACATCTTTAAACAGGAGGACTTGAAAAAAGCCTTGAAGGAGATGTATCGGGTGCTCAAACCTGGCGGAAGGCTGGTACTTTCCGATCCGATTTGCGACCAGGGAATGCCAGAAAATCTAAAGCAAGACGATCGCCTGAGGGCTTTATGTCTCAGCGGGGCCCTTCCACTACAGGAGTACCTCAACATGATTACTGAAGTAGGTTTTGGAACCGTTGAAGTACGTGCCCGCAGGCCCTATCGTATTTTGCATCCCAACCACTACGATACCGCTGCTCCCATTTATATCGAAAGTGTAGAAGTGTGTGCCATCAAAGATCCCATGCCGGTAGATGGTCCGTGCATCTTCACCGGGAAAACCGCTATTTATTTTGGCAACGAGGAGTACTTCGATGATGGTGACGGGCACGTGTTGACACCCAACCAACCCCTTGCGGTTTGTGACAAGACGGCAGGCAATCTGAAGGCCCGTTTGCCCGAAGATCTGTTCATCTCCGATTCTACCTTTTTCTACGACGGAGGAGGTTGCTGTTGATGAAAAATTGGGCCCTGCTCATCTTATTTATCGGTATCCTGGGAGCTACAGGTGCCCAAACGCGACTGGATTCAACACTGGTTTTTAAGAAAAAAAGCAAAAACTTTTCGGTATACCTTCCTTCTGGTGCCATAGAGGGCGAGAAACTGCCGATGATGGTGGCGCTTCATCCATTCAACACCAAACGTTGGAATGCCCAAGCGTGGTGCGATACCTTGGTGCAATTTGCGGAGCAAAATCAGTTGGTTTTGCTGTGTCCGGATGGAGGCGAAGACGGCAAAGTCGACGATCAAATTGATACTTCCTTTACGACTCAATTACTCCGTGGAGCAGCCAACTGGTTACCGGTGGACCCGAATAAATATTACCTAATGGGTTTTTCCTGGGGTGGCCGAACCACCTATTCCTATGGCATGCAACACGTGGCTGAATTCAAGGGCTACATCGCCATTGGAGCCGCCTTTGGACGAAACGACAAGTATCCCCCTGGATTTGCAAAAGTAGTTGACAAGCCTTTCTACCTGTTGCACGGCGAACAGGATGCACCAGAGCTTCGACTGTTTCCTTTGAGTGATTCTCTGCGGCAATCGGGCGCTTACGTTCAAACCACCATGCTAAAAGGCGTAGGGCATACCATCGACCTTGAGGACCGCGATGTCCAATTGAGCAAAGCGTATCGGTGGGTCGATTCCGTGGCCAGCAACTTGACCGATACCACTGCGGTAACCGCTTCGTTAAATGCCGGTCTTCAAACCGAATTTCCCGAAAAGGTAAAAAGTGGAACCGTTATTCCTATAGAATACCTGTTTCGTCAACCCGGAGACTTTACGTTTATCATCACCGATCTCTCCGGCAAAACCCTGGCCACCAAAACCATGAAAGTGGGCAAAGGCCGCCGAAAGTTCAAGGTGTCTACCGATGACTTGCCATGGGGCGTTTACCTGATCAAAATCATTGGGCCGCAAAACCAGGAGATGCACAAATTCATGGTGCGCGGCTAACCTCTAAAAAACCGACGATATGGCATTCATCGATGTAATTGGGCACGATGCCGCTGAAGGGCCGCTGCGTGAGATTTACGATAACCTGATTAAAAGCCGCGGAAAGCTGGCCAACGTACATCAGATACAGAGCCTGAACCCGGAGAGCATTGTGCACCACATGGAGTTGTACATGACCATTATGTTTGGCAAAAGCCCCTTGAAAAGAGCGCAACGAGAAATGATTGCCGTAGTGGTTTCTGCAACCAACCGTTGTGCTTACTGCACGCGGCACCACGGCGATGCATTGCGCAATTTTTGGAAAGAATCCGGCAGAGTAGAGGGCTTGATAGAAGATTACCACAGCCTTGACCTTAGCGAAACCGACCTGCTGTTGTGTGAGTTTGCTGAGCACCTGACCAAAGCACCACACAGCATTGCCGAAACCGTTCATCCTGAGCGTTTGCGGAAAGCAGGACTGCCTGATCGGGCCATTTTGGACGCCTCCTTGGTGATTGCGTACTTCAACTTTGTAAACCGTTTGGTTTTAGGCCTCGGAGTAGAATTGGAGACTGAAGGAGGGGCGGGCTACCAATACGACTAATTGTCGGCCAACCTACATTTTTCCCTCCAACCTCCCGCTACATTTGTATTGTGATTTGGCGCTCGTGTCGCATGATAAGAAGACGTAGCATATGGTCGATTCTATCCAAAATTTAACCTTGTATATAAGCAACCACTGTCCTTCCTGTAAGGTGGTTGCAGAATATATCAACACCAACTCTTTAGCTTGTAAGGTGGTGAACGTGGATAGTCAGTCGGAATCTCCTCCCGTTGATTTATGGGTTTTTCCTGCCTTGTTTGAAGACAAGCGCCTGTTGGCGTACGGTGACGACATCATCATTCGCCTTAGCCGGCTCGCTTAAGTTGTTTTCAGCTTTACCTCTCCATTTCCCGGCTTCTCTTTCCTTTTCCAATCGTAGAGCATCCAGGCAGCAACCGCTGCATATTCAATGGCAATGAGCCAATAGCTTTCGGTATAAGTAGTATCCCGATAGGTATAGTAAGAAAGAACCGCGGTAGCCGACCAGACCATCGCATAGCGCCATGGGGTAAACACCGCCAAGGCTACCAAGGTGGTAACATACCAGGGGTGTACGATGGTGGCAAAACCCAAATAAACCGTAAGCGCCAAAAGCATTTGGCGAGGCCATTGGCCGTTTTTTGGCACTTTTTCTTTCCAGGCCAGGGTAAGAATCCCCAACAAAACAACTACCGAAAGTACCCATCCCGCTTGCCGAATAATGTCTTTTTCTACCAACCAGAACCCCACAGCGCGGATGATGTAGAAGATGCTTGCATTGAACTCAAACCGCTCGAAATAGAGACTAAAGCTGTCGGCAAAATTGACGACCAGTTGTAGGTTGACAAACGGTAAAAACAAGGTTAAGGTGACCAAGCCTGTAATGCTACCGTAGGCAATGGTTTTTAGCCATCCCAAGCGCTGAATCAGGAAGGGCAAAAACATGAGTGGCAACAGTTTGGTGCATACCGCAAATGCAAAAACAACCGCTGAGAGTTGCCACTTGCCCTTAAGAAAAAGATAAACTGCTCCGAGCAAAAAGCAGATCATTAGGGCTTCGAAATGGGCATTCCCACTGAATTCAAAAATGACCAAGGGATTGAGTGCATACCATAAAACATTGCGTTCCGGGAGGTGGAGTGTCTTTAAGATGCTTACAATCAAGGCGATACTTCCTATTTCTGCAGCTACTAAAATTGTTTTCATTACCAGCGTGCCTCCATAGATGCTATCGGAAGCGAGCCCAGCCGCGAGTGCAAAAACGAGCTGACAAATGGGCGGATAGATGGTGAAATATTCTTTGGAGTTCATGGGACCGTAGAGCTCCGGGCCAGCTCCTTCGATGGGAAATCCTGCCATAGCATGGTAAACGGGCAACCGCAGAAACGGACTTTCGCCGTGTATCCACAATTGGCCGTCCCAAAGAAAGCGGTAGAGATCGTCCGATAGGTTAGGGAAAGCAAATAAGCAAATCAGACGAAAACCTATGGCTGCCCCAATCCATCCTTTGAGGGGAAATTGGGGAAGCCGTTGGGCAAAAAAGTAACCGGCAAATAGTAATCCAGCGAACAGAAACACCTGATTTACCTGGGTGCGAACAGTAAAATAACTCAGTCCAACATAAAACGCGGCCGAAAGCGTTATAACCAAATATGCTGCGTAGTGCTGTTTTAATTTGCCCATATAAAGGCGATAAAAGTAGCATTTTGGTAGCAGTTGCAGATTGTCCTCCCCACAAGGAAAATCTGATTAGGATTGGGAAGCATTTGAACCAATCTCACCCATTCAAGGACCAATCGCCTCTAAAGTGAAAACACCAAAAATTGCACTGTGGTCTTTCTTTTGGATCAGCTTGTTGTCGGGTCATCTGACCCTGGCACAAGCACCCAACGGAGGATGCCAATCGGATATCCGCAAAGCCATTCTTTATCCCGAAAAGGTGGGCTGTTTGGAAGTAGCTGCCTCTGGAAACGAAGCAATGCGTTTGGTGGCCAACCTCCACCGAATGGTGAACCTTACCCATCTCGTACTACGCGGACCGTGGGACCGCCAGCACGAAAAAGACCTGATGCAGAGCCTTGCGGCACACCCGAGGTTGGCTCACCTCACTTTGGAAGATAACTTGATGAGCCGTCCACCTGCAGGCATAGAGAAATTGCAGGGGTTACGTCATTTGCGGGTGATTGGGAGCCCACAGCTCAATTATCGCCAGTTGATAGAAGGGTTGGCCCACTTGCCGCACCTCGAATCCCTGGATTTGATTGAAAATGAACTCAACCACCTTCCAGGAAACTTCAACCGGTTATCTCGCTTGCAGGTACTCTCTATTCAAGGCAATGAGAAGCTCGATTTTGAGAAAGCCATCGAAGTGCTGGCTGAGTTGCCTCGCCTCACAGAAATTCACTTGCCCATCAATCAAATCACCAACCTGCCTTCCAACATCAACTTGTTGAAGCACCTCAGGGTACTCGACTTGCGCGACAACGTGTTGACCAACCTCCACGAAAACCTTACTTCGCTGCAAGACCTGGACACGCTCCAAATTGAGGGCAACATTTTAGTAGAGCCCGTAGAAGAACTTAGCAAAGCCAAGGGGTTGTCGATTCGCTACCTTTCTCTGGACAATGGTTTAAAACCCGAAGAACGGCAGCTGCTGCAAGCTTTGTTTCCACAAGCCACCATCGTAGAGGCGCGCCATGGCACCTTGCCGCCAGATACCCTGGTGGCGGTTACCGATCAACCCCTGCTGCCCACCCTCATCGATTTAGAAGGTGAAGATTTACGGGTGCTTTCTGCCGCCTACTTGAACTATGCACGAATTTTCAACCAGCCGCAATTCAACTATGATTTTGATAGCTCGCTTTTCATGGAGCGTTATCAGGACATCAACTATGCCAATGTATGGAGACGTCAGCCCGGTGAAGAATACCACAACATTGCCCTGGAAGCCTACCGGCGAGGCAACCGCAAAGAGGTGTGGTTCGATTTCAAGCGCTCGGGCGAAGATGCCTGGAACGTACACATCAACACCCAAAACCCAGAGCTAAATGCCTTTATGGGTATGAAATGGGTCTATATCGGCGATCTGAGTTCAAGAGATTTTCGCAAAAGATACCTCAGGAAAAAGTCGTGGAGCGATGTGAGAATCTACTACAATGAAACGGCTCATAATTTTACCATTGAGTTGAAACACCAAAATGGTTTTGACAGGATCACCGCAGTTCCTCGACTTTTTGACCGCAGTTTACCAGAATCCAAATCGCAACGCACCTACCTCCGTCGGTTCGAACGGTACCAAAAAGTTTTGCAGCGCAGAAGCGAACGATTTCACCTCCAACTTCAACGCGAGCACAACCACTACAAACTGGCTTACCACAATCGCCTCAATAAGGCCTGGTCGGCCTTTGCGGCTACCTATTTTTCGGAAGAAGAAAAAGACATGACCCGAAAGCAGTGGCTCAATTATTACGACCAGATTGTGGCCCGAGAAAAAGATGCCTTGGCCAGAGCCAAAGCCAGTCGAAGCAACTTGATCCGTCGATTGGAAATCGAAGGCTTCAATTTGGTGAGTGAAGGCTCTGATGATTATTGGCATGGCGTGAGCCGCATTGAATGTGCCTTTGCTTACGAAGATTCTAGTCGAGTGCCCGAAACCACCATTTTGCTCATGGATGCGCAACGCAAGCAATTGCGCATATTGGAAGGAAATTTGGGCATTTCTGCCATCACCGCCTATGTAGGAGATCAAGCAGGTTGTTGTTTCATTGTGATTGCCCGCAATGGCGATCTCGGCGTTATCAACAGCAACCAATTGGCCCAAAATGATTTTCGGCGGCCAGGCTGCCATACTTTTTATTTGCAGCGGTTTCGGTCGGAACTGGCCGCCGTGAGTGATATCTGGACCGCTTTAGGTTGGCAGCCGTAGCCTTTTTTTGACTTTTTTCCAACCCCCACCCCATTTCGTGTATCTTTTTGAAAGCGGGGCATTATACCGATGACCAACCGCAAATTGAACTTGTTTAATTACCATCGGACCCGAAAGCAAATCTCGGAAGAAGACGAGCAGGTTCGTAGGGCACAGCGCGACCGGAGGCACTTTTCGGTACTCTACGACCGGCACTACGAAGCCATTTATTGGTATGTGTTCAACCGGGTAGAAGACGAAACCCTTGCCGACGATCTGGTCTCACAAGTTTTTACCAAAGCCTTGCACCACCTGCCGCGATATCAATTTCGGGGTGTGCCCTTTGTATCCTGGCTCTACCGCATTGCAAAAAACGAACTAAACCAATGGTTCAGAACTCAAAAAAGCCAAAGGGTGGTAAGCTTGGAAAAGGTGCAATTGCAGCACCTTACTGAAGAATGGGAGGCCGAATACCCGGAACAAGCGGTGGAGGCCATGTTGGCCGCAATACGCCAGTTGAAACTGGCAGAGATAGAATTGATTGAAATGCGATTTTTTGAACAACGCCCCTTTAAGGAGATAGCCGAAATCTTAGAGATTACTGAAAACAATGCCAAGGTGCGGACGTATCGGGTAGTTGAAAAATTGCGCAAAAAATTGGTACCCGGAAAGGAGGGAGCCTTATGACAAAATTGAAATTTAAGGTAGATCGGTCCCGCCCATCGAAAGCATCGCTTCAGGAGAAAAAGGACTTCGATTCGCTCTACCAAAGCTACAAGCAACAACACCATTGGTGGAACTCGGGCAGTAAATGGATGCTTTGGGCCGCCACAGCGCTTATCGGACTGGGAGTTTTGGGCTGGTACCAATGGCAAAATGTGACTGGGGAGTCATAGCTTTCACAACGACTTCGGTTGTTTGTGGAGACGAATTCCGCCATTGCTGCTGAGCCACAAAAACGACCAGCGGATACCGTTCGATCCATCGAAATGCCACCCATTGCCGGACAAGCGGAGCCGCGTAGCAGGATACCCAAGCTTGAAGCAGTCCAACTTTATATCAATAATGGTCATCTGGGCGCAAAGTCAACTACCGGAGTGTCGCTTTCAAAAGACCATGGGGTAGAAATTTTCTCCAATGGCAAAGCAGTGATGTTGGCCGAAATAAGGCTCCCGCTTGCGCATCCGAACAAAGAAGTTTGGGCCATTAGTTCCGGCATGGCTACAATGGAACCGTTGACCGTGCAGTTGCCCCAAAGGGTTACTTCATCGCTCTACCTCAATGAACAACAGGAATGGCAAAACCTCACTACCTCTGAAGGTGGCCTGGAACGCAAAATTCCAGCAGCCATAGAAAGTGGAAAACTCACTTTCCAATTTGCTTACGATGCCAATACCTATCCCGAATTGGCAGGCTATGAGCGGTTAACCTTCCATGCCGCACCGGGATTTGAAGCGGAATTGGGAACCATGAAAAAATATTCGTGGACGTGTAAGCAGTTTCAAAAAATTGGCTCCTTCCGCTATGAAGCTGTTTTTAAGAAGTTTGAAGCCACTCGAAAGGTGGAGCTCGTTGCGGTAATTGATCCTGAAGAGCGAAAAAAAATGCTGAAGAATATGGAAAAAACGCCATCGGTGGACCCATATCCTACACCTGTGGTGGTGACCCAAAGCTGGCTTCAGGTAGAAGCTGTTAATACGGAAAAAGCGACCTGGAAAAAGGCACGGTTTGTGAATGCTGCCGGGAAACCGATGGCTGCGCAACTGGCCTACTGGCAACTCTCAAATGGAGTGGTAGGTATTGACCCTAAAGGCCTCGTTCCGCTTTGGACAGAACCAACTGCAGTACTTTATGTGAAAACCACTGATAATCAATGGTGGAGCGCCTCTCTCCAGGAAGTCAACTCGGATGGTGAAGAACCGTTCACCTTCAAGTGCCTTCCATGGCGTCCCAACGGTTAGCACCGAATCTGCATCTTAATAACTATACAACCCCAACATGACCTACTTACTCCGCACCCTATTTGCTGCTGTTCTCTTCGTGGGAACGGTATTCCCTGTTTGGGCGCAAACTGCCCAAAGCCTTCAGCAAGCTCTTGAAAACCCCGATGCCACCGATCGGCTGAGCTTGCGTCACCGCCAAATGGATACTTTGCCCTCTGAAATTTCCAACTGTACCGCATTGGAAAGTTTGGACCTGAGCCACAACCGCCTGAAAACGTTACCGGTAGAATTGGGCCAGCTCCAACATTTAAAAACCCTTGATCTAAGCCATAACCCTGATTTGGATATCGATCAGGCCATGGGCGTTTTGTCTAAACTGGATAGCCTGGAAGTCTTGAAGCTGAACAATTGTGACTTGATGCTGCTTCCGGAAAGCTTGGGGCGCATGAAGCGGCTGCAACACCTCGAGTTGAATAACAATTGGTTGGTTATGCTTCCCCGCTCGACCGGTCGCTTGCGCAAGTTGCAACACCTCGAACTTCGGGGAAACCAGTTGGAAGCATTGCCCCGACAGATCAGAACCTGTAAAAACCTGGAATACGTAGCCTTTGGAGTTTCCACCGATCATCAATGGGAAAACAGTATTCCATTACTCTCTTTTTCTACTGAACTGCGGTACCTCGAATTGGAAAACCTGTCGACCTGGCCTGCTTTTCTATCCACCCTATCCGAATTGGAGGAATTGAAGTTGCAGCTCAAAAGCCCTTTAACGGTGCACAAAGGTTGGCAACACATGGAAGCTTTGCAAAGCCTCAGCATTGAGGGACCACTGGCGGATGATGGCAAAAGCCTGCGCTACCTTGCCCGTGCCCCACAATTGAAGCAACTGGCCCTAATTGAGACGGGCTGGAATCAGTTGCCCTCAGAGATCAACCGACTGAAAAAACTGGAAAGCCTCACCCTCCAAAGTACTGCTTTGATAAAGCCAGAGCTTACGGTTTGGGCGCCTAAAAAGCTGCTAGCCTTGCACCTGTACGGAGCAGCTTCACTGGATGCCAATGCATGGTTCGAGGATGAGAAATGGCTAAAAAAACTGGATACTTTGTCCATGGTTCGCTGTGGCTTGCAACAATATCCTGAAGCCCTGAACGAAGCCCGAACCTTGCGTTTTCTCAATTTGGGGGGGAATTCCATGACGGCATTGAGCCAGGATTTTCATGCATTAGGTGCACTTCGCCGGTGCGTACTCTATGGAAACGATATGGTGGGAACAATGGTAGATACGTTGAAAAATCAAATGCCCGATTGCCAGTTTTTGCACGATGAAATCCTTCCATTTCAGGCTTCTACCAGCAGGGAAGTGGTGATCAGCAGCCAAACCACCACCAAGGCCAAAGGTATTGTGCCACCCGTACCCGGTTGGGAGCCTTCAGCAGAAACACAAAAGGTAGATGCCACCACCGCCAGCCTTTGGGTCACTGCTTCCGGTACCCGACTCAACATTCCAGCCAATGCTTTTCTCGATGCCGAAGGCAATCCGGTGCAGGGTGAGGTAGAGATGCGCTACACCGAATATTCCAATCCTCTGGCCATTGCACTCAGTGGCATTCCGATGACCTACGATTCGGGCGGGGTAAGCAATACTTTTCAATCGGCGGGCATGATGAAGTTTGAAGCCCGGCAAAACGGCCAATTGCTACAACCCAACCCGGAAGCCCTCATTCAGGTAGACCTCCTTTCGCAAAATGCTTCTCCAACGATTAACCTCTACGAATTGGATTCCAACTCCGGCCGATGGACCAACGTAGGCAAAGATGAAGTGACGCCGGCCAGCCCTCCATCTACGGATGATGTGGTACTGTTGATGCCAGACAAAGCTCCTGTAAGGCCCCAATCACCTGCTAATCCGACTTACGATCAATTAAATTATCGAGTATCGGTGAGGGGTAGAAAGATGCACATCCGTATCATGAAAAGTGGTCGAGTAGGGACGCGGAAAGAAAAAATCCATTATCCCTATCCAGAATTTCAGGCTTGCAGAAACATGACCTTTACGTATGAAGGTGACAGTTTATACCCTGCTATTAAGACACTCAGAGATTTTCAAGGCGTGTATTTTGATCGGAAATTTACCCGCAAAGGAAAGCTGGGTAGGAAAAAGAAGAACCCTTTCTCTTTTTGGAGAGGAACCGCTTATCGTGAGCAGGGGTTTCAATTAAAGCACACTCCCGAGACGGACAATTTCGAGTTGACCCTTTACACAAGCAACGATACTTTGCTTTTACCTGTTTTTCCTGGAGTTCGTCGTTCCAACCATTACCAAATTCAAAGAGAGTTGGGCAGTTGGCACAAGCGCTATACCCGAAGTCATGATAAAGGAAAAAAACTGCGCCTGGAGAAATCAGAAAAGTTGGAAAAGCAGCGGAAGGAATTCATGGAAAAAATGCTGGTTTACCGTGAGGAGTTCAAAAATTACCGGGATACCTCCAAGTACTTCCAGGCCATAGCAGCTGGTAGAAACAATTTGGTCAACACAGCCGCTCCACTTCCGGTGGCCACCACCATCTCCGATCCCGTATATCGCAGTTTTGCACTCGCCAGTTTCAGTGTTTACAATTGCGATCAAATCTATCGGATGGCCCAACCGGCACCCTTGGTCGCTCAATTTGTCGATACCGAAAACCAACCCTTTGAATGGTCGGAAGTAGCACAAGCGATGGTACTTGACCTGACCGCGAACGCAGTTTTTACCTATGGAACCGTAAACGGTGTCATGTATGATCAAAAATCACAAATTGGATTGATAATGATTCTAAAAGACAATCGTGTAGCCTTAGCGCGGCCTGAAGATTGCCAGGGCTTGCTTCAATATAGCAGTACAACCGTTCAACAGGTGCCTTTTACTATAGTGCCAGTAGAAGAAATGGATTATTTTACGGTGTATTCCATGATGGGAATATGAGAGGTTTGGTATTACTTAGCCTGGCATGGGTGCTGCTCGTTCCCTTATCGCTTTGTGCACAATCGAAACGCTTCTTGGCTGGGGTGGATTCTGCGGTTGTTGTCGCCAATCCGTATCTGGACTATGCCTCAGCTCAAGCCTTTTTTGCCAGTGGACTTGCCAATGAATTGATCGATCCGGATCATCCGGATGATGAACTGCTCGAAGCCACCTTGTATTATGCGTACAATGCCTTTCGGAAGAAAAGCCGACTGGAACCCCTGGAATGGCACCAAAGCTTGCAACAACAGACCCAGGTAGGCATTGAAGTATTTGGTTTTCGAAAATATGAAGCCGGATTGCACCCCAGTGTGGAGCGATACGTTCATCGGGCAAGCGCATCCACTTCATTTAAAGGACGTTTGCTGGTACCCATCACCTTGAGGGCCAACCTGGTAGTGCTGCCCCATCGAAACCGGTGGCATTTTGATCGGAAACGCGCAGAAAGCCCTTATCAATTATACCTCGGGGTGAAACAAGAAGAGGAAGAAGAGGAGCCGGCCCTTCCCTTAGAAGGCCATACCTACCGCTCTTTTGCCGAAGCGGCCATCCAGCAGTGGTGCAAAGGACGAAACCGCAAGTACCTCCTATCCAAAGCCTATACCTACACGGGCATTTCGGTGAGGATCGAACCACAAACCCTCCGCAGAAGCCGACCTCCCAGCGCTAAAGCCATGCTACTGCTTGGAGGATACCGAACCGAGGCACTGATGAGTAAACAAGAATGACGGGGAAGCCTTTGGGCTAAAGCAGTGTTGGAGCCTTGATTCAAAGCAAAAATCTGTACTTTAGTCACTTTGACCAACACCCCGTCAGTTCATGCAAAAATTAACCCCAGTCATTTGCCTTCTGGCAATGACCTTTGCCTACTCTTTGGTCGGTGCCCAGAGCACAACCGACGACAACACACCTCCCCTGATTAATTCGGGAGCCAATCTGATTATTGGCGTATACCATCACGAGAATGAGGAGTATAAAAAAGCCCTCGAATCGTATGAAGCCATTACGCGAAACGATACCAACTACGCACTGGCTATGGCCGAAAAGGCCCAAACCCTAATTGCCCTTGAGAAGTACAAGGAAGCCATCAACACTTGCCAGGAAGGGTTGAAACTCGATAAGCGCCTCGATCAGCAGTTTTACCTGTTGATGGGTACGGCTTACGATGAGATGGGAAGAGCAGAAGAAGCCATCACTGCTTATCGCGATGGCCTGAAACGCTATCCCTACAACCAACTGTTGAACTACAACCTCGCTCTAACCCTTTACAACGAGGATAAGTTGGAGGAGTCGAAAGAGATACTCATCAAAACCATTCGATGTAATCACTTGTATGCCTCCCCGCACTATTTGTTAGGTATGATCTGTGCGGATCAAGGTGATGCTATTCCCGCTATGCTGTCTTTGGAGGGCTATTTGATGCGTGAATCGTGGACCGAACGTTCGCACCTTGCGGTTCAAAAGTTGGCAGAAATCGCTAAGGTTGAATTAGAACCCAAAGAGGGAGTAGAGCCAGTAAAAACGGAGTTGTTTTCCGATATGGAATTGATCATTAACTCCAAAGCTGCGCTCAACGGTGGGTATCGTACGGTAGCCAAGGTGAACGATCCTTTGATCCGTCAAACCCAACTGCTCTATGAGAAGCTTGAGTATAAAGAAGGTACCGACAACTTCTGGATGGATTACTATGTGCCTACCGCTAAAAAACTGATGTCCGACAACCAAATTGAGACCTTCTCTTATTGGATGTTTGCTTCCTTCAACGCGGCTGTGGTTCAGAATTGGTTGAAGAAAAATAAAAACTCAAAAGTGCGCACCTTCATCCAGTGGACGCGTAAAAACCTAGAACCCACCGGCCAGGAGATGACGCGCAATGACAGTGAGGGAAATGGAAACCACTGGTACTACGAGAGCAACGGTAAAATGCGCGCGCTTGGCAAGTCTAAAATGGATGGCGATTTCGAATCGGATCATCTTGGAGAGTGGGTGTATTTCTACTATGTGGGAAGCCGGCAGGTAGAGCAAACTTTCGACGATGATGGCTTGCGCCAGGGCGAGGTAAAGCTCTATGCCATGGAAGGGCATTTGAAAGAAGTTTCCAATTACAAAGACGACTCCCTACACGGACCAAACATCTACTACAATGCCAACGGTTTGAAACGTGCGGAAGCCAATTATGAAATGGGTACCCTCAAAGGTGAAGTGCGCAGGTATTATGCCTCCGGGCAGCTGCGTCAGATCATTCCTTACTCGGACAACGATGCCAACGGAATGGCCACTTATTACTACCGCAACGGCGACAAGTCCAACGAGGTTGAATTTAAAGATGATGAATACCACGGCACCTTCAAAAGTTTCTACAACAATGGTCAGCTAAAACAAGAACTGGTGTTTGAGGAAGGCGACCGGAATGGCCCCTACAAAACCTTTTATGAAAATGGACAGGTAGAAGCAGAAGGAACCTACAAAAACGATAAAGATGTAGGTGTTTACAAATCGTACTACGACAATGGCCAAATCTTTACGGAAATCAACTACGACCAGGAAGGCAATGCCACCGGAGACGTAAAAGAATTTTCAAAAGAAGGCGAGCTTACTGAGCAATTCACTTATGTGAATGGCAAACTCGAAGGGCTGCTTACTGCTTGGGACGATGATGGTGTAAAACATTACGAATACACGTACAAGAAAGGCTTTTTGCGGTACTACAAATACTTCAACAAAAAGGGCGAAGTAGTAGCCGAAGGAAAAGGTAGCAAGGGCAAAATGAATTACGTTTATTATACCCCCAATGGTATCAAGCGTACTCAGGGATTGCTGAAAAAAGGAGAGCGCCACGCAGTGTGGACCTTTTATCACGCCAGTGGAGCCGTCGATGAAACTACTACCTACAACATGGGCACCTTTGAAGGTGAGAATAAAACCTACTTCCGCAACGGAAAGCTGCGCAGCGAATACGCTTATGAAGGTGGTGATGTGGACAGTTATTATCGGCGGTACTACAGCAACGGAAAAATCCAGCGGGAAGGTTGGTACGTTGACGACAACAGCGAAGGCTATTGGCGCTACTACCGTCCAGATGGTTCTTTGGAGCGGATCAATTATTACCTCAACGACGACTTAGATGGCTATCAGCAGTATTTTCAGGTAGATGGCAAGCTGGATTACGAACTCTACATTGAAGATGGATTGCGGATCAAAACCATTTCTTTCGATACCCTGGGAGAACCTACCGATACCCTGTTGACGCCCAACGGTAGCGGAAGCTACATGATGCCTCACCTCAACGCTAAGGTGCGGCTGAAAGGAACCTACAAAAATGGCCTCCTGGAAGGGGAATACAAGTGGATGAATCCCAAGGGCATGGTTACCGGAACGGTTGACTTTTACAACGGGGAGCGCCACGGCATGTATGAGATTTTCTACGACAGTGGTAAGCTAAAAATACGCGGCTTCTACGATAACGGAGATTTGACGGGCGATTGGCGCTGGTATTACCCCGATGGTTCAGTGGAAACCGAAGGCCAATATGATGACAAAGGCAATCGGGACGGCCTATGGAAGTGGTATTACGAAAATGGTAAGTTAGAATCAGACGGCGAATATGACGCAGGTAGCCGTACCGGAGCATTTACCTACTACAACGAAAATGGAACGGTGCGTTTTATCCGTTACTACATCAATGGTGGAGTTCAGGGTTACTCCTATCACGGCAAAGACGGCAAGCCGGTACCCATGATCGAGATGCCCAACGAAACCGGCAAGATTGTTGCCTATTATCCGAATGGAAAAAAATCCATTGAACAATCTTTTGAAAAAGGCTACCGGGAAGGTCGTAGTGTCTTGTACTACGAAAACGGAAATATTTTCAGCGATAAAGTTTTTCTCGACGACGACATTGACGGAGAACGCAAAGTGTATTATGAAGATGGCACTTTGAAAGAAACCGGTGTGTATCTATACGATGCGAAAAACGGTAAATTCAGTTTCTACAACGAGGCTGGAAAGCTGATTCGCGAAGAGTTCTACCTCATGGGAGAGCGTCACGGCAACTGGAAATACTACGACGAAAACGGGAGCGTTACCAAGGTTGAAAAATACCGATACGACGAACTCTATGATTGATTTAGTTTCCCGGATGAAGCGCGCCTGCCAATTGGGGCTCGCTTCGCTGGCAGGCTTGCTGTGTTGCTTGATTCCTGTTGGCCTGCAGGCCCAAACTCCTGCAGAACTTCTGCCTCTGGTGGAAGAATACCCCGAAGACAAGGCGGTGATGCTTCAAAAAACCGAAGCGCTCAACATCAGCCTTAAAAACGGAGAATTAGTGGTGGTGGCCGATCTGGTAGAGGACAAATACCTCACCAGCGACAAAGCGCAAGGCTACGCCAACGATGCCATTCACTTCAACGAAACCTTCAACGAAATTTCCAACATTTCGGCTACTGCGTTTTATCCTAAAGGGAAAAAATTCAAAGGGGAGAAGGTCACCCAAATGGAGACCAAGTCCAGCCTGGACGGAAGTGTATTTTACGATGACAACCGCTACATCGAGATCATTTTTCCCAAGATGGACAAAGGAACCCGGGCCAGGGTAGCCTACCGCGAAACCATTAGCGATCCGCACTTTTTAGGCAAGTTTTACTTCCAAACCTTTATTCCGGCCCGTAAGCTGCAATATTCGGTCACGTTTCCGTCTTCGGTGAAAGTAGGCTACAAAGTGTTCAACAATGAGGAGAACCAAATAAAGTTTGCCAAAATCGAAGAAAAGGGAAAGACCACTTACACCTGGACGGCCACCATGGCCGACAAGTATGAGTATGATGATGATGGCCCTTCCATTAGCTATTACGTCCCCCACGTTGCCCTCTTCGTTCAGGAGTATACCGCGAACGGTGAGACCGTGCGCGTGTTGGACAAAGTAGAAGACTTGTATGCCTGGTATCAATCATTGATTGGTGATTTGAACCAAGACAAAGACCCCACCATCAATGCTTTGGTAGATAGCCTCACTGCGGGCCTCACCAACGATGAAGAGAAGGTGAAACGCATCTATTACTGGGTGCAGGACAACATCAAGTACGTAGCTTTCGAAGACGGCATGTCGGGCTTCATTCCGCGGCCGGCAGCCAAAGTTTGCACCAAGCGCTATGGCGATTGCAAAGACATGTCGAGCATCCTCACCGAAATGCTGGAGGCGGCAGAAATACCATCCTCCCTGGTTTGGATCGGCAGCCGTGACATTCCCTACACCTACGACGATTTGCCCACGCCCAGCGTAGACAACCACATGATCGCCATGGTGGAACTGAATGGCAAAGTGATTTTTCTGGATGCTACCAGCCAACACACGCCCATTGGAATGCCCTCTTCGTTCATACAGGGCAAACAAGCCCTGGTGAGCAAAACGAAAGAAAACTACGACCTGTTGATGGTGCCTGTAGTAGAAAAAGAAACCAACTACCAGCGCGATTCAGCTTTCGTGAAGGTAGACGGCAACCAGCTTTCGGGTCAGGGTACGGCTGCCTTTGGCGGTTACGTCAATGTGATGGTGCGGGAACGGCTCAACAACCGAAAAACCGACAAGAAAAAAGATTACATAGAGCGCCTGCTGGAAAAAGGGCACAACAAGTTTCGCCTGGCCGAGTACGAAGCCGAAGGAGAAACCAACAAAGACAACGATTTGGTGATCGACTACCAATTCGAAGTGCCCGACTATGCTCAGCAAGTCAACAACGCCATTTACGTCAACCTCAACCTCGACAAATCCTACCTCAACGATTTTATTGAGGTAGAAGACCGCAAAGTAGCCCTTGAGATTGATTACAAATTCCAGGACGAATTCACTACCGTGTTTGAGATTCCGGAAGGCTACTCCCTCGACTATTTGCCCGAGAGTTCGTCGTATGAAGGAGATAATTTTGGATTCACCATCGAATACCGTCGGCAAGGCAATCAGGTGCAGATGTCCAAAACCTTTTACATCAACACCCTGCTCATCGATACCGATGAGTTTGAAGCCTGGAACTCGATGGTGAAGACCCTGAGTTCAGCCTACAACGAATCCATTGTACTGAAGAAATAACCCAACCATGCTGAAGAAGCTGCTATCCGCCATCTTTTTGGCACCCCTGGCCCTCATTGCCCAGGATTATGACATGAAAAACTACGACTGGGAGTCTGAAACAGCCTTTCAGGAGTTGAGTGAAGAAGAAAAAGACGAGCCCTCGGTGATCCTCAAAGACAAACGGGTGTTCGAATATATGATCGTTGAAACCTCCGGGCGCAGTGGCTTGGTCATTTACGAGACCCGCCACAAAATCGTACGGGTAAACAATGATAAAGGCATCGAGAAATACAACAAGTTTTTCTTGCCCATGGCCAACGTGATGGAAGTGGTCGACCTCAAGGCGCGCACCACCACCAAAGAGGGCAAAGTGATTGAGTTGGACGAGTCCAACCTCAAAGAGTTGGAAAACGTAGAGGATTACGGTTATTTCAAAATTTTCGCCATCGATGGTCTTGAGCCGGAGAGCACCTTTGAGATTCTCTACACCGTGAAAAAGGGATTGTCCTTTTTTGGTCGCCAATTTTATCAAGGCAGTACCATTGTAAAGGATGCTTCCATTGAGATCATTACGCCAGAGCACCTGAACTTTATTGCCAAGGCCTACAACGGATTCCCGGAATTGGAAGAAACCAAAGAAGGGGAGAAGCGCTACCTGAAATCGGAAATCGATCAGATTCCGGTGTTGGAAGACGAACTCTTTTCGATGACCGATGCTTACCGCATGCGGATCGACTATAAGTTTAGCCACAACAACCTGCGCGGGTCTTCCGAAAGCTTTACCTGGAACGAAGCCGCCCAACGCTTTTATGAAATTGTATACGAGCCGCTGGCCAAGTACGAGAAGAAATTTGCCAAAGAAGTATCGAAAATAGAGCTCGATGGCAAATCAGAGCTGGAAAAGATCAAAGCCATTGAAAACCACGTGAAGAACAACTACGCCTATCAGGAAGACAACCCCGATGGTGGAGACCTGGGTGTAGTATTCAAAAAACAGGTGGTCAATAGTTCCGGGGTCACCCGCTTGTTGGCCGGGTTGTTCATGAATGCCGGAGTGAAGCACGAATTGGTGCTGACGTGCGACCGCACCGATGTGAAATTCGATAAGGATTTTCAAACCTGGAATTTTCTGGACGAGTTCCTTTTTTACCTGCCAGTTGCAGACGATTACATTGCTCCCGACAAGTACGAAACCCGTTTGGGTGCTTTTCCGGTAGAGTGGGCCAACAACTACGGTTTGTTCATCAAACTGCTGGAAATTGGGGAAACCACTACCGGTATCGGAGAGGTGCGCTGGATCGATTGCTGTGGCGTAGAGTCGCAGTTTGACAACCTGGACATGTCCATTTCTTTCCCGGAAGACATGGCCCACGCCAACATCTCGCTGAAACGGGAGTTTGCCGGGCACAACGCCATGTTTATTCAACCCTATTACGATTTGATTCCAGAGTCAGAGCAAGGGCCGATCTTAGAAGACCTGCTCAACTTTATGGGAGAAGATGCGGAATTGACTTCTAAGTCCATCGAACATACCGATCGCAACGTTTCTCCGGCAGAACAACCGATGAAGTTGGCGGGAGAGATGACAGTAGCCTCCGTGCTCGAAAAAGCCGGTCCCAACTACCTGTTCAAAATCGGGCAGGTGATTGGCCCCCAGTCGGAGATGTATCAGGAAAAAGAGCGGGTGACCGAAGTAGAATTGACTTATCCCCACAAATACGACCGCATCATCCGGTTCACGGTGCCCGATGGCTACACCGTGAGTGGTATGGACGCCCTCAACATGGACATCAAGTACGGCGATGACGAAGGCGATTCGATGGGTTTCATTTCTTCCTATACCCAGGAGGGAAATACCGTTACGGTGACCGTAATTGAGTATTACAACCGGTTCAATTATCCTTTAGAACAATTCGAAGAGTTTCGGAAAGTGATCAATGCTGCGGCCGATTTCAACAAAATCGTCCTGGTATTTGAAAAGCAGGGTTAATCTGCGGAAGCCGTTTCCAGACTTTTAAAAATGCGCTCCATGCCATCCCGATAGTTCGGGTTGTTGCGGTATTCCGAATGCCGGGCGCCATGCATAGTAATGAGCTCAATGTGTTCGCCCAAGGCCTCCAGCCGTTCGCTGCTGTTGAAAGGAATCAACTCATCTTCTGTGCCGTGGAAAAGGTAAACCGGCACCGAAACTTTTTTGAGTTGTTGGTTGGTACGAAACCGGTACTTTAAAATCCAACCCGTGGGCAAAAACCAATAGTGGTGGTCCACCAAATCGCGAAAATTGAAATAAGGCGTTTCTAAAATGAGCAGTTGACAAGCGAACTTGGCCGCCAATTGGGCAGCAATGCCCGAACCCAGCGATCGACCAACCACCACAATATTGGAACTCGAATATTCTTCCAACGCCTTTTCGTAGATCCACCGCGCATCGCGGTGTAACATCTGTTCGTTCGATATCCTACCCGAACTTTTGCCATATCCCCGGTAATCCGGAATCAGCACATCGTAGCCAAAACGCGTGTACTCCGAAGCCACTTCGCCCCAACTGCGCAAACTCCCGGCATTTCCGTGCAGGTAAAACACCAGGCCTTTGGAGTTGGGTGCCCTAAAATGCAAGGCACTCAACGTTATTCCTGGTTTCACCTGAAATTGCCGCTCTTCGAAAGGGGTAGCAAACTGAAATTGATAATTCTGAGGAAGCCGCTCCGGGCGAAAAATCAATCGTTCCTGATTGATGTTCAGCACCACCATCACCACCACAAACAAGGCGAGGCCAATCAAAGACAGTATGAGGATAACTTTCATTTGTCGAAATGAACCAATGCCCAATATACGCCTTTCACCACTTCGGCCATACGGTTATAATCCAGAGATTCGGGTGTGTCGGTCACCTCATGGTAATTGGCATTTCGGTAAAAGGCCGTGTTGGTGATCATCACCGCAGGATAATCGGCGGCCCAATAATTCCGATGATCGGAAAAGTCGATACCGGGAACTACCGTAGGCGCATTGATCGAACGCACTTCGATGTCTGAACCATTGCGCAAATGCCGCTTCACTTGCCGGGTGAGTTTGCCTTTGCCCGTTTTGCCCACCACCGCAATAAAATCGCCACGATTGGGGTAAAACAATTTCATCGCTCCAACCGGATAGCTTTGGCTGCCCTTAGTCGCATCGAAATACCCGATCATTTCCAGGCAGAGCATGGCTTTCACATCCACCGATGCAGATTTTAAGGCCTGAGCATGCACCGCACTGCCCATGTAATTGGTTCGAAAATAAGGTGGCTCTTCCAAGGTGTAGGCCACAAAATCGATCCGATAAGGCAGCTGCGGCTGATTTTTCTGTACCATCCGACTTAATTCCAACAACCCAGCCACACCAGAAGCGTTGTCATCAGCACCCGGTTGGTTGTCACACACATCATAGTGGGCCCCTACTACAATTCTGGGCCCTGTTTCAGGACCCATTGACCACAGCAAATTGTGGTAAGACTTGCCATTGGGCGTTTCAAAACCTTGCCGGCTCACCTCAATCTCCATTTCGTTCAGCACATTCTCGATATAAACCGATGCTTCTTCCAAACCTTCGGGATTTTCTGCATTGCGCGGCACACTCGTACTGGCCAGGGCCTCTACATGCGACCGAAGCAAAAATGGATCGATGTCCAACTTAGGGTAGGGAGTTTTGCTGCTCAACAACGGTTGAGTGACCGAGAATGACAAAACCAGTAGCAGCGAGAGGGGAACCAGGCTCCACCAGATGAATCTTCGAAGTCGCTTTTTCATGGAATGGTATTTGGATTTAGTGGTGTTCATAAGGTGAAGCTTTCTGGTTAGGAAGGCAACCGAGTGCCGGTTTCATTTCGTCCTTACCAATAGGAATCTGTAATTTTATAGTTCAACTGAGTTGATGATGCGTACCATTAGATTAAGTCTGGCCATTGCCGCCATATTCGTTTTCGCGGGCTTTGCGCCTGTAAGTCCCGATACTGAGGGCCCCATCGAGTGGCTTTCTTTCGAAGAAGCCGTAAAAAGGAACGACAAAGAGCCTCGCTTATTCATTTTCGATATTTATACCGATTGGTGCGGCTGGTGTAAAAAAATGGATGCCACCACCTTCAAAAATCCAACCATTGTAGCGTACGTGAAGAAACACTACTATGCGGTGAAGATGGATGGTGAGTACAAAGAAGACATCGAATTCGGGGGCAAAACCTACAAGTTTGTGGCCAACGGAAGGCGCGGTTATCACGAATTGCCCGCCAACCTGATGAACGGAAAAATGTCGTACCCTACGCTGGTATTCATGAAAGCCGACTATCAGGTGATTCAACCCCTGCCGGGCTTTCGCCAGGCCCGTGAGTTGGAGCGCATTCTCAAATACTTCGGCTCGGGAGCCTTTGAGAACAACATCACCTACGAAACCTTTCAGCAAGACGAAAGTCAATTCGATATTCCTTAAGCAACCCATCGTGTTTGTCGGTTGAAGTACCGGCGAAGAAGCGCCAAAAGCCGTTGCCCGTTTCCGGGATGTTGATGCCCCATGAGGCAAAACTGTATCCAGTTGTGCGCTTGCAGGTACTGGCTTTCAAAACTGACCAACACTCCTTTTTGCCTTAAAAATTGTCCCAACTCCACCGCCGATTGCTTTTGGGGCAAGGCTACCGTGAGCACTCCCGGCAAGCGTTGTGATCGGGGCAACATGGGAGATAATCCCAAGGTAGCAAGACCGGTTTCCAAAGTGTAGGCCAAAGTGGCCATCTTTTTCCAATGCGCCTCGTTTCCTGTGAGCTCTACACCCGTTTGTAAAGCGTAAAAAAGATTAGAATTCAGCGTATAGGGCAGACCTTGCCTGGCCTGATGCGCACCAATGTCCAAATAGGCCGGTAGCCGATCGGTAGCGACCAGTCCACGGTCGGCACTAAACACCAAGGCAATTCCCGGATATCCTCCAAAGCCTTTTCCACTGGTGCCCGAGGCCAGATGAATGCCTTTGAGGTCTACTGCGGTGTTGCCCAAAGAACTGACGGCATCCAGGCAGATCGCGTAGTTATAGCGGATCGACAGCGACTTCAAACGATCAAGATCGATCAGGTATCCCGAAGAAGTTTCGCAATGCGGAGTCCACAACCAATCGATGTGGTTGGCATCAAGGTGATCTTGCAGTGCTTGCCATTCTATCGCCGAGCCCCAGGGAAACCGCAAGGTATCGAACTGCAAGCCCCACCGTTGGGCCTGGTCGATCAGCCGGTCGCCAAACTCTCCACAGCTGACCATCAGTCCTCTGGATTTGCGCAGAGAAAGCCGTGCGGCAATCACCTCGTTGGCCAGGCTACCTGAGCCCGATAAAAGGTGCACCGAGCCTGCGCGGGTGAGTTGTGTCAAAGACCGACGAAGCGATTGAAAATCGTGGAGGAAGCGCTGGCTTCGGTGAGAAACTGGCTCTTGTCGAAAAGCACGGTCCACGGCGGGAAATCGACTCACCGGACCCGGCAGCAGGTTCACGGTAGGATGAATGGAAAAATTCATGGCAATACAAGCTGTTGGCGAACCGATTGGTGTCGGTCGAGGGTAAGAAACATGGGTTGATATCGGGCCGAGACTTTGCCAACCAAAGGGCCAAAGGCTTCAAAACCCAGCTTGCGGTACAATCGCAATTGGCGGGTGGTACCAGAAATCAAAGCAAGGTCATAGCCGCGGGCTTCCGTCACTTGAAACAAGAAACCCAGCAATTCTCCGAAAAGAGAAGTGCCCCGATAAGCCGGAAGAAGGGCCAGCAGTCGAATTTCAACCGGGTGTTGGTGCTGGGGCAGGTAGTGGTCCAAATCCAGTAATTTGCGATCGAGCGAAAACGGGCGCGTATCCGACAGCGATACCATGCCCACTACCTCCTGACGGTGCTTGGCCACCAAATAGGTGTTGTTGGGGTGAAACGCATCCTCCAACAAACCACTGTCCTGCCGATCGTGCTGTGGAATCTCTTCCGCAAAGGTGCGGTGGTTGAGCGAGAAGATCTGTTGCATCTCGCGGTCGTCACTGGCGATTTTAAGTTCGAAATCCATAGTGGGTTCAATAAAGTCTGCCCAAGCCCAGGCGGCTGGTGAAATAGAGGTGCACAAAAACCATCACTGGAAAGAGCAAAATACCTAAAACTTTCGCCGATTTGAGGGCTACGGTGTTCTTGTGAACTCCCAAGGCCACGAGTATAAACGAAGGAAACAAGCCCAACAACAGGGTGCCTTGTATCCAGCCGTACCCCTCCCAATCGTGGAGGCCGCCCGAATAGAGCTTGATCAGTACATCGTTGAGCGCAACCAGTGAAAAGGCACCCAATGCCAAGGGGATGGGCTTTTTAGTGTGTTTGCCAAAAACCAGCAAACCAATGGTGAGCGGTAGCAGAACCGGCGTGAAAATAATGCCGTAGGGCGCGTAAAAATGTCCTATGAAGCCGTTGGCGATCACCAAGGTGAAGGCAAGCAGCAAAGAAAAATGCTTTTTCATCGTTCGAATGTATTGAAAGTGGAAGCCCTCCGGCCCGGTCAACCAGGCCGGAGGGCTTTGGTCGGCCTACTCCTCTGCCGACTCTACCACGGAATGTTCAGGATGAGTTGGAGTAGTTGGGGTTGTATCGGTATCCTCGGTGAGGATAAGGTGACGTAGCTTTTGATAGAGAAAAGAAACCACCAGCAGCAGCACGCCCAGGGCAATGAAAGCCACAATTCTGCCGGCTTCGCTCATGGATTGCACATCAAAGAGGAACAACTTTAGCAGGATCACACCAAATACCGTAAGCCCAATGATGCGCACGTGACGAATTTGTTGGCGCATGCCCCACAATAACAGTCCGAAAGCCAGCAAGCCCCAAACCACCGGATACCCGATCAGGTGAGAATGACGCATCAAAGCCACGATGGAGGTCTTTCCGGCAAACAACTGGATCAACAAGTAATCGAGTTCCAGGCTGGCATGGGCCACCAGGCCAAAGGCCAACAGCCAGTGTCCTACTTTAGCACCATCTCCGTTTTTACCGGAAAGGAAATGCAACGCTTTCACGCCATGCAGGGTGGCAATTGCCGACAAGCCCAGGGCAGTGTAGTGCAACACCATGGATAACCAGGACGCAGAAGAATAAGTACTGGCCCACTCAATTTTAATGAGCCAGCCCACCATGAGCACCACACAGGCCCAAAGAAGGCTGCCCATCTGAAAAATGTCGTTTTCGGAACGGGAGGCTTTCCACTGTACCGGTAGGAAAATGGCCAGGTGAAAACACAAGAAGGCAGCCGCTGAAAACTGAAACCCTTGATCGAGGAAGCCCAGGAAACGGTTTAATTCAATCACGTGCCCGAAATACAGCACTATACCAGCCAAAGGCAAATAGACTTTTACCTGCTCTTTCAAAGCAGGGAAAAATCGGCGGAAAAGGAAGTAAACCGCACCCAAAACAATCGCCACTCCCCAATTGGTCAGGTAAACCGGATGAGCAAAGAAACCACTATTCATATCCAGGCGGTTGAGTCCCCAATCCATTGAGAGGCTGAGGAGGGTAAGTACCGCTATCAGGTGGCCGCTCCAACGGAAGAAGCGAAACCCGGTGCGGCCCCACATGTAGAGCAACAAGGCGGCTTCGGCTGCCCAAAACAGGGTGATGGCGTTGCCATGAAAATGCACCGGAGCTACCAAACTCACCAGGGACACCGCCAGGCCCACCATGAGCATTAAAAGGTTTCTATCGGTACCCGAATGGCGAGAAAGCCCAAAAGCCAGCGCAATGTGCACTACCGCCAAAGCTGCGGTGAAATAGCCGTTCAAAAACCGCTCGCTGAACATGGGCAACAAGTACATGCAGCAGGCATAGTAGAAAAACGTGTTACTGAGGTAGAGAAAAAGCTCCAGTGCTTTGAATTTGCTGGCTGTGCGCAAATTGTGCATCAAGGCAATGCTGCCAAATTGCAGGTAGAAGATGGTAGCGAAAAGCAAACTCTTTCCCGTACCCAGGTGGTACCAACCTCCGCTATTCAGCAGTACAATGCCACCAAAAATGATGAGCGTACCCAAAAAAGTGATGAGGTTGGTTGTCCGCCATCTTTTGAACCATGACACCGCCAAAATGCCGCTGTTGAGCAAGGCAAGGTAGGTAAGCAAGGCATCGGTGTTGGACGAGCCGGAGTTGGCCAAAAAAGGCGTGGCAATGCCGCCCAGCAGGGCAACAATGGTGAGTTCTTGCCGATCGTAGAGCAGGCTGAGGCCCACCGCTACCGCAGTAATTGCCACCATGCCCGCGAAAGCCACCGCCGGCGAGTAGAGTTCGTAATCGGTAAAGCCCAAGTAAAGGGTGATGTAGCTAATGGCAATACCACCGCCTGCCAATACCGAGCTAAAAGCCCGGTAGCGCTGGTGGAGCCAATGGCCTATGCCAATCAGGAGGGCACCGCTGAACAGGCCTCCGGCTACCTGGCCACCTTGTCCAATCCAGGATTGGTCGATGGCATATTTCACAAAGTAGGCCAGCCCCAGCACCAGGATGCCAATGCCGATCTTGTTGATCAAATTTTCGCCAATAAATTTCTCGGGGTCCTTCATTGGACCCTTGTTCGAAGGAGTTTCCATGATTCCGTGATTTTGTGGTTAAACTGCGAGGAGGAGAGCTGTCATACCGCCGGCCGAAGCCCGGGGAGCGGGTCTTCGTGGAGCGAAATAAAAAAGTGCAGTTCTTCCGGTTCCGATTCGCGGAGGTCTTTTTTGGAGTGCATCCATTGTTCGCGTAGGGCATCCAATTGTTGCCCCAGAGCTGCCGCCAGCTCTTGCAAGTTTTGAAAGCCTTGTTGGAGTTCTTCAAATCGGGTGGTGAGCAACTTTCGTGTTTCCATGGTTAGGAGGTGTTAGTTGAGTGATGCAGCCGAAGCTGCCAATTGCTGAAAGGTCACCGACAACAAAATGCGCGCAGGGTTGAAGGTTGAACAGGGCAAACATAGCAGCCATGAAAGGCCAGACAAAACCGAGATTTGTAAAAACCTGATTTTTAAAAATTGTTAAAAACGGCTTTTTTGATTCGTTTAAGTATTTTTATGTTTTGTAAAACTGACATTTGTTTTGGATCGACTGCAAGAAGTAATTGCTACCCTTAGCCCTGAAGAGCAAAAAGATTTTAAAGCTTTTCTCAGTCGACAAACCGCGCGTGGCGACCGCAAAGACCAACAATTGTTCGATTGGATGGTGGCCCATCCCAATGCCGATCGGCAAACCTGCTGGGAGGCGCTTTATCCCCAAGGGGAACGGGCGGCTTTCCATACCCTTCGTAAGCGACTGTTGCGCCAATTGTCCGATTACATTGTGCTCAAGCGCCTCAGCGAAGACGGCAGTTCAGTTTCTACCGTAATGGGGCAATTGTCCCTTTGTCGCTACCTGTTTGAAAAAGGAAGTGGCCGCCTGGCCTGGGATTTTTTGCGCAAAGCCGAAAAAACAGCCAGCGATGGAGAGCAATACGAATTGCTCCATTCGGTGTACCAGCTGCAAATAGAAATGGCGGACCGGGAAGGGGCCGACGAACTGCCCGAAATTGTGCGCAAACGTAACGTCAACAAGCAATTGGCCGACGAAGACGAACGTGCTTCCATTGCCAGTAGTTTCATCCGGCAGCAACTCCGTGAGGTACGTTTAGAAGGCAAAACCATCGACTTTGACGCCATGGTGCAGCAAGTGCTGATTGAAAACCGTTTGCAGGAAGCCATTCTACACCGGCCCAAGCTGCTCTACAACATGGTGTCGATGGTACGGAGCGCCATGTTGGCCAAAAAAGATTTTTTCAGTTTCGAGCCCTTTGTGATTGGGCATTACCAACGGCTGCTTGACGGCGATGGCTTTGGCAAGGCACACCTTTGGTATCAGGTAAACCTACTGTACATGATTGCTCATGTGCTTTACCGCAACAAAAAATTTGCGGATTCCAACCGCTACCTGGGTGAATTAGAAGCACTGTTGTCGCAAAAATCGCGGCAGCATTTTCCCACCTTTCGCCCACGCATGGTGTTGCTCAAAGCCGCCAACCACAGTTACCTGGGCGAAAGTCACCTTGCCGTAGCCCAACTTCAGGCCTACCTCAAAGCGCCTGAGGGCCGCCCTTCTCCGGTAGATTTAATGACCCTGCGTCTGAACTTAGCCGTGTACCACTTTCAACTCGAAGACTATAAGGCCGCTAACCGTTTGTTGCAGCAATCGCCCCACAGCGATTCCTGGTGCGCTAAAAAATTGGGCAGGGAATGGGTTTTGCGCAAAAACATGGTGGAGCTCATCCTACAAATCGAATTGGGCAACACCGACATTGCGCACAACCGGGTGCGGAGCATCGAACGGCAGTTCAAAACCCTTTTCGAACAGCCGGCTTACCAGCGGGTCAGGCAATTTCTCAGCCTTATTCGTTTCACCATTGATTATCCGGAGCGTTTGGCTACATCCGATTTTCAGGCCCGTATTGAGCGCGCCATCGAATTTCGGCCCGCCTCAAGGGAAGACCTGATTGCCATGGGGTTCTATGCCTGGATCAAATCCAAGCTGATTGCAAAACCGTATTATTCTACGTTGTTGGCCCTGGTATCGGCCGAAGATGGGTGAGGTTTTGGGCGTTTACGTTGTTGAGCGAGGTAGGCAACACCAACAAGAAAAGCGAAGACCAGCAGTTTGGAGAGCACATGCGATGCATTGGAAGCTGTCCAGGTCGGTAAGCTCCAATAGCTCCCATCCGATTCAACCGCAAGAGCAACCGATTCATACATCGGAGTGAACATCCACAAAAAAGCCAATCCTAATCGCAACAAGGGTGAGCCTACCAATGGAGAAAGCCAAAGCAACTGGGTGCTGAGAAGGCAAAAAACAGGGAAGTAAAAATTATAAATTTGATAGTGCGTGGGGCTGCTATAGATGGCCGTTGGATAAAATGGGGCAGGCTCTGGTGTTCCTTCCGAAAGGATTCCGAAGAACAGCCATACACTAATCCCAAGCCCCAGCCATTTGACCATTTGAACGGTTGCCAAATCGAGTTGCCACCATTTAGAGTTGGGTTGCGGAGTGCCCTTAAAGGAAACGATCACCCAAGTTATACTCCATAGAAGGAAGCCGATGAAGAGAATGTCAAGGAAGAAGAAGTACACAACGTTTTACTTAGTTGAACGGAATGAATAACTGGCTTTCCTCCAAAGCCATTCCAGTGGTCCCATGGCATATTTTTTCAGCCACCAAATCGATACTACCGCTTGAAAGAGGTAGAGCAAACCAGCAAACACCAACAGCTCAATCGGAGTCCAGGAACCGTATTGACCGGCACCGTAGCCATAGAAAACCAGCACGCAGACCAAGGATTGAAAGAAGTAATTGCTCAGGGCCATCCTACCGACGGGCGCCAGAAAACGCACCAACCTTTGGAGCAAGTGCCAGCGCCAAAGCAGAAAAAAGAGCAGGATATAACTGGCCCCATGCAGCCATTCAGCAAGGGTACTGAGCAAGATCAGCGGAGGACGGCGGGTGGGATAAGTGTCCAACTCAGCAGCTGCCACAATTTCGTCTACTGTCAGGTTCCAGCTGATGATTCCCAATAGGGCCAACAGCAAGGGAACCCACGCTATTTTCCAGTTCAGCCGTTGGTGCAATTGAACTTTTGCAGCCGCCATGCCTACCAGAAATAATCCGCCTTCCCGGGGCAGGTAATACACCACGGTTTCGAAAGCGAACTGTTGGATTTCATGCAGGCGCAACCAAAATATTTCTGCGTAGCTACCTTCTGAAAAAACCGTTATGAAATGCGTCAAGGGATAGTCGGAATGGCTGTGAAAGGCCGGCCAATCCAAATTGAATTGAAAAAAGGAGTACCCGACCGAGGTAAAGTAGAGCAGAAACCCGGCCAGAAACAAAAAGCGGGCGCGCCATTTGAAAAACAAAGGCAGGGCAAAGCCCAACAAGGCATAGGAAAAAAGAATGTCGCCCATCCAGAACAGCAACAAGTGTAGCCCTCCAAAAACGGCCAACATGCCCATTCGTCGAAACCAAAACGGCAAAAAGGAACCTGGGGAACGCCAACGAGAAAATTGCAAAAACGCACCGTAGCCAAATAAGAAAGCAAAGAGGTACATGAACTTGCCGGGGAACAGCAAGATCATCGTTTCCAGCGCGATCGCTTCCCTGCCGGTGAATTGGGTATAGAACTCCCCATAATAAAAGTAGGGCGCATGAAAAACGAATACGTTGACTACCAGAATTCCCCACAAGGCAAAGCCGCGCAAGCCGTCGATTACGCCAATGCGTTGGGAAACCTCCGTATGGGAAGGTGCTGAAGCAGGGGGAGCGGCAGGTGTCACAGGAGCGGCAGCGTTAGTAAAAACGATAGTCCTTCAGCACTTTCAGCCCAAACAAGCCCTTGGCGGTGATCAGGCTGACCTCACGGCGACCTTTCATTTCATCGTAGTCGGAAAAAGTAAGAATACCCGGGTACGCTTCATAGGCATCGCCTTCGAGGATCACTTTTGTGGTGGAGTAATAAGCCAAATCACCGTAAAACCTGGAAGAATAGCCGGTCCTATGAAAGACTGGGCCTTTTTGCTCCAAAAACTCAAACCGGTAATTCTCTACCTCCGAGGGACCCGAAAACCGAAAATTGAAAACCAAAAACCAACTAAAGAGCAAAGGCCCCAAACCCATCCAAACCACTGAGGACTTGAAATAGGGAACTTCAACGAATTTGGAGACCCCATAGCCTATGCCTAACGCAATTCCGTCGCCTACCACGAAGAACCAATAAGGAATAAACGTATCCAGCCCGATGGTAAAAACGATCCAAACGTGGTAAATGGTCAACAGAGGCAACTGAAAAATCGGAACCACTCCAAGTTGCCGAATGGACCAAAAAAGCTCTTTCACCTGCAGCCGGGGTGGGTCGTGGTACACCACTTGCACCCAGGAGTGTACGCTGAGAAAAATGATGAGCACTCCTACCAAGATGCCCCATCCGCCGATGTACAAATAGCCAAACAGGGGAGAGCCGACAAAAACAAACAACACGAACAAGGCTCTTATCCAATCAAAAACGATGTTGAGGGTAAGTTCTACCCGATCGAAGCCAGGACCCGTGTAAAGGGGAGCCCGTTGCGTATCCAACAGGCGGTGTGCCCATTCCGACCAAAAAGAAGGAGTAGTCTTGGTCTCTTTTTTGAAATGCTTTCGCAGGCGGGCGTAGGCTTCAGCGATGTTCCGATACTTTTCTTCTGCTTCGGAAGACGCATTGATTTCAGGGTGCCATTTGCGACTCAACAATTCAAAGGCCCTCTCCACTTGTTTCCAGGAAGCATCGGGTGGTAAATGCAAGGTGGCGAAATCGTCGGTAATCAATGAAAATCGCGTATTGGGGTTCCATCCAAAAGTAAGAAATCCAAGCAGGCATCAGATAGGGGGTAAAAAATTGATGCCGGCAAAGGAACTACCGGCGAGGAAGCGTCTCAAAGCAAAACACCACATCATGTTGAAACGCAGTGCATACGCCGGAGGCTTGTTGTTGATAAGCCTCGGTTTCGGATTCGTCTACCAATCGGGCCAAGTGCCAGCCACCGAACTTGCATCAATCGACTTCATGGGCAACTATTCGATTACTGACCCTGCCTACAAAACCAAAACCACCGTTACCTTGAAAAACGGCCAACGGGTCATGAAAACCAACGGCTTGCCCAACCATCCCACCGGAGATTTTCCCAACTCCGGCAATCCCAATCGTATCAGTGTTCAGCGGCTTACCTATTCCATTCCGGTAACCCCTCAGCTTTCCGGCAAGGCAGTTTGGGCGCGCGAACCCGGAGTAGCCCTCAACGGCGTGAAATTCGAACCCGGAACCGCCGAGCGCTTTGTGTGCGAAAACGGAGAAAACTACCGCATCGAAGCCTTGCAAGAATTAATTGACCTTGGACTCGATGCTAACCATGCCCATGTTCAACCCACCTGAGCCTACCTCTATCTCGGCGTGCCCGTGGGGTTGATAGAAAAGCTCGACCAAGGCAAGGACCTCGTTCTGATAGGGTTTGCCATGGACGGTTTCCCGATTTATTATTCGAAAAGCGGTCAATACAAACCCAGCTACCGGATTTCAGAAACACCCAGAACCGGCGACATCTGTACCATGCAAACCCCACACACCCGGATGCAAAAGTCGTTTAGCAATACCCAGCCCGACGGCACCTTCGTTTCCGATTGGGAATATGAAGCCGGCCTGGGCCAACTCGACGAATGCAACGGAACAACCATCGACGGCAATTACTGCTACCTCGTCACTGATGAATACCCGTATGTGGGCCGTTGCCTGAAAGGTGTGTTCACCGAGCAAAACCGGCCGGGAGGTCCCAATGGCCCACCCGGTGGGCACCGCCACCAAGGCCCACCGCCAGGTGGACATCCGCATCCGCACCATCATTGAGCCTTGCTTAAAAAATAAACCCAGAATTCTGATCGTAGTTCTTTTCCTCAGCCGAAATGAAAGAGATTTCATCCTACATTTTCTTTTTCATTTATTCCGGGCTTCTCGACTTCGGTGATCGGAAAGACCCTATTGTAAAAATGGATAACAGGGTGTAGTTGCAAACTACACCCTGCGAAATGGGATCATCTTGAAGTCAGATCGTAGTTTGCAACTACGATCCGCTATCCAACCCTTGCAAAATGGGATCATCTTGAATTTTGATCGTAGTTTGCAACTACGATCGGTTATCTAACCCCTGCAAAATGGGCTTCACTGAATGGTAAAACCTTAGAACTTACCGTTGTCGTTTTTCCATTCTTCTTTGGCAGGAATGGTCTCAATCGTATCCCAGTGTTCTGCCACTTTGCCCTGCTCCATCCGGAACAGGTCGTAGAAGGCCTTGTGTACACCGCCCAGCGTTCCTTCGCTTATCACCAACACAAAATTGCCTTGTCCCAGCACCCGGTGCACCTTGTCGTATTTCATCACGATGCCCTGCTTGGCCATTTGTTCCAGTGCAGCACCCAGTCCCGAAAGCTGATCGGGAACCCCAGGGTTGTGTTGCATGTAGTTGTCACCATCAAAGAAACCTGCTAACTGATCCATCTTACCCTCTACCAATATGGTGTTGACAAACTTTTCGGCCAAGGCCTTGTTGGCCGCGGTGTTCGCTTCATCGGTAACGGTGGTGGGGCCGTCCAGCATGGTGCGTCCGCTGGGGTTGGCACTTTCGGGACGTTCCTGAAGGTTGTCCCAGTGCTCCACAATGAGCCCGTTTTCGAAACGGAAAACATCAAAACCCACCTTGGGGCCAAAAAATTCATATTTCGAATGGGTGAAGACGTAGTCGCCATCTTCAAAAGCCCGCACCACCTTTACCTTGGTAGAATTGGGCGGTAAGTTTTTCAACAGCTCGCCAAATCCCTGCAATCCGTCCGCAGCAGAAAGGTTGTGTTGAATGTATTTATCCGGATTGATGTAAGCAATCGGAGCTGTGTCTCCTGTTTCGATGCTCTCCAAAAGTGCAATTACTTTTTCCTTGTTACTTGGTTCCATAGTGTTTGATTGTTGTGAAGTAGTTTCTGGTGTTGGAGCAGAGCAGGCCAGCCAAAAAGTAGCGATGGCCAACAGTGCGATAGGAATGATCTTTTTCATATTGAAGCATTGAATGTTCAATACAAAAGTGAAGTCCATGGGTGTTTTAGGGACGATACAAACCTTCCCTTGAATGGTAATTTTACTCCTTTGGAGAGTTTAAGCCTGTTGGCTTTCGCGAAAAGCTACGGGAGTGGTGGTGTGGTGTTTGCGAAAGAATTTCACAAAGTTGGTGGCCTCTTCAAAGCCCAGTTCAAAACCGATTTCCTTGACGGGGGCAGTGGTGTGGGCCAGCAGCCGTTTGGCCTCCAACATTACCCGTTCGTCAATCAAGCGTTTGGGCGATTTGCCCAACAAGCGCGAAGTCGCCAGGTTGAGGCGTTTTTCGGTAAGGTGAAGCAATCCAGCGTAGTGTTTTACCTGTTTTGAAGTGGTAAAATCGCGCTCCAACGCTTCCCGGAATTGCATCACTACTTCCAGGTCGGGGCCTTTGCGCACTTCCGTGAAATCCTGGTTTCGGCGTTCGCGCTCTGCGTGCAACAACAAAGCCCGAAGCAAATTCCGCAAGATGCCCGATTGAAAATCATCGGTAGGTTTGGCAAGTTCTGTTTCCAGTTGATCGAGCAAAGCAGGCAGCGGGAAAGCGGCAACATCCAACCGAATGCGTGGAACGGAAAACAGATCGTTGAACAAAATACTGCTTCGAAGAAACTGCGTATCTACTTCCGATTCGGTGAAAAAAGCATCGGTAAACAGCAAACAACGGCCTTGAAGTGCCCCCTCAAATCGAAATTGCTGCACTGCATTCGGTGGTAAAAACAACACTGTATCTGGCACTACTTCCCAAGGAGTAAAATCGACTACATGTTGCGCCCGGCCCTCTTGAAACCAGATGATCTGGTAAAACTCCAAGCGGTGGGGAGAAGCCAAATAAGGACCAAATTTTTGTTGCATTTCGGCAAAATCCAACAGCTCCAACTCCTGTGGGAGCCCCGGTTTAAAATTGTACAGCTGTATGGATTCCGATGTGGACATAAATTCCTGCCTGGTGTGCAGTACTGCCTTCACAAAACTAACCTTCCCGAACTTTTCGAAAAGGATAGATGCAAAGAAATTGTGAAAATGGATAGCAGGGTGTAGTTGCAAACTACACCCAATAAATGCGATTACTCGACAAAATACGGTCACCCGACAAAATGAGGTCATCCCATAAAATGGGCGTTGTAGCTGCGTTCGCTCAAATCAACTGGTGCTTTCCACACCGACATTGAAATTGAACAGGCTGCTCAGGAAATAGAATTTGATAGAGCGCTGCCGATTGAGGTAGCGTATACCAATACTCAAATCCATCCGTAAAATGAAAAAGCCAGGTACTCATGACCAAAGTAGGATCATGATAGGGAGGACGCCAGCCATCATACAAACACAACTGGGTATGGTATTTCCAATGCGCACCCAGGAGTAGTTCGGATAAGTAGGCATCCAGAGGATTGTTGACCAAATCTGAAAATTGGGCTTTGACCGCCTTGGCGCTGTCGATGGGCGTTGAAAGGGAAGCAACCTCGATCGTTTCCTTTCCTTGTGCTACTTCAACATGGTGCGGGAAATGGACAAGATCAATTTTGCACAACAGTGTTTCCATACGAACCGCGAGTGTGAAACCCAGACCTAAGACCCGCACCGGGCCACCAATAGCTACCCAGCCTTCTCTCCAACCAAGCGATTGCTGCATCAAAAAGGTTTGATAGAGCAGGAAAAACGGTAAGCCCATCAAAGCAGGATAAAAGTAAAGCGCCCCATAGATCGGAGAAGGATGCCTGCGTTTGTAGTAGCGAAGCAAAAAATGGAAACCGATAAAAAATGGAAGGTGTATGCCCAAAAATATGAGGTATTCGTCACTGGCAAACACCAATAAATAAAGTGCTACAAACCAATTGACACCCCAAATGGGCAACATCCAAACCCTAAGGCGTTTTTTGGCAGCGAACGGAAAAAGCAGAAAGGAACCCAGCACCAGCGAGAGCGCAACCCCGGCCCAGGCCACGGGTTGGCAAAACACCTGTTGCTCTTGGTTGTAATACCACGCCACCGCCCAGGTAGCCGCATTGAAAGCCACAAAACACCACCGGTTGAAAAACAACTTTTGGAGCACATGCGCTTCCTGAAAGTGGCGCAATCCCCAAAAAATTAGGATCAAAGCAAGTTGTAGCAGACCAACAAGTAGAATGTCGAAAACCATGTGCGAGCGGGTTGAGTCCTTCGCCTCGATAAAAGGCAAAGCCTACCAACGGAAGATCACCATAGTTGTTGTTGCTCCACCTGGGGGCGATAAATAAAAAAGCAGAGGCTCCTGTAGGGGAGGCCTCTGCATGCTTCCTGGTAGAGCGTTCCACCAGCATTGGGGCGAGGGATATAGGCTTTTATCGGATCGTAAACGAAATGCTGTTGACCTCAACGCGGGCACCATCATCGCCATAGGCCATTACCTTGTCAATCACCACGCGATCGCCCTTGCGCAAGCCATTGATGGCAGCTTTCATACGAGGGGTCCACTCGCCGTTTTGGGAATTCGTAGCGTCCGTAATTTTTCCATTTCTCAGAATAAAAGTCATGCGAAACGATTTCACGCGCACTTTGGCATCAAAATCAAAATCTTCGGGGTACACTACGTTTACGCGCTTGTAGGCCAGCAACATCTCCTTAGCTACCAGGGCGGTGTTGGTCACCTTGCCCACCTTAGCAACCGGCGTAGGCAAACGCTTCACCCGGAAATCTACTTTGCCCATGGGCATGGTGCTTCCATCGGGCATTTTGGCACTTACCGAAATGGCCACCTTGGGCGGAGAATTACGGCTCACTTTCACCGTGTACGTACCGTCACCATTCGAAACCAGTTGGTTGCCACCATTGATGGAAGCCGAAACATTTTCTTGCGCCACCCCGGGCACTGAAAGGGATATAGGATTCTCCACACCGCGGTAAAATACCTGCATCTTGGTAGCCGAAACCGTGAGGCTCGGGCGGGCTACAATGTATTCCGATTCAAACGGATAGTGCTTCACCTCGCCACTGGCCGTTGTGTAATTGATCATCCCCTGGTAGTTGAAAATTCCTTCCCGTTGGGTAGGCAAGCGCAACTTGCCCAAACCGCGTTCTACGGGCACCGAATCGGTCACTGCAGCCAAATTGTCGCCACCTGCGTTGAGATTGCCCAGCAAAATTTCCGGGTCTCGGGTAGAACTAAAAGCCGCTAAAAACACATCCGCCTCGTATTCTTGCCCTAACAGTACATAATTGCTGCGCGGCATTACCTTGGCCGCAATCGTATCGATCGGAAATTCCGCACGCGTCACCGATTCCAACAACCGGCTGATGGTGTAGTACTCCGCATTTTTCACATCGTTTTGCAACTTCGACAAAATGGTGATGCTTGCCGCCAGTGGGGTGTGGTAGAAGTGGTGCATTTCCCAGCTCAGCTTCCCTTCCGGTGAGGGGTGCTCCGAAAGTTGTAAGCCAATGTTGGTTTGGTTCTCTGGTGTGTCGCCGATCAGCTCCAGCAGCGATTGCCGGTATTGGGTCAATTGCTCAAACAACTCCCGGGCCTTGCCGGCCGAGCCATCCTCCGAATTGCCAATCATCAGGTTCGTCGGAATGTCGTAGTTGTCTTTTTGGTCCAGGTTGGCCAATTGAGCCGTGTCCGCTTCATTGACCTCAATGCCCTCTGTTTTAATGTAGAGTTCCTTTTTAAGGGCCTCAATGAACTCGGTGACACTGGTACTTTGGGTTTTTACCAATTGGGCCTGTTGCCAGGAACGGGTAGCCTTCACCGGGTCCACCTGCTTGGCGAGGTCAAACTCCGAATACAAATTGCTGCTCTTTTGGTCCGAGCTCACCAGGTTTTCTTCCAGGCCATCGTTCACCACCACAAAAGCATCGAGAATATCTTTCGATACGTTGAGTGCCAACAGAGCGGTAAGCACCAGGTACATCATGCCAATCATTTTTTGCCGGGGAGTTTCTTTGTTTCCTGCCATTGTGTTGAAAATTTGAAATAGGTTGAACTTGTCCGACCAAAGCACTTGGTCGGCTTACATGGAGGCAATAAGGTGTCTGAGAAAGTCGATAGGGCCACCTTGCATCGTGTTCAGACCGGGATTTGGGGCGGCCCTATCGCTTGAAGGGCGGGCCTGTCACCGGCGAAGCGGTGTCGCCCTTCATCAGGTGGAATGCCAGTGGCTCAAAAAAGTAACGCGCGGATCGGAAAAAAAATTTCATGCCTTGCTTTGAGCCGATACCTAAGGCTTAATTCAAGTGTATGCATTCTACTGTTTCGGCCAACAGTTGCTTTGGTCCACCGAACGAGCACATGGCCAAAAGGTGGGTGCTGGCCAATAGCCAAAAATGCGGGCAAGGCCGCGATGGGTGTTTGGTTTCGCTGGAGCAACGCTTCGAAAAGAAAGGAATATGCCCGTTGCCCTATGGGTGTGGAGGGGCAACACTTTTAAAAATGAGAAAAAAGGGGCAACGCCTTCAGAAAAATCAAAAAGGGGCAACGTTGCCCTACCCGATAAGTGGGGCAACACTTTTAAAAAAATGAAAAGGGGGCAACGTTGCCCAACCTGTAGCAAAGGGCAACACGTTTAGAAACGATCTAACCCGGCAACAGTAGTCAGACTTCCTTATGCCTTCGGTGGCTGATGTGCGTGAAATGCGGAATGGGATTGCTGGGAGTAGACAGGAACATTTGCCAATAGGACTGGCGCTCATAACGTGTATGCCGAAGTGGACCACTTTGTATCGTTCTTCAATTGCCTAAGGGCAATGATAACCGAAAAATAAGGAGGCGCTATTCGGTTACTTAATTAGCTATTGCTTATACACTTTGTTGGTAGTAGTTGTCGATTTAATGAAATATATCCCAGGTTTCAAATATGATAAATTAATCACCATTTTTGAGCTGGTCTGGATTGTTCTTTCTGTTTGCGAAGTGACATCATGCCCTAAGGTGTTGTAAACTGCAAAATATTGTGAATCAATATTCTTGCCTGAAATGATTACTTCGTTGGAGAATTGGGACAACGATAGATTAGAGTAAATTTCATTTACATGTACACTCTCTAAATGCGAATAATCAAATTGTCCATTGAAGTCAGTTTGTTTCAACCGATAGTAATAAGTGCCAACAATTGGCGGACTATCAACTGTAGAGTAATTTAATAATTTAGAAGAGTTGCCAGCCCCATCAATTCTCGCTGTTTCTTTCCAACGTAATAAATCCTGTGAGCGTTCAATAGTAAAATAGTCATTGTTTGTTTCAGAGGCTGTTTGCCAATGAATTTCAACTGAATTCTCTATAACCGTTACCCCAAAAAAGAGTAATTCAATTGGGAGCGAAGAGCCACTTAAAGAGCAATTGTTTACGTTAGAATCGAAGCATCCAAAAATACCTTTGGTCCCGGTATTGACAAAATTTCCATTGCTACCTTGGTAATTGATGCTACCAGCACCGACAATACCAGCATCACTTAGGTTTTCAAGTTTATCTTTTACTGTTAAGACACCATTAATTGTTAAAAGACTATTGTCATCTGTTTTGAGTTCTTCCATTGTGAAGGACGCTCCTGATGCAATTGTTCCGGTTGCATTTTCTGCCAGCTGTAAGGCAAATAAGTTTGTAATATTTGCTGTTGATGAAACATTTATCGTTCCGTTACTTTTTATAATTATATTTTTCCCGTCCATGTTTAAACCACCATTGATGGTGATACTTTCACCACCATCGAATGTATAATCGCTACCCCCGTCATTAAAGACATTGAAGCCAGCAGGTATTATAACATTATCATTTCCAGGATCTGGTTCTGAACCACAAGACCAATTGCTCCCATCAGTCCAGCTCGTCCCATCACCATTTCCATTGAATGTGCAGGTAGCAGAAAAAGATTCAATTGAAACTAATAGTAGTAGGATAGAAGCTGTAACTAATTTACTCATATCGGTAGTTTTTAGTTAGTTTTTGATTCTCAAATTATCACTATTACCTAATGAATAGTGCTCATCCTGACGAGCAAGAAATCCTAAATCTGAATGCCATTTAAACTCAAATCCATAAATTCTATTAGGAATTGAAATATTATTCGGTTTGAGTTTGTAATATTTCGGCCCAAATTCGTGTTTTCTATTTCAAAGAGAAAGCCAAATCAATAAATTTTTCCAAACGATTTATATGCCACTATATTTCCTTTTATCCATCAATGATCCACAAATATAAGATAACTCAATGCACACCTGTCCCAAACGATTTAAACTGAAGTAAAAAACGCCACAAACGTTGATTAAAGCTTCAAAAAAGTCAATCATTACAATCAAGTACTCTCTCTTTTCGATAGTGAAAAAGCATCAGCTGTTTAGATTTCGTATCAGGCGGTTTAAATGGGTAATTCACCCAATGCCATAAATCAATTTTCACAAACAGGTTGATCCGCAAAAAGGACACTAAATTGGGCAAGTACCAAGGATATTGAGACTTTTTCTGCAAGTATTTCAAGAGTAAAATAGCAATCAGTGCTGTCCAAACCAGTATCATCACAGCATTGTGGCTTGTCCCAATGAAGGTTTTGATTTTTAACCGCTGTTTGATGTCCTTAAAGAAGGCTTCGGTGTTCCATCGGGCCTTTATATAAGTCTGCAATGGTACTTGCTGTCCAAGATAAGTTATTGGTTAACCCTTCTTAGGACCATTGCTGCTAAAGTTTTTACTAAAAAGCCTTGCCAATCTCGAAGGGTGACTATGGTTGTTTAGCCATTGTTGTAGCCTGCTGTTCTTCTTTTATAATTTCTGCTATCTTTTGTATCAACAATACTCCCAATACAATTGCAGCCGTTATCCAGTCTTCTTTCCAGAAATTATAAATGATCATCCCCAGTATTATTGGAGATATATAATTTAAGGTTTTTCCAATGATCCTTATCCAAAGTTTAATGGATTCTGGAAGAATGGAATTTAGTTTTTCCGTCAATGATTTGAAAAGAAGGCCTAAGAGATGCATCGTTAACATCAACAGTCCAAAACCAAGCGTCAGTATGGTTATAAATCTTTCAGTTCCACTTTCTGTAAAGACATTGTAGAGGAATTTTGCGCAGAAAAAAATAACTCCAATAAGTAAAATTGGTTTTATCCCCTTCCTCCAAACAGTGATTAAAAAATCTTTCCTATTTATCTTGTTCAATGTGCTATAACGTTTTGGTGATGTGCAGTTCGGGCCCGCAGGGTGCTGTTGCCTACAGGTTTTGATAGCAGCCGTTTTTATTGTATTCTTTTCAAAGTTATTTGACTGCCTGTTGCTTCTTCTATCTCGAAATTATAAGTGTTGATTTCCCCTAAATTATCACCTTGTGATGGAAATTCAATTGTCAGTCTATTGCCAATAATGTTCCATCCGCCTCCTGTTGAACCAATATCTTTACCACACTCCAAGTAGTCATTGAGCATATATGTTCCGTCTTGATTAAAAACAAACTTCAATGTCACAACGTTTTCATTGTATATTGAAAGAATGACTTTATCTCGGTCAATTTTGTCATTCAAAAACCACCAGCTCTCTGTTAATTTGGTAATGTACTCACCGTTAAAATCAGTTGCGACTTCATTGCCTGATTTGTCAAAGTATTTCCATTCATCGGTCTCATAGTTGGTGAACATTCTAACTACGCCCGATGGGTAATACCAAAACCATTGTCCTATACGTTCACCATCTGAGTACTTGCCCTTAAATTTATATGTTCTGTTGTTGAATTTCTCAAAGTGCAAACCATTGTACTTCGGTTGATAGTCAAATTTTAGTTTGTTGTAGGTGTCACGATTAACGTATTCGTCTGCCCACCTTTCTACTGTGTCAACGACTACAGGTAAGGGATAAGATAAGTTAAAGTAAGATAGGGTGTCACCAGAAGAACTGTGCGTTATTTCACTTGTAAGTAACCCATTGGCATAAGTTCTTGAGTATTCAAGTGTGCTATCAAAGGACATACTTGTTTCCAAACCATTTTTTTGTCCACCGGTGTATTGAGTAGTTAGTATGTCATATTCTCTTAGCACCAATGTTCCGTTGCCGTTTTCAATCATTTTTGTTCCGGTGTAACCCCAAGCATTCCACAGGGATTTTTTGCCATTCACATACTTATATTCCATACGCTTCATAGGTTCGTCGTAATAAATCCAGATGGTGTCTTTTCTGCTATTTTCCCAATACGTCCAGGTGCTATCTTGAAAACCATTTTTGAAAAAGCCGGTGTAGTGCTTCTCACCTTCTGTCCAGTTGTTCACTACAGGTCCGTGTAGAATACCGTTTTGATAATTCAAAATAGTCTTTACTGTCCCATTCCCGTTCCAATGAATTTCGCGACCATTTTTAATGCCGTCTTTGTATTCAATTTCTGCGTATTTCTTATCAGACCCAGCAAAATACCTGCTTTCAACTCCATTTTTTAGTCCGTTCTTGATATAAGTTACGATGTGTTTTGAAGTGGTATCATTACGAGATTTTAGCGACACCCATCTTCCGTCTTTTAAGTGGTTTTTGAAGGTGTGCTCACCTTGCTTTACATGTTCTAAATACTGCTTGTCGTCGTCAGATACATAGTGTGTTTGACCAAAAACTGAGGTAATTAGTGAGAGGAGAAGTAATAGGATCAGAAATATCTTCATTTTAAAAGGATAGTGACTTTCTGGCTAAACGCAGTTCAATCTTTTTTCATGACCCACTACCGTCCGATAGATTTACAAAGCAGTTCTGCCAGCTTCCAAAACATTTTTTGAATTGAGGTACAAGGAGCAAAGTGTGTTTTTGCACTGCCGTTCATTCGAAGCTCGATTCAATGGCGTTTAGCTCTTGTTGGCCTCTGTTTCTTCTTTTTTCTCCAGAACAATTTCACATTTACTATATTCTTTAAGTGCGTCATTTAAAGTTTTCCCTCTTTTTGATCTATGCAACCTGCGTTCTTCGTCCTTTAGTATCCATGCCATTCGGTAATTATTTCTGATGAGCATTGCAATTTTTTCCACTGACAATTCATCTTCAGATATCAAGGTGTCAACCGCGTTTCTAAACATTTCCCCAGTGTAGATATGGTCTAAATTGAAAATCTTCCTTCCTTGATCAAATTGAGGTTGATCTTTCCAATCTTGATTTACAAGTCTTCTTCCTGGTTGCTGAATTTCAAACTCGGTTTGCGCTTTTTTCGAAGCATTAAAAAGAATCTCTCTGTCTATAAATTCTGCGAAGCCATAAAAGTATTGTCGGTATAAGTACCAAAGCTGCCTCTTTTTATAGCCCTTAGGATTCACTTTCTTTTCGCGATCAAGTAACTCTACCATCGGGAGCATTGCCGCTATGTATTCTTCTATGCTCATTCTAATTAGTGGCTAACTTTTTGGCTCAACTGCGTTTTAATGCATTTTAGGTTTTGTTAGCTACTGTTCCTAATCTTTCAATTACCTTTTTTCTGTAATGGACCAAAGGCAGAGCAATTCCAGCTCCTACAATCGGTGTTACAAAATCACCCCAGTAAAATATTTTGAAATATGCTGTTACTAATATCATTGGGACACACATTATTCTAAAGGTCATACTATTGGTTGTTAGAAAGGTATAGGTGAGGAACAATACATGTCCTGAATGAAATAGAAGACCTAACAGGCGCACTGCAGTCAAAAAGATTACGAGTCCATCTAATCCAATTAATCTATAATCAAAAGTATGGTCCTCGTCCAGCTTAAACTTCATCCAATAGAAGAACAAGAAAACCATTGGAATGGAATAGATAATGGTTTCTTTTTTTTCAGACCACTCATAGAAATAAAGATCTTTGAATAATAGTAATGCGGTGGTACCAAATGCAGATAAAATGCAAAGAACTTTAAGGACTGGTAAGAGCGGCTCAATTTTTTGCTTATCTATTAATTCCATTTTGTAATTGTAGCTAACTATGTGATAATCGAAGATATTGAATTCTGTTTCGATTACCTGCCCATGGAGTATAGCTAATCAAACAATGTGCTATTGCTATGCTGATAAGGCAGTTGCAAACTTTAGGAAAACATTGGAAGTTAAACGCTGTAGCGAAAACACGATTCAGGCTTACAGTTCTATGCTGATTGAAGAGGAAGGATACCTCCTTCAGTAAGATGCTTTGTGGTATAACAAAAGATGAGCTTTTTAAATGGGTTTATAACCTTATTTGCCATTCAGAGTCAGCTTAATCCACACAAAAGCAACTCATTTGCGCTTTAAGGCTCTATTGCAAGAAAGTCTGCAACGAATCGGTTTACCTGGATGCCACCCTTCCTGCGCGAAAACCATTCAAAATTCCAGAAGTATTGCCGCAACAGTAAGTGAAAGGGTTGTGGTATGCGATTGAAAACCTGAAATGGATTAACGGTTTAGTTCGCAATAACCTGAGAATAGGAGGTTTTCGGGGTTTTCGTCATTAGCCTTAATACCTTTTAGGGCCCGATTGAATCCGGTTTCTGTTTTTGAACCTAAAGTGGAACCCATCGAGGTATTTCTGAGTATGTTATGCTGAGATGTGGTGATGAATTTCCCTTATCCAACCCATCAGATTAAAAATGTGCCAGTGAAGTGATTGAAAGTTTTCTCCTTCTTCAGAAAGCCATACATCATGCAATCTAGGCTGAACTGTTGTTTGGTAAGCTATTAACCTGTCAGTAGTCACCAAAGCATCGGGTTCAAACATTTTATCAACGGTTTGGCTATGCGTAGTGCGGGATTGCAAGGCGATTACCTTTCGAGTCGCACAGACTGTAGCCAGAGCTGTGTTTTTGGGTTTAAGTTTACTCATTAAACGTAAAAGCGAAGGTTTGGGTGGCTATGAAACCCCTACCTTTCCATTACTACCGAAACCCGCATTGCGTATAGCTTTTGTTGGGCGCAGTTATTCTAAGGTTTGTTCTTTGTGGAGTGTTATCGTCAGCTTGTTGTGTTGCTGTTCAATTTGAACTTGCTCTCCTTCCTTAAATCCCAATTCTTCCAATTATTTGCCTTCGAGTTTTTTTCAGGAACAGTAGTGTTTTTCCACCTTCTGGTGCGGTGATTTTTGTGTATTTTCAATTTCCTGAATCAACTCCTTTGTCATATAACTATTCGATAGGGCTATGAATAGAAATTGATTTGTCAAACCTTTATATAACATAAATATCGGATGATAGGATGGCGTTCTCTATTGTTTCTGAGTTAAAGATTATAGAATCGTTTCGCAGGTCAAAATTCTCCTCTAATGATTTTAAGCAGGTTTTTTGACTTTTGTCAACTTTTTTTGTTGCTATTTTCATCATTTCAAGAAGTTAAAGCAATCAAAACAATAGCTGTAAAAGATATTTATTTTATATTTATTTAATTTTAGTTTTTGACTCCACGATAGCCAGAATACGGTTTTCTGATATCAAGACCTTGGCGATAAACATTGAACCTATCTGCAATTCGTGCGTGATTTTCGTGGAAAGCCCAACAGCCGCCTCTGTAACCATACACTAAATCTGATTCGGTTGAATAATACCAATCCTTATTATCCGATTTCCCTTCACTTGTGATTATACCATCACCACAACTTCCAGTATAATTTCTACTTTCTATACTTCCAATTGGTATTACGGGCTCTCTTAAATTTCCACTTAAATCAAGAGTGCCAAAATAACCACTTCCAGTAGTTGTTCTATTCAGTGATTCTTTTCCTTTAGAATGTATGCCGGTTTCTAATGGACCTCGATATTTAATATCTTCAGATAAGGTTCTACATCCTATGTAGGATTTGTCACTTCCATTTTGAGTACAAACATCATTATAATTACTGAATCCTAAATAATTAACATGAACATTGCCGTTAACGCAGTAACTATTCTCATCGCATTTATAAAGTATTTTGTCTAAAAAGTATTGGTTAGTGATTTCACTACCACCCCAAGAAAATTCTCTAAATTTTGGTTTGTCAAATCCTCTTGCAGACTTTTCAAATTCCAATTCCGTCATTACTCTTATTCCTGCCCAATCTGAATATGCTAAACAATCATTCCAAGACAAAAAGCTACAAGGTTGATTAGGTTTCGTTGTTACAAATTCTCCATTATTGTAGTCTATGAAGTTGCCATAATCTTTTCTTGTAATACCTTGAAAAGTTGCGTCTAAGTTAATGCGTTCTGTTGCTTGTTCAGGACTTAATGAGTTTAAGAAATCACAGAATTGTTGCTCTGTAAGTTCATATCGCATTTGATAAAAGCTTTCAAAACCTTTAGGAAAAGTTTTAGGTAAAATTCCTTTTTTATTTCCTGAAAATGTATTTACACCAGTTATTTCGGCATCCAAAACATTAAGACATCCTTCACAATCACCAAGTTTTATTTCATTTTCTGAATTTATTTGGTAAGCTCCTTTAAACTGACCTCTTGCACCTGATTTAAAAAAAGCATTGAGTGGTGCTCCTGATGAACCTCTGCTTGTAATTTTTGTGTTTCTATCTTCAAAAGATTTAATGCTTCCCAAAGTAAATTCTCCTTCAGGGATGTAAACCATTTCAAGGCAATATGGCTTTGCATTTGGCCTGCTTTCTTCGAAAAATATTTTAATATCAACACAGTTTTCAGAATCGTTCCTTTTGGTAGGAATTAGGTAAAATCCCTTAGAATCAGATGTCTTTTTCATTTCAAAAAACTCGTTACCAAGTTCTATTGATTCTATATCAAGACTCTCATTTTGGCTTTTAAAAAACAAGTATAAAGCACTGTAATTAGAACTGTCATTCCAAAAATCAAAGTAGTTGACTTTGATATTGAAAGACTTTTTAGTGTTTGATATGATTTCTGCAGATGCTCTTTTAGTACTCTTATATTTCGCATTTGCGACAGATTGTAAAGAGGTGCTGAGCAAGAGTAAAACAAGTATATATCTCAAGATTTTCATTTTTTCAAATTGACTACAACTATGTGAT